>DIPB01000031.1:0-123 GCA_002426275.1 Firmicutes bacterium UBA5499
CGAATAAAGCTTTGCATAATCGGAATTCTCCCGCAGGAGTTTCTCATGGGTGGAGAAAACGCCCCTGCCGCAGCGCAAAAACAGCACCCGGTCAAATGTGGGGAATTGATACAGTCGGTGGGA
>DIPB01000031.1:511-6333 GCA_002426275.1 Firmicutes bacterium UBA5499
CGTGTCGCTGATCAGTTCCGGCTCGTGCCCCATATAGGAGATCAGACGGCTGCGCTCGCAGGGACTCAGATCCCTGAGCTCCCGCCCGGCCACGCGGATGCTGCCGCAGTAAGGGGCTTCACCGATAAATGCCTTTCCCAGCGTGGATTTTCCGCAGGCCACAGGCCCCGTTACTCCAATGATCTGTCCCGGGCGGGCAGAAAAGGAAATGTCCCTCAGTACGGTTTCTCCATCCGGCCAGCCCACGGATACGCCGGAAAGCGTCAACGCTGCGGACTTTGCGGTATCCGGCTGGGATACGGCGTCCGGCCCTATGTACGCTTTCATCAGCGGCTTGATGCGTGCCCAGGACACCTGGGCCTTCTGGACGGCATTGAAAAGCTTGGCCGCATGAGAGGATTTGAGAGCCATTTTTGTGAAGCAGGAGAGAAAGGTGGTGAAAGCGGCGATGTCCCA
This sequence comes from Firmicutes bacterium UBA5499, assembly GCA_002426275.1. Lineage (GTDB taxonomy): Bacteria > Bacillota > DTU084 > DTU084 > DTU084 > UBA5499. The sequence continues at coordinate 968 of DIPB01000031.1, forward strand.
GCTTTTCCACCCCGTGCCCAGCACGTTCCGCGCGCCCAGATACAAAATCAGCACAGCGCCGCACATGGATATGATGTTGTAGAGCGGCTGCATTGTGTTTTCCCAGAGATTGGCCGCAACAGCGCGTTTTTCGTAATCGCCCAACCGCGCCTCGTAAGCGGCGTCCCGGTTCTGCTCACAGCCGTAGACCCTATAGGTCACGGCGTTGGAGACGCGATCCATCGTGGCCCCGTTTAAGCGGCCGGCACTTTTCTTGTAGGAGGCGCTGCTTTGAGCAACCCGTCCCTTCAGGTACCCGGCGATGAGGTAGGCGAAGGGCGTAAACGCGCAAGAGAGCAGTGCCAGACGCCAATCGTAAGAAAACAGCATGACAGTATACGCCACAAGTACCACGCCGGTGTCAAAGACCTCGGTTGTGAATTTTCGCATTCCCTCCACGCATGCGTCCACGTCTGCCACAGCTTTCGTCATGACAGAACCAAGTTCTTCTTTTTCCAGTTCCTCCCGGCTCATGTGAACAAGACTGTTGTAAAGCATATGGCGCATATTGCGGCTCGTGTCGTTGGCGAACCGGCGCACACCGAAGCGTTTGACCGCCCGCATGGCTTGCACGAACAGGATCACGGAGACATACAACGCCGCCAGTGATACCATGGCGGACACAGTCCTGTAACCCTTCATGATATCAAAGAGGCACTGCGCAAGCTGTCCCTCGAAATATGGCCCTGCCACCATTCCCACGTTATAGAGAATGCCAGAGACCGTAACAAGTGCAAGCGGCCTTGCTTCTAATCGGAAGTAGGACCAGACGCGGTCCGGCTGCGGGACCTTTTCAATCCGCTGATGGCTCATTTTTGCCCGTCCCCTCCAAAAACCGCCGGGTCAGGTTTGGAAAGCCCGCCTTGCTCTCGGCCTTGGAACGGGCGTAGAGCATATTCAGAATACGGCAGAATTCCTCGTTGTCCTCCGGGGTGAGAGCTTCTTCCAGCCATTCGTAATACAGCGCCTCCACGGAGGCTTTGGAGCTTTTCAGGCTGTCCGCCTTTTCCGTCGCGTATAGAAGCTGACTGCGCCCATCCTCCGGGTTGGGCTTGCGGATGAGATATCCCTTCGTCTCCAGGCTCGCCGCGCGGCGCGCGGCCGCACCCTTGTCCAGTGTGAGAAGCTCCCGCAGCGCCGCCTGAGTGATGCCGGGGTTTTTCCGCACCGCATGGATAAAATCATATTCCGCCGTGCCGACGCCGTCTGTTTTCAGCATTCGCACGGTAAATTTACTTACCTCGCGCGCAATTTTTGTTATTTGCCGCCTTGTACTGTCCATCCTTCACACTTCCCGCCTAATAATAGATGTAGTATCAACTAAATATATGATACTACATCTATTATTTCATGTCAATGAATTACTACAATAAAGATAGAGTCGCGAAACGCCCAGAAATGAGATAGAGGCGAAAGGAATTAAAAAATAAGGTTAGCGGCGAGAATATAGTCATTTATGCCAAGTATATGTACGAAGGCGGAAACAAGATCGACATTATGAGCTATGCAGAAGCAAAATGAGGAGTTGGTCATTGCCGCTCCCTCTCTTGCACTTCAAGATTCTTCCATACAGCTGTCATTATCAATATGAATCTGCTTTGCGTAGCTAAGTTGACCATCCAGCCAAGACAAATAAATCCGCTTTGGCCTGCTCGTATGCCTGGCGATCTGCCCAGCTTTTCTTCTCCGCCTTATTCAGCGCCTCCCAAGCGGAGCGGAACTGCTCCTGATGGGTATAGTTCTCCTCATAAAACTGCCGCAGCATCTCGCGCGGCTTCACCATGGCTCCGCCGTCCAGGCAATACTGGCGGCGGAGCTCTTTTTGCTTTTTATCCTTGGAGGTGAGATTGGCGACGATATCAAAGGTATTTGGTGTGCCGAGCCTCATCGGGACGCTGCTGACAAGCATCTATTATGTTATGATTTTATATCTCAACGACAATCAGATCACGCAAAGGGAGATAACCGCTGTGATGATCGAACGGATGATGGCTTGTATTCGAACACTTCCATTGGAAGAGCGGAGTTTGATTCGTGAACTGTTTTTCCATAACAAAGGCGAACGCCAGTTGTCGGCGGAAACAGGGATTCCGCCGATGACGTTTCACTACCGGAAAAGCAAAATCCTGAAGAAATTATGCAAGCTCTTGGAAAAGTAATAACGCCGGAGAGATAGCCGGGGTATGGCAATTGCCTCGGTTGTCTTTTTTGCACCAACTTGGTGCAAGTTTTCGCCCAGCGAAAGAAAAACAATAAGGAAATGCACCAACATGGCTCACTTTAAAACTCAAAGTATACCATGATGTCATAACTTTTTTTATGCTTAGCCAAACGTATACCATCATGGCTAACATTTCCGTTGCCTATTGTCATCACCAGCCTATAAAAATTTCTACCATGGACATTTTTAACAATTATCTACCCAACTGTTTGTACGCCTATCTGAAATTTCTTGGTTTTCACAAAAAAACCGCTCAACACTTAATCCCGACGGGTAAAAGAGTAGAGAGACTTTCTCCAGTTTAAGAGCGATGAGTTCAAATCAAAACAAAATTAGTGAGCCAGATGGTTATAAAATGTGCGGTTCCGCTGCCTACACAGTGGAGAGCCTTTAAGACATGCCTGCTGGCAAAACGGTTTTGCTGTCGCTATCCGTACAAGCAGATTAGGAAGGATGTGTATTTTCAATGAAGCGTAGAAATTTCTTTATGGTGGACAACGATGTGTTCCGGTACAAGCTGCCGCCCATCGCTTTTTATGTCTATTGCTACCTGCTCCGCTGTAACAGCCGGGAACGGGGGTGCTATCCCAGCAAGCGTACCATTGCGGAAGCCTGCGGCATCGCGGTCAGTTCGGCGAGCAAAGCGTTGAAGTTGCTCGAAGCTCGCGGACTAATCAGAGTACAGCATAATTTTAATGGCGGCAGGCAGATCAACAATACTTATGTGTTCCAGGCAGCCAGTTGCCTGGCGGACAGTCCCTCGGGTCATGGTGGACCATCCCCTGTCTGACAGACGGATAGGAAACAATAAGAAGAATGCTAACTGCCCAGTATAACAAGCTTTAACATCAGAAAGAAAAAAAGAGAATCCTCCGTTGTTGCTGCCTGTGTGCGGCTGTGTTGCGTTATTCATACAAGGGCGGCATTTGCTTCTCGTCGAGAGAGGAAACGCCTCGCGTTGGGGCAGATGAAAGCCCAAAATTCTCTCAGGTGTCTTTATTGCACGAGAAAACGAGCGCTTTTATTTTCTCTGATGATACTGAAGGTGAACCATGGGGTTGAAAATGATGCTGGTTAAAGGAGCGGGGTCGTAAGCGCCCCTCGCTCCGGCTTACATCGCCCCGCAATGCGGGTCGAAGGGCTTTTCTCAGCGGGGTCGGAAAATGCCCCTTGGGGTTGGCTTCGGGGTTGCAGAACCGACGGATGCCGAAATTTCCGCATGAATTCGGAAAATCCTGTGGGGTTGCGAGCGGGGTCAGGGCCCGTTTGCGGCGAAATCACGGCAGATGAGACATATATTGGAAGTTTGCCATGACGAGACGATAAGGAGGAAGAAGCCAATGGATAAAAATCAATTTTTAGAAGCGCTGGATAGGGTCGACGGCGTGATTTTACCTGTGGAAAAAACCGCGCATACCGTAGAAATCAATAAAGTGAATTTCTGCGTAATCAGCCACTTCTGCGGCTGGGAAACCATCGTCCCGAAACTGGGCGAGCTGATGATCGAAGATCTGGAACAGACGGACGAACCCGAGAATAAAAATACGGATTTGACCTGATATTTCAATAGCTTTGGGGCCGCGAGTGTGGTATGTTGGACATACAGACAGGTTGCTGTTGCGAACAGGCGGCCCCGACACATGGGGCAATATTGAGTCCGGGAAAGGAGCGTTATGCAGGCAACAGTCAACGCCGGCGTTTATTGCCGGCTTTCCGTAGATGACCCCGATACAGACGAAAGCGAAAGCATCCAAACCCAGAAAGCAATGCTGACGGACTACTGCCATCAGCACGGATTTCATATCGTGGATTACTTTATTGACGACGGAGTGAGCGGAACTTCATTCGACCGTCCGGATTTCCGGCGAATGCTGGATGCCATCGAATCCGGAACCATCAATACCGTGATCTGCAAGGATCTGAGCCGTTTCGGCCGAAACTATTATGAGTCCGGAATGTACCTGGATAATTACTTTATCCGTAAAAACATCCGGTTCATCGCACCTGGCAACTCGGTGGACAGCGCCAACGGAGCTTACAATCTGAGCGTTCCAATTTTGAACATGATGAACGACTTCTACGCCCGTGATATTTCCACCAAAACCAGGGACGCGAAAAAAGCCCGCGCCAAACAGGGGATGTACCTTGCCGCCAAAGCTCCTTACGGGTACGTCAAAGATCCCGCCGACCGGCATCACCTGATTGTAGACGAGGATGCGGCGGCGATCGTCCAGCGCATTTTTGACATGGCGGCCCACGGGGCGGGCTATAACAAGATTGCCCGAACGCTCCACGTCGAGGGCATCCCTAATCCGCTGACCTACTTCAACCAGAAAAACCCGGACTATTATCACAGCGACTACTGGAAACAGGGTACGCAGTGGCATGTGACGTCCATCCAGTCCATCCTGAACAATCCCGTCTATCTGGGCTGCGTCGCCCACAACCGGGTGGGCAGCAAGGTCATGAACGGGAAAATGGAGAAAAAAGCCAGGGAGGATTGGATTGTGGTGGAACATACGCATGAGCCGCTGGTCAGCACGGAGCAATGGGAAATCGTTCATAAACAAATGGAATCCAGACGCAGAGCGCAAAAGGATGGAGAGCCGCAGATGTTTGCAGGACTTCTCCACTGCTCAGACTGTGGCAGTGCCCTTTCCTTCTCGGCCGTTCATCGCAAGACAAAGCCGGACGGCGGGCAGTACAAATGCTGGTATTACATGCGCCACGGCAAGGAATACTGTTCCAGCCACTACATCACCCTGGATCAGCTCAGTACCGTTGTTCTGGACGATATCCGCAGGCAGGCCCGGTATGCGTATCTCTACCATGGACAGTACCTGAAGACGCTAAAGGAGGCCAAAACTGAGCAGAGCGTCAAGCAGCTTCAGAGCCGGAAAAAAGAGGCCGAGAAATGCGAAAAGCGCCTTACGGCGCTGGACGGTATCCTCAAGAAGCTGCTGGAGCAGAACGCGGCGGGAGCCATCACAAACGAGCGCTTCGCCGCCCTGTCAGCCGATTACGAGCAGGAGCGCAAAGCACTGGAGGAAACGGTCGCGAACTATGAAAAAGCCGCACAGAGCGCCCGTGAAGGCGAGGAACAGGC
>DIPB01000115.1:0-1178 GCA_002426275.1 Firmicutes bacterium UBA5499
TATTCCCATTGATCCTCAAGCGGAATATGAATTGAGCTGTTGGATTAAATCTGAGGCTCTTTCTTCTCCGCTTTGCTTTAATGTGTCTCTTATCCAGATCACTCCCGTTGTGGATACAGCTCTGGGTTGGTGGACAGGAACGAAAGAACTAATCAATACCGGCGGCACGGAGGATTGGACGAAATATACTGTGAGACTGCAGAAACCAAATCCTTCCACAGGACGCGCCCGAATAATACTTACCTTAGTCTCAAATGTGACCGGCACTGTCTGGATCGACGATCTCACTCTGCGGCCCGTTCCGGCGATTGTGTCGTTTCAGGCAGACAAAACAGCTATTTCAGCCTCGTTATCGCAAAACGTACAGCTGGACTTTCAGCTGACAACCGGCTCTTTAGCGACGCTGGCAGTATATAATGCACAGAATGAACTGCTGCGGACGCTTTTGGACCAGGAGCCGATTCCCGCTAAGAGCGGCAGCTGCCAGTGGGACGGGAAAATCAACGGCGAACCGGCGCCGGAGGGAACATACACTTTAAGGTTGACCATAGCAGACGGCGAGGCCACGGCCACAAAAGATCTCACCGTTGAGGTCGTCAATCACGGACCCGGAGTAACCCTCACCTATCCGCTCCCGGCAGAAGGCGAAACGCTCAAGAACAACCGCGATTTCATAAACGTACAGGGCGTCGTGCAACTGGAGCCGGAGAAGACAGCGACTGTGTCTGTTAAAAGGCGCGTCAATGGGACGGAAGAGACAGTGACCTCCGGCGTCAGCGTACAGCAGGACGGAAGCTTCAGCTGCCAAGCCCCTTTATCCAGCGAAGCCGTCAATGAACTGTGGGTAGTCGCTTACGATGCTTTGGGCAATCCCGGGGAACCGTCGGATTCCGTATTTGTCGACTATGATCCCGAGTTTTTATACGGGCTTGTGCGAGTGGAAAATCCTAAAATTATTTCGCCACAAAACCAGCAGGGAGGAAAGTCCGCCTTGCGCGTGAGCCTCTTTCCTTCCGCGGGCACAACCTCCAGGCTGGAAATCAAGGACGCTGCGGGGCAGATAGTCTTCACAGCCGAAGAGGAGTTCCAAGCTGTGGATCAAGAGCTGACATTGACCTGGGACGGCAAGGATCAGGAGGGAGCGTGGGCTGCGGACGGAATTTACGCGTATACAGTAA
>DIPB01000115.1:1410-3952 GCA_002426275.1 Firmicutes bacterium UBA5499
TGCAATGGAAAGCCGTGGCGGATGCGGTGAGCTATCGGTTGACGCTAGACGGCGCGGAAACATGGATTACGCTCTCAGATACCTCATATACGCTTACAGAACCTTTGGCGGAAGGCGAACACAATCTGAAAATCAAAGCGGTGGATAAGGCCAATAACGAGTCGGCAGTCACAGAGGCGGCGTTCGCCGTTACGTCACTTAACACCGACGAGTTCAGCGTCAGCAATTTTACGGCCGGGCCAAATCCGATGAATCTTCAAGGACTGCGCAGTCAGCTCGCCATCGCCTTTACCCTGCGGCAACCGGCGGAAGTGAGAATCGTGATCTATAATTTGGCCGGCTCAGTGATCAAAAAGTTTGATCTCGGCTCGCTCGCTGGCGGCGATCAAGTGGTCGTCTGGGACGGGCGCGACGCCAAGGGACGGACGGTGGCTGCAGGACCGTATCTCTTGCGTCTGGAAGCGTTCAATCTCGCTGCCGGCGGGGAAGTAGCGCTCTCTAAACCGATTTTGTGTTTGCGTTAATCCAAACGGCAGTTTTCGCAGGCAATGGAGGCTAGCATGGAGAAACATCTCAAGTTGTGCGCGCTGTTATTATTGTCGCTGTGCTTGGGGACTACGCTCTGCGAAGCGGGCGAGGATGAGATTCGAGAGCTGTTGGATCCCCTGTCTTCAGCGGCAGGCTGGACTGTGGGCGGAGATAACCGTGGCCCTGCCACAGCTATTGAGGCGGCCGCCGATCCCGCGGCCGCGGGAGATACGGTTGCGGCATTAAACTATGATTTCCTGGGCGTCGCCACAGGCTATAATAACTGTCAATATATTAAGCGCATTGACCTGGACGAAGAAGCTGAGCTGCTAATTTTGAACGTTTACGGCGACGGCTCGGGACACGCGCTGCGGCTGCGGCTTGTAGACAGCACGGGCAAATATCTTCAATATACGTTCGCTACCCTCAATTGGCTTGGCTGGCGCGAGGTAAGCGTTAATCTGAGAGCCCCTGATACCAGCTGGGGCGGAGACGGCGAAAGGTTGCCAACGGGTCCCTGCTATTTTCACGGTTTTTTGCTGGAAAGCAAGGCGCGGAGCTTTGTGGGAACGGGAAGGATTTACGTCCGAGACCTGCGTCAGGGGTTCATCAAACAACCTACCGCGCTGCAGGAAGGCTTCGAAACCGATGAGCTCGGCTGGCTTGTGCAGACAACGGCAGGCAGCGGGCAGGCGTCTATTGCAGACTTTGCTCATAGCGGCAGCCGCTCGCTGCGGATAGAATATCAGGATCTGCCGTCAGGCGGCGCCCTGACGATTGCGCCAAAGCACAGCATCTTGCTCTCTGACATTCCCCTGGAGTTTTCGGTTTACGCCTGCGGCGCCTTCCAGCGCGGCTGCTTTCTGCTGGCGGACAGCCTGGGAAAAGAGTTCCGGCTGCCCATTGGCAGGTCTGTTTTCGGCCAGTGGCTTAAGCTCAGCGGCAGCTGGGAAGAGGCCGCAGGCGTTGAGACAGATCAGACCATGAATTTGCCGCTCTTCTTCCGCGGTCTTCTGGTGTATCCTGCGGCAGGCGGCGGCCAGATCTATTTGGATTCCCTGGTCTGCGACGCGGTGCAAATGCAGTTGCAAGGCGGCGTGTTTTTCACTACCGAGAGCGTAAAGGCGCAATATGCATTCTCCGCCGTCAAACCGCAAACGCTCGACGTCGTTTTGGAGTTGTGGCGAACCCAGCCGTACCGTGAGCTCAAAATAACTGTGTCTGTTGGCGAGCCTGTGACAGGCGGTTGGGATTTAGGAGCCCTGTCGGCCGGCTTGTACAGAGTGCGGGCGCTGCTTAAACGGGGGGAACTGCAGCTAGCCGGGCCGGCCGCGGACGTGATGGTCTCCGAACCCCAAGAGCCCGTGCTGCTCAGAAAGCCGTATACCGGAGTGCAGACTCATTACGCCCACGGCAAAGGGAAGCTGCCGGATAATGTCCAGCTGGCGGCCAGAGCGGGCGTCCAGATGATTCGCGATGAAGTTTATTGGGGAACTATCGAAAAAGCAAAAGGAGAGTTTAAGTTTCCCGCAGTGTTCGACGCCTACATTAATGAAGCGGGCAAGCAGGGAATGAAGGTTCTATTGGAGCTGAACTTCGGCAATCCTCTCTACGGCGGCGGAGCGCCGCAGACGGAAGAGCAGCTTGCGGCCTGGGGCAATTACGTGCGGCAGGTTGTGAGCCGCTACCACGGGAGCGTGAAACATTGGGAAATCTGGAATGAGTTTGACGGCGGCATGGGCCTGCGAGATGATCAGAAAACGTGGACTCAAGTTGAAAAAGCCCAGCATTACGTTCCCATTTTGCAGACAGCCTACAGGATCATCAAAGAGATCGATCCGGCAGCCACTGTGATCGGCTGCGTAACCGCGGGGATTAGGTCTGAGTTCATAGCGGCCGTCTTCGAGGCCGGAGGCGGCGATTATCTGGACGCTGTGTCCGTCCATCCTTATTGTTATCCAAACAGTCCGGAAGCCGGCGACTTACTGGGAAAGCTGGATGAGCTGCGCGGACT
>DIPB01000115.1:4140-6230 GCA_002426275.1 Firmicutes bacterium UBA5499
CAGGGAGCCAGAGGCGTCAGCGAACAGACTCAGGCCGTTTATCTGGCCCGCACGTATGCGTTGCTCCTGGCATCCGGAAAAGTGGACGCGGTTTTCTGGTACGATCTTCAGAATGACGGTACTGATCCTTACTATAACGAAGATAATTTCGGGATTATCCGCAAAGATTATTCCCTGAAACCCGCCTACGGAGCGCTGGCCGTCATCTGCCGAGAACTCGGCGGCTTTCTACAGGCGGAAAAGCTCGAGCTGGGTGATGAGCTTTGGTGCTATAGGTTTAACAAAGGCCAGGATGATGTCTACGCGCTCTGGACAACAGGGCAGGAGACGACCGTCTCTTTACCGATTAACGTTCCTGCCTCCAGAATCGAGCTCAGCGGCCAGGCTAGCGAACTTATGCCAACCGAAGGAGCTTTGCGGGTCACAGTTGGTCAAAGCCCGATTGTGATCAAAAAAAGTGTGAAGCCGCCCTCAGGCGACTATCAAATAAGGTTACTAAACAAAGCGCTCCGGCAAGGAGAGAAACTGCGGCTCGCTTGGCAGGGGAAAGAAGCCAGCTCAATGCAAGCGTTCATTTACAATTTGGCCGGGGCGAAGGTGAAAGAAAAAGCGGTTGGAGGAATAGATTCCTCGGGAGAGATCGCAATAGAGACCGACAGACTGCTGCCTGGGGCGTATCTGCTGCAGATCACGTTTCTGGCAGACGGCGAAAGACGACAGGAACGCTTGTTGTTTTTAGTTCTGTAACATAGATGGGGGTGATAGTTTTGAAACAAATCCGGGAAGCTTGTCTTATAGGCGTATTTCTTCTTGTGAGCAGTTGCGGCCTTTGGGCGGCAAGTGTCACTTTAGAGCCGTTTGAAAGCGCAACGGGGATAAGAGTCGCTGGCCAAAATAATGGCGCCGGCAGCTTTACCTTATCTTCCGAGAATGCGAAAGCTGGGAACTATGCTTTGAAATTCGACTACAATCTCCCGCCGGGCGATTACGGTTATTCCAATGTGGGGATATTTTCTAACTGGCATTTGCCTGCGGCAGACGGGAAGCTCGGCTTTTGGGCTTATGGTAACGCCAATCGCAATCAAATCATCCTGCGGATAGAGGATTTTTCCGGTGAGGTTTTTCAATATTATCTGGGATACTCTTCTGATTGTGACGAAGAGTGGAAATGGTTTGAAAAAGATTTAGCCAGCTATGAAGTGAAATGGGGCGGCAATGGCAACGGCGTCATTGACGCGCCGGCGAAAGTGCAGTGCATCATGGTGGGGGGGGGGCCTTATGTTTCAGGTACGATCTATCTTGACGAACTGACTTTTACCGCGGCCAATGTGGGGATCATCTATGGCGCAGTGATCGATGAGATGACTCAGTTGCCCATAACTGATGCCAAGATTGCCTCCAGCGAAGTTCCGGTCAGCGCCACAGCAACGGATAGCGAAGGTAAGTTTAGACTTTTTGCGCCGCCTGGTTCTCATAATCTGGCAATCAACCGCAGCGGTTACGAACAGGAGATTGTTCCTGTCACCGTCGCTGTGGATCAAGCGTTACAATTACCCACTTGTTTATTATCCCTCGCGCCTGACGGCGGAGTTTTCTCTGACAAAGCCAATAGCGACGAGCAGGGACTAAAGCTTTTGAGCTTGAGCCACGGTGAATCATGGAAAGGAGAAGTCGTTGAGATCGGCGGACGAAAGGCGGTGGTGATGAATCGTTCCCTGAACACGAACTATCTTTTCTATGATGTGGACGACGAATATATTTATGGCGGCAGCAATGGGGTGTTTGTCAACATTCAATATTTTGATAACGGCGCCGGCTTGATTGGGCTGCAATATGACACTCCGTCCTCATCGGCAAAATTGGGAGGGACGATTAGTCGCGGCAATTCCAACACTTGGAAAGAAGCCACGATCTTTTTGCCGGACGCTGTCTTTGCCAACAAAAACGGAGGGGTAGACGGCGACTTTCGTTTGGGAATTTGGGTTCCCGGACCCGGTTTTCAGGATGACGCTTATATTGGAAAGGTTTCAATCGCTAAGCAAGGCCGAATGGCTTCAATTGAAATAGCGCCTGACGCTATTTCGCCTGTC
>DIPB01000181.1:0-880 GCA_002426275.1 Firmicutes bacterium UBA5499
GATTGCTTTTTGTGTTTTCCTTCCACCTTGGCCTTCCCGCGGATGGTCTCGCGATACGGTACCTTAGGTTCAGCCAATTCCACTCCCACGCCGAATTTTTTCTGCAGCCTGCTGGAGAGGATCTCCAAGTGCAGCTCTCCCATTCCGCTCACTAAAAGCTGCCTGGTCTCGGCGCGCCGCTCCATTTTGATGGTGGGATCTTCTTCCAAAAGCCTGGCGAGCCCTCCGGCGATCTTATCTTCATCGCCTTTTGTCTTTGGTTCCACGGCCATAGTTAGCACTGGATGGGGAAAATCTATGCCTGGAAGCGCTAATTGCGCTCCCTTATCTGTCAAGGTATCGCCTGTGACTGTTACCGCTAGCTTGGCGACTGCTCCAAGATCCCCGGCCACGATTTCCGTCGCCGGCTGCTGCTCTTTGCCTTTTTGAACGAACAGCTGTCCCATTCTCTCTTCAGCTTTCCGATTGGCGTTGAAAACTTGGCTGTCCGAACGCAGCGTGCCGCCGAAGACTCTGAAGAAAGTGAGCTTGCCGACAAAGGGGTCTGCGGTTGTTTTGAAAACCAAAGCCGCTAAGGGACCGTCAGGTTTACACTCCGCTCCTTGGACGCTGACCTCCGGAGCTCGCTCTAAGGGCGAAGGTCCATAAGCTACCAAGGCATCCAGTAATTCTTCGATGCCTACGCCTGTGGCTGTAGAGCCGCATAGGACCGGAATCACGTCTCCCTGCCTGACGCCTATTTTCACAGCTCTGGCTAGCTCGTCCGTAGAGATGTCCTCGCCGCCCAAATAGCGCTCCATCAAGTCTTCGTCTGTCACAGCCACAGCTTCCAGCAGCTGTTCGTGCAAGCTTTGGGCCTCGGTTTGGAGTTCAGGGGGAA
>DIPB01000181.1:953-3966 GCA_002426275.1 Firmicutes bacterium UBA5499
AGTTCAGGGGGAACGGAAATCTCCTCCCGCTTAGAGCCGTCGAGACGATACCCTTTCATGGCCACCAGATCCACGATTCCGGAAAAACTGGCTTCCTTGCCGATTGGCAACTGCAATGCCACCAGCGAAGTGCCGAACGCTTTCCTGAGTGAGGCGAGAGCTTTGCCAAAATCTGCGTTTTCCCGGTCCATTTTGTTGACGAAGACCATTTTAGGTAGTTTGGCGGCATACTCCCAAACCTTCTCTGTCCCAACCTCAACGCCAGTTTTGCCCCGGACGACCACTAACGCTAATTCCGCCACCCGCAGCGCTTCTCTCATTTCTCCCTCGAAATCGAAGAAGCCCGGAGTGTCCAGCAAGTTCAGTTTATGGTTTTTCCATTCGCACGGCACGATGCTGGTGCTGATGGAGACTTTGCGCCTGATCTCTTCCGGATCGTAATCGGAGACAGTATTGCCTTCCTCGACTCTTCCTCGCCGCGAACTGCCGCCGGTCTTGAACAGGAGGCTTTCCGCAAGCGAAGTCTTCCCCGCTCCTCCATGGCCCACAAGTGCAAGATTACGAATCTGCTCTGCTGTGTATTTCTTCAATCTGCAATCCCCCTTCGTTATCTATAATGAAGCTTTCGCTAGTCCCCATGTATAGAATGTTTCCCAGGTGGATATAGTAAAGAATAAGCCGGTGGAGCCAGGGCAATCTTCTGAGGTCGGTTGTCTCTCCCCGGCTATGCGTTTGTAAGCCGGTACGTCTCCTGCGCGATCATCAGTTCTTCGTTTGTTGGCACAATCATGATTGCGACTTTGGATTCAGGTTTGCTGATAATCCCTTCTTTACCCGATAGTTTCTCATTTTTCTCTGGATCTATGCTCACGCCCAAGGGTTTTAGCCATTGGGCCACATGGCTGCGCACTTTGGCCACATTCTCGCCAATCCCTGCCGTGAAGACGATGGCGTCCGCTCCTCCCAGCACTGCAATGTAGGCGCCGATATACTTTACAATCCGATAGCAGAAGATTTCAAAGGCAAGCTGGGCTCTTGGATTGCCCTTTTGCCTTCCCGCTTCGATATCTCTCATATCGCTGCCCGCACCGCTGATCCCCAAAAGGCCGGATTCCTTATTGAGGAGCTGATCTATCTCTTGCGGCGTTTTACCCAGTTTCTCACACAAAACCGGAATCACAGCCGGATCCAGATCTCCGCAGCGGGTGCCCATGGTCAAGCCCTCAAGGGGTGTGAACCCCATGGTCGTATCTATGCAGCGCCCGTTTTGGATGGCTGCGATGCTGCAGCCATTGCCCAAATGCAAAGTTAAAAATTTCAGATGCTGGATGGGCTGTCCCAAGATTTCCGCGGCCCGGGCGGAGACATATTTATGTGAAATCCCGTGAAAGCCGTACTTGCGGATCCCATAGTTTTGATAAAACTCATATGGCAATGAGTACATGTAAGCATACGGCGGCATGGTCTGATGAAAAGCCGTGTCAAAAACAGCCACCTGCGGGGTATCGGCCATCAGCTCATGACAGGCGTCGATGCCCATGAGATTCGCCGGCATATGCAAGGGTCCCAAGCCCCTCAATTCTTCAAGCTTATCCCTTACCTCCTTATTGATAAGCACGGCGCGATCGTAAACGTCTTTGCCGTGCAGCACCCTATGTCCCACAGCCATAATTTGATTCAAGCTCTTGATGATCCCTTTTTTCTCGTCCATCAACAGTTTCAAGATCTTTTCCAGCGCGGTTTTATGGTCGGGGATTTTGCCTTCCAAATGCAGTGGTTCCCTGTCATCCACCTTGTGATTGATCCAAGCATTATCCTGACCGATTCTCTCCACGGAACCAGATACTAACATGGATCCCATGCTCATATCAAAGACCTTATACTTAAGTGATGAACTGCCGCTGTTTAGCACCAATACAATTTCCAACTCCAAAAAGCCTCCCTATTTCATGCTGATTATTTATTTTTCGACTTCAGGGCAAGAAAATCCTTCCTTACATTGCTTTCATTTTAGGATCGTGCCATGCGGAGCATGCTTCCTTTATCCCTCGCTCCAAGCATATAACTTCAAAAGCACATCGAGCGACTCCGCCTTCCAATCTCGAGCACGTATAAATTCACCTTCGCCGCTGAAATAATGTAGCGTAATGCCGAATCATCTCTGGCAAGAAACCCCTTCCGTATTTAAAACCACCGCCTATTTTCGGTCATTTATAAGAAAGCGTACCATTTCCCTTGCTTCAAGAATAAGATGAAAAAACGCCACTGGGGGGCTGCGGCATGGGATTTTACATGCTCGTCGACAAAGATGTAAAAGTTTATATAGAGGATATCCAGCCGGCAGGCAGAAAAGCGATTTTCTTTGTGCACGGCTGGCCCGGGAACCATAACTTGTTTGAGTACCAGTTTAACTATCTGTCCCAGATGGGGTACAGATGTATCGGCATGGATTATAGCTGAATTTCCCATATTTTATCAAAGGCCCAATACATGCTACCTTGTAAAGCTTTGGGGGCAGGTTCAACCACACTGGCTCATATCGTCTGCCGATTTTGGATAAATAGCTGCCCCCGTGACACCTACAGTTCCGGACAAGCCTTGATTTTTGAAATTGCGTGTTGCTGTCGAACCATGTTGAAGGGCCGCGAAAGCTTTTTCTTGATTTATCAGCAGTTAATTGTTATAATAAGTGCGAGGTGAACGCACTTTATGGAACGTAATATAGTAAACAGGCTTTTGACTTGGAAGAATAGTCCGAATCGTATGCCTCTGCTCCTGCAGGGTGCGCGACAGGTGGGTAAGACATATACGCTACTGACGTTCGGCAAAGAACACTATAAGAACGTCGCCTATTTCAGTATGGAGGAATCCGGCGATATTCCCGCCGTTTTCGAACGCGACCTGAATCCTGAGCGCATCGTCCGCGAGCTTTCCGCGCTGTCGGGCGTGAGCATCCTGCCCGATGACACCCTGATTATCCTTGATGAGATCCAAGCGAGTGAAAAAGCGCTGA
>DIPB01000181.1:4105-4288 GCA_002426275.1 Firmicutes bacterium UBA5499
CAAGCGAGTGAAAAAGCGCTGACCTCCCTCAAATATTTTGCTGAACGCGCTCCACAGTATCATGTCGTTGCGGCGGGAAGTTTGCTTGGCGTAGCGATGAAACGCGAAAAATTTTCCTTCCCCGTGGGCAAGGTGGATATGCTTACCCTTTACCCGATGGACTTTGAGGAGTTTCTCTGGGCG
>DIPB01000093.1:0-539 GCA_002426275.1 Firmicutes bacterium UBA5499
TTGTTACTGCGAAAGTTGAGTTATTAATATTTGAGTCCGGCAAGAAAATCGGGCGCCAGACTGGAAAGATGACCTCAGATCTGGCATAATAAAGATAGTCGGTGCAAACAGGCTCCCAGCAGCCGCGAAATCGCTAAAAGACGAAAAACGGCAATTTTAAGTTCACACGTTCAGGAACAAATTCGGGAGGTGGTCGCTAAAACAGAAAAAAGCGAATTGGGAGAAAAAGAAAAAATTTCCGGATGCCTTTGCTGAATTGTTCTCAGGGAAGGATCGGGGTAGGCAAGGAAGTGATAACTTTTGAACATTTTAACTGAGAAATTCAGAGAAGTTCTGATGGCGCTGCTTCCCATTACCATACTCGTTTTGCTCTTGAATTTTACAATCGCACCCCTGGGCGCGCTGCAAATAGGAAGATTTTTGCTGGGTGCGGTTTTCATAATCGTGGGACTCACGATTTTCTTGGCCGGAACTGAAATAGGCATTGGCCCGTTAGGCGCTCTGCTGGGACAATCTGCGGCCAAGAGCAATAAAATCTG
>DIPB01000093.1:717-3536 GCA_002426275.1 Firmicutes bacterium UBA5499
ATTGGTTTTTTGATCTCAATTGCCGAACCGGATTTGCATATTCTGGCCGGTCAAGTGGAAATTGTAACCGGAGGGATGTTTGCCAAATTCAGCATCGTAGCGGTCGTCTCTATCGGTATTGCCGTGATGCTGGCCTTGGGGCTTCTGAGGATTGTGTTTAATATTTCTTTGCGGAATTTCTTAGCTGTAACGTACGCATTAATACTGCTGTTGAGCTTATTTTCCAGCTCCGAGTTTTTGGCCATCGCCTTTGACGCTTCCGGCACAACTACCGGCGCCATGACGGTTCCTTTCATTTTAGCTTTGGCCTTGGGCATTTCTTCGCTGAAAGCCGGCAAGGCGTCGGAAGAGGACAGCTTTGGCTTACTTGGCATCGCGTCCACCGGCGCCATTTTGGCGGTCCTGCTGCTGAATATCTTGGTAGCCCCGGGCAAAATAACAGGCAGTTTGGCTGATAAGCTCATCCAATCCACCTCGCTTTGGGGACCGTTTCTGCAGGCAATGCCGGCGACGATCCAGGAAGTCCTACTTGCGCTGTCACCGCTTCTTGCGCTGTTTTGTTTTGCCAATCTATGCTTTTTCAAGCTTTCCCGCAAGGGTTTTCAAAAAATCATCAAGGGGCTCGTCTTTACCTTCGTGGGCTTCGTTTTATTTTTAATAGGCGTTAACGCGGGCTTTATGGATGTCGGTACGATCTTGGGGCAAAGTATCGCCTCCCTAGGTAGCCCGGGGCTTGTAATTTCGCTGGGCTTTATTCTTGGTTTAGTCGTCATCCTCGCCGAGCCGGCGGTGTATGTCTTAACTGAACAAATTGAGAATGTGACCAGCGGTTATCTGAAGAAACCTTTGATTTTGGGCACGTTATCGCTGGGAGTGGCTTTTGCGGTGGGCTTATCTATGCTCAGGATACTTGTCCCGGAGATTCAGTTATGGTATTATCTATTACCAGGGTATATCATTTCTATAGCCATGACTTTTTTTGTCCCCAAGTTGTTTATAGGAATTGCCTTTGATTCGGGTGGGGTTGCTTCTGGTACGATGACGGCGACATTTATTTTGGCTTTTGCCCAAGGCGTTGCCGAAGCCGTTGAAGGCGCGGATGTGTTAATTGATGGTTTTGGAGTGATTTCTATGGCGGCTTTGACGCCGGTGATTGCGCTGCAAACTTTGGGCTTAATCTTTAAGCTGAAAGCTGCCAAAGGAGGAGTGGAAACAAGTGGACAGCAAGCCGACTCCTGAATTTTACCAGCTGTTTTGCGCGGTGGTTAATTTTGGCTTGGGGAGCAAAGTATTACAGGTGGCCAAAGCTAACGGCGTCAGCGGGGGAACGATCTTTCTGGGCAAAGGCACGGTGAAGAGCCACCTGCTGGAGCTTTTGGCACTCAACGATGTAAGACGGGAGATAGTTTTGATGATCGCGCAGGCCCAGCAGGGACAAAAAGCTCTCGCCGCGGTAAATCAAAAGTTCAATCTTGCCAAACCGAACCACGGGATAGCTTTTTCCGCCAGCATTGTGAGTTTTTTAAGGGACAAGGGCTTTACCCACAGTCAATCTTCAGAGGCTAGAGGTGAGACAGGAATGTATAACGCTATTTTTACCATCGTGGAGAAGGGCAACGCTGAAGCCGTGATCGATGCTGCGGTTGCCGCCGGCTCCAAAGGGGGAACCATCATCAATGCCAGAGGCGCCGGTGTGCATGAAAACAGCAAACTTTTTTCCATGCCGATAGAGCCTGAAAAAGAAGTGGTGATGATCCTGGCGGCGGCAGAGCTCACTGACGGCATAACCGCTTCTATCCGCCGCAATCTGAAGCTTGACGAGCCGGGAAAAGGAATAATGTTTACCCTTGAGCTCAACCAGACTTACGGTTTGGTTGAGTGAGCGCTCGCACCCCGCCTAGCGGGGTTTTTTTTAACATGTTTTTCCCGTCGCTGAATAAGATTTTTAAAGGGACGTTGACGTGGAGGGGAAAACATGACGAAGCTTGGGAAAGCAGCCTGGAGAAGGCCGTTTGTGCTCATTATCTGCATCAAGCGGCAAACTTTGTTAATATTGCTGCCGCTCGTTTCGATTGGGGCCTATAATTTTGTTGCCATCTTTGCCGCTTACAGCCTGGATTTATCCCAAAAGACGGTGGCCATTGATCCGGGCCATGGAGGAATCGATGGCGGAACCCATGACAGGCAGGGTTTGCTGGAAAAGGATCTCAATTTGGAAGTGGCGCTTTTGCTGAAGTCTTGGCTGGAAGAGAAAAAAATTCGGGTTGTGATGACCAGAAACAGCGATATCTCCCTTGAAGGGTACAGCGATCTCCAGTCCAGTCGCTATCGCAGAGATTTGGATGCCAGGAGGGACATAGTAAACCGCAGCGCCGCGGATGCCTTAATTAGCGTTCATGTGAATGCCAGGCCCAACGTGCCGGCCAGCCGCGGCGTGATCGTTTTCTATTACTTAGAGTCGGAAGAAGGGAAAAAACTTGCCGCCTCGGTCACCCAAGCTATAGAGCGCCTGGTTTTCAAAAGATTTTTAAAGGCGGACGCCGCCAGGCCGGAGAGCGCGCCTGAAAATTTCTTTATCCTGAGGGAAGTTACGGTGCCAGGGTGTTTGGTGGAGCTTGGCTTCATTACCAATCCGGAAGATAAAAAGCTTTTGCAGAATGAGGAGTACAAAAAGCAGATGGCCGCGGCAATGGGGAAAGGAGTCATTGATTATTTTAAAAAGGCTGGGGCTTCTCCCTTGACGCGCGCTAAAGAAGCTCTCGCCCGCTGGCAGAAGGCGCTGTCTTCTTTTTGAAGCGTTGGTGTAAAGTTATCGTAGG
>DIPB01000063.1:0-5785 GCA_002426275.1 Firmicutes bacterium UBA5499
TTGCTCAACTCGGAGCGCATCTGCACGCGCAGCTTAGCGTCCAGGTTGGAAAGAGGCTCGTCCATGAGGAAAACCTTAGGCTCCCGCACGATCGCTCGTCCCAAAGCGACCCTTTGCCTTTGTCCGCCTGATAAAGCCTTAGGCTTGCGATCCAAGAGGTTTTCAATGCCAAGAATCCTAGCCGCTTCCTTCACCCGCCGATCGATTTCGGATTTAGGAAGTTTACGCAGCTTCAATCCAAACGCCATGTTATTATAAACGTCCATATGGGGATAAAGGGCGTAGTTTTGGAATACCATGGCGATGTCGCGATCTTTAGGCGGCACGTCATTGACAACTTTATCGCCGATGCTGATGGTGCCGTCGCTGATCTCCTCGAGTCCTGCTACCATTCTCAGAGTAGTTGATTTGCCGCAGCCACTGGGTCCAACAAGAACTATGAACTCTTTGTCCTTTATGTCCAAGTTGGCATCGTTAACTGCCAGCACGTTGCCAAATTTTTTATATACGTGATTAAGCGTTACTCCAGCCATTTCGGTTAATAACCAACCTTTCATTCTGTATTTTTAGTGCAAATGAAAACAAAGTTTCCGCTTTGGGCTTGACCACCTCCGGTTGAAAAAAAATTATTTATCCCCATTGCGAGGCCGTATTGGCATTTTACCTCTTTTTAATATTTCCACAGCAGAAGCGGAAGTCCTTCCTGACCCAAAAATTTTTCACATGCGCTCCGGCGCGGAAATGCCCAGCAAGGACAAAGTCTTTGCCAAAACGGTGCGGGAGGCAGAAATCAAAAGCAGCCGCGCTCCTTGAAGCTCTTCCTCCGCTCCCAGGACCCGGCAGCGATTATAGAAGAGATGAAATTGTCCGGCCAATTCCTGGGCGTAATGGGCCAGCCTGTGCGGCTCCATCCTTGAGGCGGCTTCCCCGACCACCAGCGGCAGCTGGGCGAGCTCTTCCATCAATAGCTCCTCTTCCGGCGTCTTCAAAAGCGACAGCGGCTCTACCCCTGCTGCGGGAGGCTCTACCCCTTGCTCCCGGGCTTGTCGCAAAATGCTGCAAATTCTGGCGTGGGCATATTGCACGTAGAAGACCGGATTGCGATCGGACTGCTCTTTTGCCAGATCCAGATCGAAATCCAGCTGGCTTTCGCTGGAGCGCATCAGGAAAAAGAACCTGGCGCTGTCCTTGCCGACTTCTTCCACGATTTCCGAGAGGGTAACCAACTGGCCGGTTCGCTTGGACATGATCACCGCCTGACCGTCCCGGAACAAATTCACCATTTGCACGATAATAATGGAAAGTTTTTCGGGGTCGTACCCTAAAGACCTGGCGGCAGCTTTAATCCTGGCAATATAACCGTGATGATCCGCACCCCAAATATTGACCAAGCGGTCGTAGCCGCGGTCGTACTTATCCTTGTGATAGGCGATATCCGCGGCCAAATAAGTGGGAACGCCGTTATCCCTGATCACCACCCGATCCTTATCGTCTCCGAAGTCCGTGGAGCGCAGCCACAATGCGCCGTCGTTCTCATACAATTGGCCTCTGTCCTTCAGCTCTCCCACAGCTTCTTCAATGGCTGCCGGGTGCAGGGAAGACTCTCTAAACCAACTCTGAAAACGAACGCCGAACTCCTCCAGATCCCGTCTGATGGCCGCGACTTTCAGCGGCAGCGCGTAAGAGACCAGAGCCTTTCTCAGCTCGGGTTCCGGCAGGGCAAGGAGACTGTCCTGCTTTTCTGCGGCCAGCCTAGCCATCAGCTCCGCCAAATCCTCGCCGTGATAGCCGTCCTCCGGCAGCTGTACGTCTTGCCCCAAAGCCTGACGGTAGCGCACTTCCAGAGAGTGGGAAAACTTATTGATCTGATTGCCGGCGTCATTGAGATAAAACTCGCAGGTAACCTGGTAGCCTGCAGCCTGCAGAATTGAAGCCAGGGCGCTGCCCACTGCCGCGCCCCTGCCGTGGCCCACATGCAAGGGACCTGTGGGATTGGCGCTGACGAATTCCAAGAGCACTTTCTCTTGGCGGCCAATGTCACAGCTGCCGAATCGATCCCCCTGGGCCAAAATTTCCGCCACTGCCTCAGCCCGCCAGGCTGGAGAGAGGTGAAAATTGAGAAAGCCTGGTCCAGCAATTTCGATTCTCTGAACCAGGCCGCTGCGATCGTGGAAATTCTCCATCAAAAGCTGCGCGATCTGTCTGGGCGGCAGCTTTGCCTGTTTAGTGATGGTCAGCGCCAAATTACTGGCCCACTGCCCGTGAACTCTCTGGTTTGGTCGTTCCAAAATAACCTGGGGCAAAGTCTCAAGCTGAAGGTCTCGGGCCAGCTTCTCCAAAGCCAGCCCGAGACCTTCTTCTATGGAAGAACGAATCTGTTCGATTACACTTCTCAACCTCTATCCAACTCCTCTAAAAGGAACTATGAAAGCCCAGACCGATCATGGCCTCATCCAGATCAATCAGGGAAAGATCCAAGTTAACGTCGTTCGTCAGCAAAATCCGCAGCCCAACGTTGAAATCGCCGCCGTAAAGCTCGGCCATAGCGATCGTCTTGGGATATCCGCTCTTGGTATTTAAGTTTTTGCTCAAGCCGGCGAAAAATACGCCGTCGCCGGAGGTGTCAAACCCGAAATGGCTCCGGGCGCCGAGCTCGGACAGATACTTGCTGCCCACCACGAACAGGGAATTATAGTTGGAATACGCTTCCCCGCCTATGGCAAGACCAATCTGCCGGGAGCTCTCGGGAATTAAAGTGTACTTAAAAAAGCCGCCCGTTCTGGTATCATGTTCATCAATTTTCCAAGCGGAAACGCCGGCTTCCAAGCTGTCTGTCAGCCCCAGGGAAAAGGTGAGCACGTTCGTATCGTAGACGTGATGCAGCGCTAAATCAAATTCTCCGCCCTGCAAAGAATCGGAGCTGGGTACTTCGATTAAACCGGTAGGTCCGTTCAAGGTGGGAGCCGCAAAACAAACGCTGGAAACCATCAACAGCAAGGAACCCAAAATCAACATTTTTTTCATCCTCGGACACTCCTTCTCACAGATTTAATTGCGGCGATGGCCAATTCCCGCAGCAGCGTGGCCGCCAAAATACAGGTGCGCTCCGCCTCATCGTAATTGGGGGCCACCTCTACCAGATCAAATCCGCAAATGTTCAACCTGGGAACAATAGTGGAAATGAACCGCAGTAGTTCTTTGGAACTGAAGCCGCCAGCTTCAGGCGTACCTGTTCCCGGCGCGTAGGCCGGATCCAGAACGTCAATATCCAAAGATAGGTACACTGGCCTATCATTGAGAACTTCGACAAGACTTGCCAATTCTCCTTCCGCATACGCCAGCATATGCCCGACTTGCCTCGCATATGCAAATTCGGCGCCTGTACCCGAGCGAACGCCCAGCTGCCAAAGCCTTCCCGCGCCGACGGTCTCCACCACCCTGCGCATCACTGTTGAATGGGAAAGCTTTTCTCCTTCCCAAGTGTCCCGCAGATCAGTGTGCGCATCCAAATGCAGCACGCAAAGATCCGGATGTTTTTTAAACGCAGCCTCAATCAGCGGCAAGCTTATCAGGTGTTCCCCGCCCAAGGCCGCCGGGATCTTGCCCTGAGAGTAAATTTCATCGGCCGTCTCGCGGATCAGTTTTAAAGCAGAGGCCGCGTCCGCCAAAGGCAGCAGCAAATCGCCCAGATCCGCCACCGGCAATCGTTCCAGATCCAAATCCTGATACGGGCTATATGTTTCGATGGCCACGGACAGCTCCCTGATTCTTCCCGGCGCCAGCCGCGCGCCGGGCCGGAAGGTGACAGTGCCATCCATGGGAGCGCCAAAAATCACTACCTCGGCTGCCTCGGGCTCGGTTTCCGCGCCCAGGAAACGAGCTTGCGGAAAGTAAAACGCAGCCATTTAGCGGTATATTTCCTGAACGAACGGCGGCAGGCTCAAAGCCGCGCTATGAACTTGGGCGCTGTAATAACGAAGCGGCCAGTCGGCCGTCATTTTGGCTATGGCAGCCAAATCAGCCTGACGCGGGTCAGGCCCTGCGGAGCCTATGGTAAAACTCCAAAGGCCGCTGGGATATGTTGGGATGGACCCCAAATAAACATACGTCTCTGGAAATGCCCCGCCGATTATCTCCCGAGTTTGGGCCATCAGCTGTCTGTTCACAAAGGGGGATTCAGTCTGGGCAACCATCAAACCGCCTGGACGCAGAGACCGACGGACCAAGTCGTAGAACTCCCGGGAAAAAAGAACCTCCCCCGGACCCACAGGCTCTGTGGAATCCACCACCACAAGGTCAAAATAAGATTCAAACTCCGCTATCCGTTTGATTCCATCGCCGAACTCCATGCGGACCCTGGCATCGGAAAGCCCTGAGGCGACTTCCGGCAGATACTCCTGGCAGACGCGCACCACCCGCTCGTCTAATTCCAGCAAATATGCTTCTTGTAATGAACGGTGACGCAGAAGCTCCCGAATCGTGCCTCCGTCGCCGCCCCCGATTACGGCGGCGCGCTCCACATTCCCATGGGTGAACATGGGCAGATGCGCGATTAACTCATGGTAGACGAACTCATCGGCAGTGGTTAGCATCACTGCGTCGTCGATCACCAGCAGTTTTCCATACTGCTCGGTTTCCAAGACCGCAATCTCCTGATAGGGAGATCGCTCCCGATGCAGGTTCTGCCGCACCCGCATCGAGATGGCCAGGCTTTTAGTTTGCCGTTCTGTAAACCAAAGCTCCATTTTAACCTCCTTAAGTTACCTTAATACCACAGAGCCACCGCCGCGAAAGCGCAGCCGTTCTCTGCAACCACGTGCTCCACTGACTTGGTCATCACTTTCGCCAAAGGCACCTTCCGCTCGGCGAAGGCAGCTTTTACCATAGCCGTCACTTGCGCTTCCGCTTCCCGGCTGGAACAGGAACCCGAAAATTCCATGATGACGCCATAAGAATCGGCGCTGAAGCCAATGCCCACGGCCGCTGAAATCAGCTCGCCCTTCTTTGTGCTGAGGGCAGCCCCATAGGCTGTCGGCGTCAAGGAACCTGGAGGGATGTCCAATTTCTCCACAAATTCACAGCCTGGAGGCAGGATGCTGCTGACTTTCAGCAAATTGAGGTTCCCAATTCCCGCGGCTAATAGCGCATTGTCGAAAGCATTTAAGCTTGACGGTCCCTCAGCGCTGCCGGAGACCAGCGTAAATTTTTTCGGTGTTGGTAGCAAGTCTTCCACCCCATTCTACAGATATTAGAGGCTTCCGGGCTAACCACCAGGCCGGCAGGCCATGATGCTAGCTTGAATCCTGTCTTAGTATAGCAAAAAGGCTACGAAAAAGAAAGAGTAAAAATGGATTGAGCAGAGCGCAATTTTTCATTTACAACCGCATAACAGCATTTTATCTCCTGGTCGCGCCGCATCAGAAAAGGGGCCGCGACAAATCGTAGCCCCTGACATGAAGGGATTTCACCTGGGTCACACTCTTATGGGACAACGTCTTTTTGAATTCCTCCACATTAGCGACCTGGCGCTGTTAACTCATTGAGGAGCTTCTCATCATGAATTCTCTTGAGCCACGTTACCAAACCGCTCTTGCAACACGTCCACAATCGAATTGGCTTCTCGCATACCTTCGGCTTACCTTCCTTTCTCAAGTACCCAACGATCGTATTCTTCTCTTTCATCATTTGCGTAAAACTGCCATAAATGCCCTGAAAAGGCAGGTACCCGCCGGCCGGCGCGGTGGCGATCGTATTCCGCTCCCAAGCATACGGCGGCGCAAGTCAT
>DIPB01000063.1:5905-8121 GCA_002426275.1 Firmicutes bacterium UBA5499
TCATGGCTAAACAAAGAATAATCATTGCTTCTTTGAGAAAAATCCAGTTGAGGTTGTTTTTGCGGAGTAGCCAGGAGCGCACATTTTGTATTTTTGCTTTTGCCTGGCTTGAAGGCATCGAAAATTCCTCCCCATGGATTGTCCTACCAAATTCAAAGTGCTAAAATGGAGACGGCATTATTTTTAAAATGGAGGGATACATCATGGACGAACTTATAGAGCGTTTTGCCCAAAACAAAGAACAAATTGCCCAAAAAATTCAAAAATTAGCTTCCTCTGAGTTCCCTTCCCAGACATTGGGTGGCCAGACAATAAACTCCATCATCCATGAACTTGTGGAAGCTTTCAGCTCTCAGCTGCAAGACCGAAAGGACAGTTTAGTTTCCCTGGTGACCAGATTGACCAGGCAGACTATTCTGGCCGGAGATTCTGTGGACCACCTTCGCTTTCTCCTAGACCGCATGCTGGAGCTGACCGTGATCACCGTTCTGAAGCAGCCTAACGAAGAGCTGCAAGACTATAAACTCCTTGCCGCCCCCATTGAGCTGGCAAAATCAGAGCTGATCAATATCGCGCTGCGAACGCAGCAAGACATCATCACCAAACAAGGCCAGGCGCTGCTGGAACTTTCGACGCCGGTAATCCCCATTTTCGATCACATCCTTGTGGTGCCTCTGATCGGCACCATCGACACACAGCGGGGAAAACAGGTGATGGATAATCTCCTGGATGGGATCATCGCCAATAAAGCCGAAGTGGTGCTGATCGACATCAGCGGCGTGCCAATCGTGGATACTCAAGTTGCGCATCACATCATCAAAACCGTCCAGGCGGCAAGGCTGCTGGGAGCTCGCTGCATTCTGGTGGGAATCCGGCCGGAGTTCGCTCAGACGATCGTCAAGCTGGGCATTGATTTTAACGACATAGTCACCAAAAATTCTCTGCAGGCAGGCGTGGAGCTGGCATTGACCTGGAATAATTATAAATTACAGAAGTTCGTCGAGGAGTAAGGAAAATGGAAGTGCCCATCCTTATGGTGGACGGCTTTTGGATCACCAGCATCCAGGAAGCCCTGCACGATCAAAGCGTCTTGGATTTCCAGCAGAAGCTGCTGTCCAAATTGAAGCAGCCCCAAACCCGCGGCCTGGTGATCGATCTCACTGCCCTTGATCTAGTGGACAGTTTCGTCACCAAAGCGCTGCTGGAATTGTGCAAACTGGCTAAACTCATGGGAATTCAGGTGATTGTAACTGGAATGAATCCCGCAGTTGCCATCACCCTTGTGGAAATGGGGTTGGATCTGCGTGGCATTGACACGGCCCTGGACCTACAGCGAGGGTTGGATAAGCTGCGGAACTGCGAGGAGCGATAGTATGGGTGAGCTGAAAATACGCATTGAAAACGAATACGATATTGTCAGCGCCCGTCAGGCTGCCCGAGAGCTCGCCCGGCAACTTGGTTTCGGCGCAGTCGATCAGGTGCGAATTGCCACCGCCGTTTCAGAGCTCGTACGTAATGTAGTCCTCTATGCCGGGCACGGCCTGATGAGCGTTCAGCCTTTGAAGAGCAATGGCCGGACCGGCATTGAGGTGATCGTGGAAGACGACGGCCCTGGGATCGGGGACTGCGAACTGGCCCTAAGCGACGGTTACAGCACCAGCGGCGGGCTGGGAGCCGGCCTGCCGGGGGCCAAAAGGCTGATGGACTTTTTCGATCTTGACACAGTCCAGGGCAAGGGAACAAGAATTTTGGCGCGCAAATGGCTGAAATAACTTTCGGACAAGTGTGCAGATCCAAGCGCGGCGAGGATTTCTGCGGAGATGCGGTTCTCATTCACAGCTTTGAGCGGATAAAGCGGCTGTGCGTAATCGACGGTTTAGGCCATGGCCTGGAAGCGCAGCTGGCAGCCCAAGCGGCGCAAGCGGCACTATCGGTGGAAGAGCGCTTGCTGCCAAAGCTGATTCAATCCTGTCACAGAAAACTCATCGGCACCAGGGGAGCCGTAATCGGAATCGTTGACCTTGACTTAGAGAAAAAACTTTGGCGGGGAATCGCCGTCGGCAATATCAGCATCGCATTTTACGGCAAAGACCATTTTACCCCTTTCTCCAATGGCGGCATCGCAGGTTACAGCCTTCCCTCTTCCCTCGCCTCTTGGTCCAGGCCTTACAGCGAAGGTCAAATCCTAATCGTGAATTCGGACGGCATCGGCCCGC
>DIPB01000063.1:8243-10124 GCA_002426275.1 Firmicutes bacterium UBA5499
AATTGTTATCTCCTGACGGCGGCTTAGGACTGACCGCAGCACAAGATTTGGCAGAAAGCATTGCCATGAAATATGGTAAAATAGAAGATGACCAAGCAATATTGGTAGCCAAATAAGGGAGGCTCACCCATGGAGCTTTTGGAAAAATACTATCCCATCCTGCAAGATTATCTGGCGCAGCAAAGCGAAACAGCTCTCTATCAGGCGTCCTTATTCGGGCGCAAATTGATGGAACGTGGGATCGGTCCCGAAGAAATTGTGGAATTACACGGCCAAGCGCTGCAAAAAATTCTGGCGCAGACGCAGCCTGTTAAAATTCCCGGCCGCACGCTGGAATCATTCAATCTGCTGTTGGAGCTCATCATGGCCTACAGCCTGGCTTATCAGGAATACATGGCGCATAAGTCCAGGGAAATGGACAGCCTTGAGCTTTATACCAAGAAGCTTGAAGCCGCAAACAATGCTTTGCAGCAAAAAGTCTCGGATCTGAACACTATCAACGAATTCGCCTCCGCCTTCAGCAGCGCGCTGCGCTTAAAAGATACAGCCAAGCTGATCGTTACGAAGCTCTCAGAGGTGATCCCTTACAAGAGCAGCGCGCTCTATCTCTGTCAGCCGGGCAACGGGCGCCTGAAGAAACTGGCGACAACCGGAACCGAGCATCTTATCAGGCTGGGCATTGACCAAAACAGCAAAGAAATCCACTGGCGCCGGCAGCACGGGATCCTGACCATCCCGCTGTGGATGGACAACAAGCCTCTGGCCTATTTGCTCCTGACGCCTACAGCCGGAAAAGCTTGCGAAGAACTGTGGGACCTGTTGGCAATCATTGCCAAGCAAGCAGCCTTCGCCCTCGCCAGGGCGCTGATGCACGAGGAAATCTGGCTGCAATCCATAACCGACAGTAAAACCGGACTTTACAATTTACACTACTTCCAGCGGGAATGCGAAAAAGCGCTGGCTCAAAATAAAAAGCTCACCCTGCTGATGTTGGATTTAGACGACTTCAAATCCTTCAACGATCGCTTCGGCCATTTGAAGGGCGACGAAGCTTTAGCAAGCTTAGGCAAACTGCTGAAGGAAACGATCCGCAAAAAAGATTTTGCCGCCCGTTACGGCGGCGAAGAGTTTCTGCTTGCCTTGTTCGATCTTGATTCCTCTCAAGCGCAAAAGGTGGCCGAGCGAATTCGCAAAAGCATGTCCCAGCTGGATCTTAACGTATCCGAGGAGCTCACCATCAGCATCGGCATCGCCGCCGCCCCCAAAGGCGACGCAACCTTTGAGCAATTGTTAGCGCAAGCGGACAGAGCCCTGTATTTAGCTAAAGACCAGGGGAAAAACAGAGTCTGCTGCGCCATCGAGCGGCTCGAATAATTTTGAATGCTCGGCTGCGACCCACTCCCGCCGAGTGCAGCAAACAACTCCTTCCCAGAGCCTCAACCCCGGCAGAACCCTTCTTCCTGCCCGCAAAATCTTGAGCTGATAATCATCCGGCGCCGCTGGATTTATCCCGTCACAACAGACGCTGCAGACTCGCTTGCAAGAGCATGTCCACTTTCCGCTTGCTTTGCGCCACCTGAAGCGTTACCTCCGCGTGGGACAACTCTCCGCCCAGGCCTGCGCCTAAGTTTGTAACCATGGCCAAGGCGCCGTAGTCAAGGCCCAATTCTTTTGCCAAGACAGCCTCCGGCAGGCCCGTCATGCCCACCACATCGCCTCCCAGAGCGGCAAACATCCGCACCTCGGCCGGCGTCTCATAGCGGGGACCGTCGGTTGCAACATAGCAGCCGCCGTCAATCAGCGCAATGCCCAGAGCCTTACCTGCAGCCAAAATCGCCTCCCGCACCCGGGGAGCGTAGGGCCGGGTCATGTCTGTGTGCG
>DIPB01000063.1:10289-17095 GCA_002426275.1 Firmicutes bacterium UBA5499
GGCAGTGGTGAAATCTAAAAAATCGTCCACCACCACTAATGAGCCGACGTCCAGACTTTTCTTGAGGCTGCCCACCGCGAAGGTGGCGATCACTGCTTCCACCCCAGCTTTCTTCAGCGCCCAAATATTTGCCCGGTAATTGATCTTGTGCGGAGGAAGCCGGTGTTCGCTACCATGACGTCCCAAAAAAAATAATTCTTCCCGTCTGGAAAGCAAAACAGGGCCGAACGGCGTGGCAACCTCTTGGATTGTCGCCTCCCCGGCCCCCGTTTCCATGCCAGTCCCGCCAATTACGGCTAAGCTCAACGCTATCCCTCCAGCTGAACCACAAACTCGCCGATTCTGGAAAGTCCCTTCTGAATTTGTTCTCTGCTTGTGGCGTAAGAAAGCCGCAAATGATTGGGCATGCCAAAGCCTCCGCCCGGCACAGTCGCCACTTTCGCTCGATCCAAAAGCAGGGCCGCAAACGTGTCCGCATCCTCAATGACGGTCTGGCCATAATTTTTGCCCAGCAGCGGAGAAATATCCACAAACAGATAAAACGCTCCCTGGGGCTTTATATAGCTGAGAGCTGAAATTCCATCTGTCAGCCGGCAAATCAAATCGCGGCGAACCTCAAACTCCAGGCGCATTTGCTCGACAGGATCCTGGCTGCCTTCCAGCGCAGCCAGCGCCCCCCACTGAGCGAAACTCGTGGGATTAGAGGTGCTTTGGCTCTGCAGGCTCCCCATGGCTTTGGCGATCTCAGGGGGCGCCACAGCCCAGCCGATGCGCCAGCCTGTCATGGCATATTTTTTGCTCACTCCATTGATCACCACAGTGCGCTCCCGGAGCTGGGGAAAAAGCTTGACGAGGCTAAGCGCCTCAAGCCCGTCGTAAGTGAGAGCCTGATAGATCTCGTCGCTGATAATGAACAGGTCGTGCCTTTGGGCAACCTCGGCGATGGCAGCCAGCTGCTCTCGGCTGTAGACGACGCCGGAAGGATTGGAGGGGCTGTTCAAAACTAAGCCCCTGGTTTTGGGAGTAACCGCTCTTTCCCAAGCGGCCGCATCCGACCTCAGATCTTCCCTGCAGTCTACAAAAACGCTCTTGCCGCCGGCCAAGGCCACTTGCTCCGGATAACTCACCCAATAGGGCTTGGGGATTAACACCTCGTCTCCTGGATCCAGCAGCACTTGAAATGCGTTGTAGAGGGCGTGCTTAGCCCCGCAACTGATCACCACCTGATTAGGCTCTGCGGCAAGCTCCGCGGCTACGGCAGCCCGCAGCTTTTTGATGCCGCTTACAGGCGTATATCGTGTCTCTCCCCGTTCCATGGCAGCGCGGGCTGCCTGCACTATATGATCCGGCGTGGAGAAATCAGGCTCTCCCGCGCCAAAGCTCACTAGATCTTCGCCCTGGCTTTTCAGTTCCTTAGCCCTGCTGGTGATGGCCAGCGTGGATGAAGGCTGAATGCCAAGGGCCTTTTGACTCAATCTCATCTTTTTCATTTCCTCCTGGAAGCAATTTCCTTCAATATTTCTGTGAATTGCAGATGAGATCCTGCTTTGCCGCCAGAAGTATTATGTATACCACTTCGTCCCCGGTTTCCGCGCCTGCCGATCTGCTTTTCGCAAAGCCCCCTCTCGTCGGGGGCTGCTTCGCGCCAGCTCCGATTGGCCGTAGGTATCAATTGATTAATTCATCTTTCGGCATTGCACTGCTGATCAGGCAAAGGCAGCAATATCGATGCAGATTGAAAATCTAATGAAAAGTTCTTCTTTCTTTTGTTAACAATCCTCCGACACCTTCGAAGCTAATTTCCTAAGGGCTTAATTATCGGCACTTCTCTAACCGAAACTAATATCCTCCGAATTAGCATGCCTTTTATTATCTGGATGAATACGTCCCTTTTTTAATTTTCTCAATTTTAAAAATAACTCTTGAACATCAGACGCAATATCATAGCTTTTTACATACCAAAAACCGCTTTATCCAGACAATGTAATCCCGGGAAAAAGCACTCCACAACTCATCGACGATCCGATTTATTTTCTCCAGCTTCAATAGTGATGAATGGTGGATTGTCGTCACTAGCAACAGCTATTTTAAATATTTTCATAAATTTGCATTCCCCACGCGCCAGCCTTGCCCAGGGCTGCCTTGCTGAGCGAGGCTGGGGTCCTAAATTAATCTTTCAATCAATTTTCGGGAGCATCCATTTGGCTGCGATTATTTAGTCAGCGCCCGCCAGCCGATATCCGGACGGAAGTAGGCGCCTGCGAAGGAAATTTTGCCCAATAGTTCATAGGCCTCCCTTTGGGCGCAGGCCAGATCATCGCCTCTGCCCACAGCCGTCAGCACCCTGCCGGACGAGGTTAGCAGCTGTCCGTCTTTTTCTTGGGTGC
This sequence comes from Firmicutes bacterium UBA5499, assembly GCA_002426275.1. Classification (GTDB taxonomy): domain Bacteria; phylum Bacillota; class DTU084; order DTU084; family DTU084; genus UBA5499. Next base: position 12,677 of record DIPB01000063.1, read on the forward strand.
CGCTGTGGAAAACCAGGCCTCCAGGCTGGGGCAGGCCGAGGATGGGATAGCCCGTCTTATACTCTTCGGGATAGCCGCCGGAGGCCAGCACCACGCCCAAGGTCGCCCTGCTGTCCCAGGTTAATTCGATTTCGTCCAGCTTCCCCTCTACAGTGGCCTGACAAATGGCTGCCAGATCCGTGACCAGCCGCGGCAGCACCACCTGCGCTTCGGGATCGCCGAAGCGGCAGTTGAACTCCACCACCTTCGGCCGGTTTTCATGGATCATCAGGCCTGCGTAGATTACGCCCCTGTAGTCTATGCCTTCCGCTCTGAGTCCCGCCAGGAGGGGCAGGAAAATCTCATTATAAGCCCGTTCATACACCTCCGCCGTGACCGCAGGCACCGGCGAGTAGGCGCCCATCCCGCCGGTATTGGGCCCTTGCTCTCCTTTGCCAGCCCGTTTATGATCCTGGGCCGGCACCATGGGCAGCACAGTCTTGCCGTCCGTAAAGGCCATGACTGTGGCCTCTTCCCCAGGCAGGAACTCTTCCAGCACCACTCTGCTGCCTGCCTGTCCGAAGCGGCCGGCCTGAAAGATCTCAGCCAGCGCCTCTTTAGCCTCTTGGTAGCTTTGAGCAACCACTACCCCTTTGCCCGCGGCAAGACCGTCGGCTTTCACAACCGGAGGTCTGGAAAATTTCTCCACAGCCGCCAGCGCAGTCTGGTAGTCGTCGGCCACCTGGTATTGGGCTGTGGGGATCTTATACTTCCGGCAAAGCTCCTTGGCAAAGCTCTTGCTGCTCTCAAGCCGCGCTGCTTGCCGATTGGGGCCGAAGACCGCAAGTCCGTAGCGAGCGAAAACGTCGGCAATGCCGGCTGCAAGATATGCTTCAGGGCCCACCACTGTGAGATCGATGGCCTTCTGACGGGCGAAGGCCGCCAGAGGCTCTATCTCCTCTAGATGCACGCACTCGGCAAGGGCGCCGATGCCGGGATTGCCAGGAGCGGCGTACAGTTCGGTCACTTGGCTGCTCTGAGAAAGTTTCCAGGCCAGAGCGTGCTCTCTGCCTCCTCCTCCAACCACTAACACTTTCATCGCAGTACCCCTTTAGTGCTTAAAATGGCGAACGCCGGTAAAGACCATGGCCAGCTTGCGCTCATCTGCCATTTTAATAGATTCCTCATCGCGGATGGAGCCTCCCGGCTGAATGATGGCCGCGACTCCTGCGCCGCTTGCGGCCTCCACCACGTCGGAGAACGGGAAAAAGGCGTCGGAGGCCAAAACGGAGTTTTCAGCCTTCTGGCCCGCCGCGGAGACGGCTATGCGCGCGGCGTCGATTCTGTTCATCTGGCCTGCCCCCACTCCCACCGTGGCCAAATCGCGGGCCAAGACGATGGCGTTAGACTTCACGTGCTTCACAACCTTCCAGGCGAAAAGCAGCTGCTCCCACTGCTGGTCTGTGGGGGTCCGTTTGGTGACCACCTGCAGCTGATCCGGAAGCAGATCGATCTGGTCCCGCTCCTGCATCAGTAACCCGCCGCTGACTTTCTTCAAGTCGGAACTGTAGATGCCGGAGCCTGTCTTTTGCTTGGCGCCTAAAGCCGGCAAAGCCAACAGGCGCAAGTTTTTCTTGCGGGTGAGGATGGTCAGGGCCTCGGGGGAGAATTCCGGAGCCACGACGATCTCCAGGAAGATCTTGCCCAGCTCTCCAGCGGTGGCCGCGTCCACGGGCCTGTTCAAGGCCACAATGCCTCCGAAAATGGAAACCGGATCCGCCTGGTATGCGGCCAGGTAAGCTTCGTAAATGTTTCTGCGGGTGGCCACGCCGCAGGGATTCGTGTGTTTCACCGCCACTGCCGTGGGTTCCGAAAACTCCGCCAAAAGCGCGATGGCGCCATTGGCGTCATTGATATTATTAAACGAAAGCTCCTTGCCGTGCAGTTGCTGCGCTAAAGCCAACGAAAGGGGCTCGGGAGCAGTTTCTCTGTAAAAGGCGGCTTTCTGGTGGGGATTTTCCCCGTAGCGCAGGTCGCTGACCTTTTCATACTGCAAAAAGAGAGTTTCGGGATATTCTTCCTGCGGCTGAACCTGAGCTGTAAGGTAGGAGGCGATCACAGAATCGTAGCCTGCGGTATGCACAAAAGCCTCTTTGGCTAAGGCAAGGCGCTGCGCGTCTTCGAGCTGTCCCCTTTCCCTGAGGACCTGGAGCACCTGCTTGTAACGGCCGGGATTCACCACCACGGCGGTGAACTTCCAATTTTTCGCCGCAGCCCGCACCATGGTGGGCCCTCCGATATCGATCTGCTCTATGGCCTCGTCCAAGGTCACGCCTTCTTTGGCGATGGTCTGGGCGAAGGGATAAAGATTCACCACGATCAAATCCAAAGGCAGGATCTGGTGTTCCTTCATCTGGGCAAGGTGCGCCGGCAGATCCCGTCTGGCCAGAATGCCGCCGGCAATTTTCGGATGCAGGGTTTTGACCCTGCCGTCTAGAATCTCGGGGAAACCCGTGAGCTCAGAGACTGATTTCACAGGCACGCCGGCCGCTGCCAAGGCTTTTTGCGTTCCGCCTGTGGAATACAGCTCAATCCCCAGTTCGGACAGGCCGGAAGCGAACTCCACGACGCCGGTTTTGTCTGAAACGCTGATCAGGGCACGACTAACTTTCATTTTTCTCCTCCTCCTGGATGATTACCTTTCTTCCCCGAATGGAGAGCCTGCCGGCTGCATAGAGGGAAACCGCCTCCGGATAGAGGCGGTGTTCTTGCACTAAAATCCGCGCTGCCAATTCTTCCGGCGAGTCCGTGGGAAGCACAGGCACCGTAGCCTGCAAAATGACCGGACCGCTGTCCATTCCCTGATCCACGAAATGCACTGTGCAGCCTGAGACCCTCACCCCGTAATCCACAGCCTGCCTCTGGGCTTCCAGGCCTGGAAAACTTGGCAAAAGCGCGGGGTGAATGTTCATGATTCTGCCCGGAAACTGCGCCACAAAGTCAGCGGAGAGGAGCCGCATGAACCCTGCCAGGACCACAAGCTCCACCTTCGCCTCTTGCAGGGCAGCGGCCAAGGCTGCTTCGAATTGGCGTTTGCTTTCATACTGAGCCCGCAAGATGGGCAAAGCTTTGATGCCGGCGCGTCTGGCCCGTTCCAGGGCCGGAGCCTGACCGTGGTCCGAGATTACCACTTTGATCTGGCCGGCGATCTCGCCTCTGTCGATGGCTGCCATGATGGCCGCCAAATTGCTGCCCCGGCCGGAGGCCAAAACTCCTATGGCCAGCTTAGACAAATTCAACGCCTCGCTCTCCGGCCACGCACCGGCCGATCTCATAGGCGCGCTGTCCCAGCTCAGTCAGGAGCTTGCATACTCCTTCCGCTTGCTCAGCCGGCACGATCAGGGCCATGGCGATGCCCATATTGAAAGTATTATACATCTCTTCCTGAGAAATATTTCCCAGCTCAGCCAAGAGAGCGAAGACGGGCAGCACAGGCCAGGAACCCAGTTTAATCCGGGCGCGGACGCCGGTCGACATGGCCCTGGGGAGATTTTCCGGCAGTCCCCCGCCTGAGATATTGGCGATGCCGTGCAGGCTGAAGTTTCTTTTCAGCTGGCCGATCTCCCGGGCGTAAATGCCGGTGGGCTTCAAAAGCTCCGCCGCTAAGGTGCAGCCCAAGGCGGGATCCACATGCTCAATGGACCAGCCTGCGCGCTGAAAAAAGACGTGGCGGACCAAGGAAAAGCCGCTGGACTGCAGTCCCGTGGACCCGATGCCGATGATTTTGTCTCCCACTTCCACTTTGCTGCCGTCGATGAGCTGCTCCCGCTCCACCACGCCCACGGCGAATCCGGCCAGATCGTACTCATCCGGCGGGTAAAAACCCGGCATCTCTGCGGTTTCGCCGCCGATGAGAGCGCAGCCCGCCTGCCTGCAGCCCGCAGCCACGCCTTCCACGATCTGAGCCGCCCGCCCGGGGTCGAGCTTGCCCACAGCCAGATAGTCCAGGAAAAACAGCGGTTCCGCTCCCTGACAGATGATATCGTTGACGCAGTAAGCCACCAAGTCCAGACCCACGGTATCGTGCTTATCCGCCATAAAAGCCAGCTTCAGCTTGGTACCCACCCCGTCGGTGCCTGAGACCAGCACGGGATCCTTATATTTGCCCAAAGCGAACAAACCGCCGAAGCTTCCCAAATCGCCTAATACTTCCGGCCGGTAGGTGCTCTGAGCAGCGGCTTTGATTTTGCTCACCAGCTTGTAGCCGGCGTGGATATCGACTCCGGCCTCTTTATATGTGGCCCCGTTATTCCCCATCAGCTTCACCCTCCTGTTCAAAACAATGCTTACTTGTCACTCCCAAAACTGGCAAAGGATAATCGCCGTTGAAACAAGCCAGGCACAGCCTCTCCGACGGCAGACCGACAGCCGAGACCAGGC
>DIPB01000063.1:17203-17406 GCA_002426275.1 Firmicutes bacterium UBA5499
AGACCGACAGCCGAGACCAGGCCGTCCACGCTGAGATAACGAAGAGTGTCGGCTCCGATGAGGCGTCTGATTTCCTCGACCTTGTACTTAGCCGCCACCAGGTCCGTGCCTTGAGAGGTGTCGATTCCATAATAACAAGGGTAAAGATAAGGCGGGGAAGCAGCGTACATGTGCACCTCGCGGGCTCCGGTCTCTTTCAGGAG
>DIPB01000063.1:17572-24058 GCA_002426275.1 Firmicutes bacterium UBA5499
GTGCCCCGCACGATGGAATCGTCGATGATCACAACGCGCTTGCCCCGGATCACGGACTCGATTGGGTTAAGCTTAATCCGCACTCCCAATTCCCGCAGCTGCTGGCTGGGCTCGATGAAGGTGCGGCCAATATAGCGGTTCTTCAGGAGCCCGATCTCAAAGGGCAGTCCTGACGCCTCGGCAAAGCCCATGGCAGCGGGAGTCCCAGAGTCCGGAGCCGCGATCACCACGTCCGCCTCCACCGGCGCTTCCTGCCAGAGGGCCCTTCCGATCCGCTTCCTCACCTGATGCACGCTTTGATCCAAAAGCTCGCTGTCCGGGCGGGCAAAATAAACATACTCGAAAACGCAGAATGCTTCCCGCTCTCTTTCCGCATAGCGCCGGAAGCGCACGCCTTCCCGATCGATGATCACCATTTCCCCCGGCTCGATCTCCCGCAAAACTTCCGCTCCCAGATTTGACAGCGCGCAGCTTTCCGAGGCTAAAATGTACCCGTCCGCTCTGGCGCCTAAAACCAGAGGCCTGAAGCCCAAAGGATCCCGCAGTCCCAGCAAGCGATCCCGCGTCAGAGCCACCAGGGCGAAAGCCCCGTCAAGCTGTTGGGCGGCTGCCACCAGGGCGGTCTCCAAATCTCCCTTTTGCTGAGCCATCAGGTTGACGATGAGCTCCGTATCCGTTGTGGTGGTAAACACGGAGCCGCTTGCGGTGAGCCTGCTCCTCAGCTGCGCCGAATTGGTGAGATTGCCGTTATGGGCCAAGGCAACCTGGCCGAAGACGCTGTCCACAACCAACGGCTGGGCATTTTCCAAAAGGTTCGAGCCTGTTGTGGAATAGCGGACATGGCCGATGGCCGCAGATCCCTTCAAGCTGTCCAGCGCCTCTTCAGAGAAAACCTTCTGCACCAAATCCGTTCCTTTGTGCAAACGCAGCTGCCTGCCGTCCGTCACGGCCATCCCGCTGCTTTCCTGTCCCCTGTGCTGAAGGGAAAACAGCCCCAAATAGGTCAGGGGAGCCACTTCCACCTCCGGACAGAAAATCCCAAAGACGCCGCATTCTTCGTTGATTTCGTGTTTCACTTATTTTTCCCCCAGCAGGCGATCCAAGCCGCCCGTCCACTGGTCCAGCATTTTCCCTAAGTCGGAGTCAATCACCTTCGTCTCTCCCAGTTCCACCGTGAACCGGTCGCCGCCCACGCGGCCCAAAAGGCTAACGGAGACTCCCCTCTGAAGCGCCAAGCCGCGGAGGGCATCGTAATTATTCTCCGGCACTGACAGCACATATCTGGCCTGACTTTCGCCAAACAGGAGGGCATCACGCCGGTTGGGACAATATAATCTCACGTGAGCGCCGATTTTTCCCGCCAAAGCGCACTCTGCCAAAGCGATGGCGCAGCCGCCGTCGCTGACGTCATGACAAGAGCTCACGAGGCCGGAAGAGATGACTGCGCGGCAAAACTCGCCATTGCGCTTTTCCGCGTCCAGATCCAGCTTAGGCCCGGAGCCGGCCACGAGATTCCTGCGGACGTGCAGATACTCGCTGCCGCTGAGCTCTTCGCCCTGCTCTCCCACCAAGGCAATCAAATCGCCTTGGTTTTTGAAAGCAATGGTGGCATACTGCTCGGCGTCCTCCAGCAGGCCCAGCATGCCGATGACAGGGGTGGGATAGATGGCTTCTCCTTCGGTCTCGTTATATAAACTCACATTGCCGCCTGTGACCGGCGTGCCCAAGGCGCGGCAGGCTGCGGCCACACCTTGCACAGTTTGGGTCAATTGCCAGTAGATCTCGGGCTTCTCGGGATTTCCCAGGTTAAGCCCGTCGGTGATGGCCAAAGGCAAGCCGCCTGAGGCATAGATGTTCCTGGCTGCCTCGGCCACAGCCAAAGCAGCGCCGCCTTTGGGATTTTGGTAACAGTAACGGCCATTGCAATCTATGGTCAGGGCGATGCCGCGCTTGGTGCCGGGAATGCGCAGCACTGCCGCGTCAGACCCGGGACCCACCAAAGTTCCCAGCTGCACGTCTTGATCGTATTGTTCCCAGACCCACCTGCGGCTGACGATATTGGCAGAGGTCAAAAGCTGCCAGAAGGCCTCTTGAATCTCATCAGGCTCCAAATCAGGCAGCTGTTGGAAATCATAGCTCCAAAGCTTGTCAAGATAGTCCGGCCTTTTGGCCGGCGGCACGTAAGAGGGGGCTCCCTCTGTGGATAACGATTTGGCCGGCACTTCCGCCGCCAGTTGGCCGTTGTGGAAGACGCGCAGCATGCCGTCGTCCGTCACTTTGCCCACCACCACAGCGTTCAGGCCCCATTTTTTAAAGATGGCTTTCACCTGTTCTTCCGCTCCCGCTTTGGGAACCACCAGCATCCGCTCCTGGGATTCGGAGAGCATGATCTCATAGCTGTTCATGCCCTTCTCCCGCTGGGGCACAAGCGACAGATCCATTTCAATGCCGCTTGAGGCGTTGCTGGCCATCTCCGAGGAGGAACTGGTGAGGCCGGCAGCTCCCATATCCTGAATGCCCACCACAACGCCGCTTTCAATGAGTTCCAGGCAAGCTTCAATGAGGAGCTTCTCGGTAAAAGGATCTCCCACCTGCACTGAAGGCCGTTTTTCTTCGTTCTCTTCGCTGAGCTCAGCGGAAGCGAAAGTCGCGCCGTGAATGCCGTCTCTGCCGGTGGTGGAACCTACCACCATCACCGGATTGCCAACTCCGCTGGCGGAAGCCTTGGTGATCAGGCTGTGGGATACGACCCCTACGCTCATGGCGTTGACCAGGCAGTTGCCAGCGTAGCAATCGGCGAAGGAAACCTCTCCCGCCACTGTGGGCACGCCGGTGCAGTTGCCGTAGTCGCCGATGCCAGCCACAACCCCCCGCACCAGCCGCCGGACGTGCTCGGAAGCGGGATCTCCGAAGCGCAAAGAGTTGAGATTAGCGATGGGTCGCGCACCCATGGTGAAAATATCCCGCAGAATGCCGCCCACGCCTGTGGCCGCTCCCTGATAAGGTTCAACGGCTGAAGGGTGGTTATGGCTTTCCACTTTCATCACAATGGCCAGGCCGTCGCCGATATCAATGGCCCCCGCGTTCTCACCCGGTCCCACCAGGATTCTCTCTGCCTTGGTGGGAAAATTCTTGAACAGAGGCCGAGAATGTTTATACGCGCAATGCTCGCTCCAGAGCACCGCATACATGCCCAGTTCGGTGTAATTGGGAAGCCTGCCCAGGATCCCGCAAATCTTCTGGTATTCTTCATCCTTAAGGCCCATGGGCCGCCAAGCCTGGGTCTGTTGTATTTCCTGAGGCGTCAACACGCTGCCTTCCCCCTTTCGGCTAAGTAGGCGATGGCTGACTGAAACACAGCGAGCCCGTCGGTGCTGCCCAAAACCTCTTCACTGCTGCGCTCTGGGTGAGGCATCATACCCAAGACATTGCCCGCTTCATTGGCGATGCCGGCAATATTATTCACAGAGCCGTTGGGATTAGCTTCGTCAGTCGCCTGCCCTTGGCTGTCCGCATAGCGGAAGACGATTCTGCCGTTATCCTCCAGCTGCCGCAGCTCCGCAGGCTCCAGATAATAATTCCCCTCGCCATGGGCGATGGGCGCCTGAATCACCTGGCCCTTCTCATAGAGACTGGTGAACGGGGTATTCGTGTTCTCCACCCGCAGCAGCTGCCGCCTGCAGACGAAGCGCAAACTGCGGTTGCGCAGCATCGCGCCCGGCAGCAGGCCCGCCTCCAGTAAAATTTGAAAGCCATTGCAGATTCCCAAAACCGGACCGCCGCCATTGGCAAAATCCCGGACCGCTTCCATGATGGGGGAGAAGCAGGCCAAGGCGCCGGTGCGCAGGTAATCTCCATAAGAAAAGCCGCCCGGCAGGATCACGCATTGGGCGTCACCCAGGGAGGTATCCTGATGCCAAACAGCCGTCACCTCCTGCCGCAGGACATTCCCCAGGACATGGAGGTAATCGCGATCGCAGTTGGAGCCTGGAAAGACCACCACGGCGAATTTCATCTAGAGCACCTCCGCAAGCTGGTAGGTATATTGTTCGATTACAGGATTGACCAACACGCGCCGGCAAATCTCATCCAGCTGCCGTTCCGCCTCTGCCCTGACGTCCGTATCCAGTACCACTTCAAAATATTTGCCAATTCTCACTTTTTCCACAGCGCCGTAACCTAAGGATTCCAAAGAATTCTTCACAGCTTTCCCCTGAGGATCCAAAACCTTGTCTTTCAGGGTCACATGAATCTCTGCTCTCCACATTTCAGAAGGCCTCCCTTATTTTCCGCACAATCTGCGATAGACTTCCGCGTACGCCTCTGCCACTCCGCCCAGATCCCTGCGAAAACGATCCTTATCCAGCTTCTCTTGGCTTTTGCTGTCCCAAAAGCGGCAGGTGTCGGGAGAGATCTCGTCTGCCAACAGGATCTCGCCTTGGGCAGTACGTCCGAATTCCAGCTTGAAATCCACTAAAATAAGCCCTTTGGCCGACAGGTGCGGCTCCAGAATCGAGTTCACGCGCAAGGCCATTTCTTTCAACTGGTCCAGCTCCTGGCAGGTAGCGGCGCCCAAGGCCAAAATGTGATCCGTATTGACCAAGGGATCTCCCAGAGCATCGTCTTTGTAATAAAACTCAACCACGGTCCGGGGCAGCTTTTTCCCCTCGTCGAGGCCCAGCCGCTTGGCAATGCTGCCTGCGGCAATGTTGCGGACCACCACCTCCAGGGGAATGATCTCGACTTTCCGCACCAGCATCTCCCTGGGGCTCAGCGTTTCCAGGTAGTGGGTCTCGACCTTGCCGGCCAAGAGATTGAAAAAATACTCGCTGATCTTTAAGTTCAACTCACCTTTACCCTGGATCTGCGCCCGCTTGGCGCCGTTGCCGGCTGTGGTGTCGTCTTTGTAGTAGACGATCAGTTGGTCTTCCTCTGGGGTGCTGTAGATAATCTTTGCTTTTCCTTCATGGCTCTCGGCTAGTTTCCGCATTATTTTTCTCCTCTCGCAGCTAAATACTTTTCCCACCTCTGGCAGGTGGTCTCGACTTTCCGCACTGCTTGTCCCAGGTAAAGTTCGGGACTGGTGAGCGCCTGGCGCTGCCGGGCGGTGAATTTTGCAAGATACGGCGCCAGTTCCCCGGATGCGGCCACAAGCTCAGGCAATGGCCGCCCCTCCTGTTGAGCCTGCAAGGTGAGCTTGCGCACGCACTCGTGAGCGTCCGGATGTCCTGCCGTGGCAAGCAAAATGTATAGGGGCTCCGCGATCACCATCTGACTTGACAAATTGAAATTCTCCCGCATCCGCTCCCTGTCCACAGCCAGTTTGCCCAAGACTTTGGCGAGGCGTTTGGTGGCCAGCACCAAACCTGCCGCAATCTCGACCAAGAACCGCTGGGAGGCGGAATTGGTGAGATCCCGCTGGTGTTCTGAGATCTGATCCATGTACACGGTGAGAATCCTGGGAGTAAATTCTTTCCACAGACTTTTCACGTGCTCGAAATTCCAGGGGTTGCGCTTGTGAGGCATGGTGGAGGAACCCACCTGGTCCCGGGCGAAGTATTCGCCCACCTCGCCGATCTCGCTGCGCTGCAGGTGCCGAAAATCGTCAGCCAAATTGGCCAGGATCCCGAAAGTCGAGATCAGAGCGTGGATGAAATCAAGCATGTATTCCGGCTCTACGATCTGGGTGGAGATGCCGGCGGGCTTGAGCCCCCCTTCCGCCAAGACTTCTGCTTCAAAATTTTCGGGATCGTCAAAAAACAGCGAACTCGCATTGTAGGCGCCGACTGCTCCGGCGAACTTTCCCCGGAGATTGGCCGCCGTGCTCTCAACCAGCTTGATCCGCTCTCCCAATCTGCTGACATATTCGGCCACCGCAAAACCGAAGGTGATGGGCACCGCGTGCTGGCCGTGAGTGCGTCCCATCTGCAGCGTGTCCTTTTCCCGCCTGGCAATCTGGATCAGAAGCGCCTCCAGTTCCAGAAGCGCCGGCACGATCACCTGGCTCGACGCTGCTTTGAAACGGAGGCTATTGGCTGTGTCCAGAATGTCCATGGACGTGGCCGCCAGGTGAATATACGGCTTCACGTCGTCGTCCACCCGCCGGCGCAGGCAATTCACTAAAGCGCGAATATTGTGCCTGGTCTTCTCTTCTTCCTGATATACTTCCAGGGCAGTGATGCTCCCGCAGGCAGCCTCAACCTGACTGACAGCCTTATCCGGGCAAAGGCCGCGCCTGGCGAGGACTTTCACCAGCGCAAGCTCCACTTCCAGTTCATAGGCGATCAGCGCGCCCTCGGAAAGATAACGGCTGAGCTGGTCTGCCAGCTTCGGATCGGAGAGATAATAACGATGATCCAAAGGGCTGAGATTAGCGAAGATCTCTCGCTGCATTTACTTCCCTCCCATAATCGGGTAGGAGGCTACCCATTATTTGAGTAGCCGACCTCCCACCGCACCGTACGTACCGTTCGGTATACGGCGCTT
>DIPB01000063.1:24193-24336 GCA_002426275.1 Firmicutes bacterium UBA5499
GTACCGTTCGGTATACGGCGCTTTCAAAGTTTACACATCATCTCGCAGAGTAACATTCCGTTAAACCGAGGTGTCCGGCACGTTTAAATCTCTCGTTGGATAAGGGCATTACCTGCTCCTTTGTTTCTCTTTACCTGCTTGTA
>DIPB01000140.1:0-741 GCA_002426275.1 Firmicutes bacterium UBA5499
GATCGTCTCTAACAAGGCTGATTCCGAAGTAAAACGCTTAGCGCAACTATATTTTAAGGATGCAATTCGTATCGCGACTGGCGAGGCAGCGGAAATTCGCAAAAAGCCAGCTCCTGACATGGTCTTGGAAGCGATGCGGCTACTGGATGCAAACAGGGAAACGACAGTGTATATAGGTGATTCCGAGGTGGATCTCGCCACTGCCCAAAATACGGATATTGATTGTCTCTCCGTTTCTTGGGGCTTTCGCGATAAACAGGATTTACAAGCAGCGGGAGCGAAACTTATTTTTAATACGCCAACAGAACTCGCCAAGTATTTAGGGTGTGGCTAAAAGTCAAGGAGGTATTCCGATGGGAGCGCAAAACAGAGAATACCAAAAAGTCGTTGACTATATCAAAAAGTTATTGATCACAGAAAAGCTTTCTGTTGGAGATAAATTACCAGCAGAACGAACAATAGCTGATACATTGTCTATCAGCAGAAATTCCACACGTGAAGCTTTGCGGATGCTAGATCATATGGGTGTAATTGCAAGTAAGCAAGGTTCAGGAAACTATCTTGTCGGCGATATACAGCAAAATTTGGTTGACTCTCTAAGTATGATGCTGATTATGAGAACAACAAACCGAATGGAAATCAGCCAGTTTCGCCGGTATATTGAACTATCAGCATTCAATATTGTCTTTGATCGCCACATAGATTTCAATACTGATGTTCTTGCTGATACATTAGCTAAAA
>DIPB01000140.1:866-4852 GCA_002426275.1 Firmicutes bacterium UBA5499
TAAAGAATTCCATTACCTGTTTTTTTCAGCTTCCAATAACCAGCTGATGATAAGCATTATGAACGCTTTATCAGAAATCTATGAAAACTTCGTTGAATTTATTCTGACAAATGCTGATAAAAATATCCAAAATCGTCTTGCCCAGACGCACCACAATCTATATCGGAGTTTTGTCGCTAAAGATAAAACTTCAGGGATTCGGGCGATCAACGAGCATTACGACATCATTGAGAAAGAGCTGCTCCTCCGAAAGTAGCCTCTCTATGAAGCCATCACGCCCCACAGCTCGCTGTCATGGATTTTCACCAATGGTATAGACGGCTCTGGAAAAAAAGCGGGCCTGAACCGAAAAATAAGGCGCATGGTCGGCGCCTTCCCCGATGGCAATTCCACAAGGGGAACTTCAGGAAGCGGGGGGTTTAATGATTATCAATCCGAAGCATATGCCCGGTGGTCAAAAAAACGGCATGAGCCGGAGCTGTAAATAAAGCAGGACAACAAAAAGCAGGATGGTGGCGCAACTCACCCTGCTTTTCAAACAATTTCGTACCGCTACTTTCTGATAGGGAAATAAATCTCCGTCACATACTCGCTTGGCTGGACGTTCTCTTCACAACCCTTAACATACAGTTCAAACGGCGGCCCGGAAACGGTATAGCCTTCCTGTTCTATCCACTCCATCAAAGCCGTATAGCACGCAGTAAAATCATCGTATGATCCGACGTGGGTAGCAAAGCAACAAAGTCCCGGCGAAAGTGTCCGGATGTGTTCTCCTTTGTCAACGGCTACTTCAATCCCCACTTCTATATCCGTGCATTCGCGATTAAATTCTTCATCGTGGTAGATAGACAAAAATGGTCCGGTGGGATTTAGCCCTTTTTTTTCTAAACCTGCGCATAAAGTACCGAACATCTCGCCAAAATCTCTAACGCTCATTTTACGCCTGAGGGAATAAATGCATTTGGGTTCCACTTGAACTGTCTTGACTAAATAGTTCGACTGCATAATATTTTCACCCCTTTCAATTCTTTGGATATCATGCTCCATCTGGAGCTGAATGTGCTGCTGGTTTTGGATTTGCCGCAACAGTTCTTCCTTTTTTACCCTGATCAGCTCGGCAAGATGTTGATTATCACCTGACGCAAGAACAGTCGCTATTTCAGGCAGAGAAAATCCATACTGTTTTAACCGTGAAATCAGAAGCATATCCCGAAGCTGTGAAACCTCGTAATACCGATAGCCGGAATCCTTGCTGACAAATCCGGGCTTTAAAAGCCCGATCTCGCCGTAATAACGGAGCGTCTTTGGGGACACTTTGCTGATTTTGGAGAATTCTCCTATTGTTAGCATGTAATCACCACCCGATGCATTTGAACATGTTCTGTTTGAAGTATACAGCTTCCAGTTAGGGCAAAGTCAAGCGTTTTTAATTTTTTTTACTTCATAAATGCATTTCACAAGGAGGGAAAAGTAGTATCACGCAATAGCTGAGCATAAAATTTGACAAATGCCTTTAGGTGTACTTAAAGTGAGTGATTCTCCTGATTCTGATTCAGAGCCTCCTAATCGACGATGTATAGAATTCGTTTTATTTAGGGGGACTCGAACAGGCATATAAATATTTCATACACACAGCAGAGGACAATTGTATGTTGTCCTTCTTGTTGTGTGTTTTTTTATTGCTGTAAGTGCAATCTATTCCATCATCTATTGACCTGCGAAGTTTGCATAAAAAATCAAAACTAAATTAAACTGTTCTCAGGGAGGTTGTAAAATTGAACGACAGTCCTTTGCTATGGTTGCTTTTGCTTCAATTCGTATTCATATGTCTCAACGCAATTTTCGCTTGTGCGGAAATTGCCGTTATCACTATGAATGATAACAAGCTGGCAAAACTATCTGCTGCCGGAGATAAGCGCGCCTTACGCCTTACAAAGCTAACCGAACAGCCCGCAGGTTTTCTTGCAACCATTCAGGTCGGGATTACTTTAGTCAACCTTTTGAGCAGCGCCGTCGCCACGGAAAACTTTTCTGACCGGTTGGTGGAGTGGTTTGTCAGCATAGGCGTTAATATACCTGGATCCGTAATTAACGTCTTATCCGTAGCTCTTATTACGGTTGTGCTAACCTATTTCACCGTACTCCTTGGCGAACTGATTCCCAAACGTCTTGCCATGAAAAAGGCTGAACAGATTGCCCTTGGCATGTCCGGGCTTATCTATACAGTTTCAAAAATATTCACGCCCGCCATTTGGCTTTTTACGGTATCCACCAACGGTTTACTCCGGCTATTAGGCGTTGATCCGAATAGTGAGGATGAGGAAAATGCGGAAGAAGAAATCCGCATGATATTGGACGCAGGAAAACAAAAGGGAACCATCCAGCCTGACGAGCAGGATATGATTCAGAACATATTTGAGTTTGATGATACTTCGGCCGGGGAAATAATGACCCATCGTACGGAGGTTTCTCTTCTGTGGCTCGATGAAACCGATGAACAATGGGAGCAAACTATCAATGAAAGCAGACATTCCATCTATCCGATCTGCTCAGATAGCCCGGATAAAATCGTTGGCGTTTTATATGCAAAGGACTATCTTAGACTTAAAAACAAAGTCCGCGGCGAGGTGATGAAAAACGCCGTACAACCTGCCTACTTTATCCCGGAATCTGTTCGAGCAGATGTCTTATTCCGTAATATGAAAAAATCCAGAAATCATTTTGCCGTTGTTGTAGATGAATACGGCGGCATGAGCGGCATCATCACAATGAATGATCTGCTGGAAGAACTGGTAGGCGACCTTGAAGATGACATTTCCGTGCCTGCGGAAGCTCCAATGATTGAACGCATAGATTCAAAGACTTGGCGCATACAGGGCACCGCACCGCTGGACGAGGTATCAAAACAGCTTGATGCACTGCTTCCTAATGATGAATACGATACTTTCGGCGGCTTAGTCTTCGGTCTTTTGGGCACTATCCCAAGTGATGGCAGTACACCGGAGCTTGAGGAGTATGGACTGACAATAAAGGTCACAAAGATTAAAGATCACAGGTTGGAAAGCGCTGTGGTATGCTCATCAGACGCTGAACCTCCAAGCACAGTCAACGATTGATCCTCCCACGGCTAAAGCCGCTGGGGTTTTGGCGATTAAACCAAAGTCTATTTCTATCTCCCCAAAGTAAGCTATCTATCCTCAAATCCCAAGGAATTTGAACACATACAAACCGAGTCATCACGATGAGGTGATATAAGCTTTTAAATCGTCCTCACTAAGTCCTACCGGTTCGAGCAGCAGCTTCTGTGTCTTGGTCAGTGGAATCAGCAGTCGTGTGCTTTCTGAAACAATTACGATTTCCATCTTCTCCAGCTCTGAGAGCACCGCTCCTTGCTCATGGCCTTTCAGGCACTGTGACGATTCCAAGCGATACGAACCAAAGACTCTTGCAGGCAAAGAGTCTATTATTTGAAGCCAAACCCGTTTGAACTTGATATTGAACGGACAATCTGCGACATCCTGCGGAGCCGAAACCGCATTGATGACCAAATTATCTCTATGGCAATGAAACAGTATCCTTCTTCACGCACTCAGGACTTCAATAAGCTCAGAGAATACGCAGCTGCGTTTCACGTGACAAAGGTGCTTAGAACATATCTGAAGGTGCTGCTATGAGTTTAGAAGCTCAAATCAGGAATCTTGCTAAGCAGAAAAATATTGCGGCACAGATAGCGCTCCCAAACTGTATGTTTGAACGATTCCCGGATAGGCTTCCCCTGTCAGATTACGTAAAATGGAAATGACACGTCCTTGCGGATTTGTAAAGCCGTGGGCTTTATCAAACCCCTTTCAAAGAATAAATCGAGTAGGAGGTCACCCATTAATTGAGTGACCGACCTCTCACACCACCGTGCGTACCGTTCGGTACACGGCGGTTCAACCGCATAAGTGCAGGGACTCACTGGCACGGGTTGCCATATCGAAGTA
>DIPB01000140.1:4991-6312 GCA_002426275.1 Firmicutes bacterium UBA5499
TCGTCTTGTGTGGCAGACTTGTCCGCCCTAATTCAGCCTCATATACGGTTTTTGTTCATCGGGTCAGGACTTTGCCTCCGGCTTCCTTCAGATTCCACCTCACAGTGGACACCCTTGCCTTTGGCTAATGGTTCCCACTGCCAAGCCCATAGCGGACTTTCACCGCCAAGCTATCGCCCATGCCGGGCACACCACAAAGCAAATCCTGGAGCATCGACTGCTCCAGGATTAAAGGCATCGTTAAAAATTGGCTAACGTTCATATATTTCCGAAGGCGCCTGATACAACAGCCACTTTCCTATTTGCAAGGCCTCTTTACGCCCAAGATCGCCCTCCGCAATTTTTCGTGCCAGCACCTGGGCCAAACAGTGAATCGCCAAAGCTATTTTTCCGTAACACCACTCTAGATTATAGCTGTCCGTGGTGAGAAGAACCCATTTATTCAACGGCAAAAGCGAAAGACGCTCTTCAATCTGCCGGCGGATATACGGAGGGTTTAAGGCATGCCACCAAAAGCCGGCCAAAGATACGTTATTCAACATCCTGGCCATGACTGTGAGTTCCTGACCTAAAGCCGCAGTGGCGTTCATGATGCTGACTTTAGTTCCAGGATGGCGCCTGAAAAGGGTGACCAGAGAAGGTACAAGCCTGTGGCTGACAATCGGATAGGACTCTCCGTTCTCCATCCCCGGCAGATTCCACTTGCTCCCCAGATAAAACTGTGCCATGCCGCCGGCTTGTCCCACAGCTTCCAGGAAAGCGTCCAGATAATATGTTGCCAGTCCGTTAGCCTCTGCGAGCTCCGAGCTTGGCCGCTGGTAAATGTCTGCCAGCCTCAATGGAGAAATTGGGGTGTAAATAAAATCATTGCCGATGAAACCGGCAAAATGGCGCACCCCGGCTCTCACCTGCTTGTGGACAAACTTGGTAAGTCGCTCCCGGCTTTCTTTGAGACTGCTTCCGCCAAGCATTTCCTTGAGGAAGCTCAGCTGATGGCTGCCGAAGTTGAGCAGCTCCAGCATGGGACGCACTATCTCTTCCTTGCCTTTGAGCTGCTCCTCTTCCCAGACCGGTCCGCAAGCATACGCCGCCTCCAAATTGAGTTTCGCTCTCAGTTCTTCCCAAGGCCAAGGGCCGCTCGCCACCTTCTGCGCCAACGCCGGGATAACTTCGACCAGTTCCCCTTCCAAACCGTATAGACCCTTTGCCATTTCCTTCAGACACCAGACGGCGCTGGTCTGGGAAATTCGTTCCCAAAGGGGAGCCAGCAGCTCCAGCCGCTGCTGTGGGCTTTTATCTGCGAAATCCTCTCTCTTTGCAC
>DIPB01000140.1:6369-15269 GCA_002426275.1 Firmicutes bacterium UBA5499
TCCCGCCACAGAAAGTGATAAAAAATCAGCTCCTCAGGCTTCGTTGCCGTCAGCTGTCCCGGACTCAGATGACAATGCACGTCGACCTTCGGCAGCTGCCACAGCTCGTTCTCCAGATCCTGCGCTAAATTCTCCATTGTTAATGCCTCCGTCTAATTGGTTTTCCTTCATCCGCTATGCTCTATCAAATATAATCTTTCCCACGCCATCGATATGTTCCTTCAGGTGCTGACAGTCTAAATGAGAGTAATCCACCACATCGAAAAAACAAGGCATCGGACTTTCATCTTTCAGGATAACATGGAGCCTGGAGACGGTATCGAAGCTAACCTGATCGCCTACGATGGCCAGATCTACGTCAGAGGCGCGCTTATAGTTTCCGAACCGAAAATCAAAGCTTTATCAATCTCAGAAAACCGCTTTGCAGCGGAGACTATATACTCAAAATCCTCTTTTCGCAGCCCAAAGCTCATAGCTCGCCCTCCAAAGTAGAAAAAAGCTCTTGCAACAGCGGCTAATAAGCAGGGCGAATCAGTTTCGCAGCTTCCTCTGCCAGCTTCTTTAGGGCCAAATCTGAAGTTAAAAGCCCCGTGCACTGCAGCTTTCGGATTGCTTTGAAAATGCTATGGCCGCCAGATGCGTTCTGGAAGCAAATTCAATTCGTCCGCTACCGCTCTCACGGTCTGAATCGCGGACAGCTGATTGATATTGTGGGCATCGCTGCCCAGGGAAAAAATCGCGCCCGCCTGGGCCAAGCCTTTCAGATACTCAATGTATGATTCCTTCCACCGCCTGCTGTAGATGGGATTGTGGAAGAACGAGCAGCCATTGATCTCAATTGCGGTTCCAGTCTCGGCTGAAGCCGCTCCCAGCTCCCGGACCCAGGCAGGCGGGATCACCGACAAATCAGTGAACCAATCCATCTGTACGAATTCTCTGTCTGCGAACCAGTAAGGATGCACCAACACGTTGCAAAGCGGATCCTCCATTACTTTCATGTGATGGCGGTGCTGGATAGCAAGGCACTTTCCCTTGTCTGGGGCAAAACCGTACGCAGAATGAATGCCGCCGATGGCAAATTGAAAACCCATTTCGTCTCTGATTTTTTGGCTATAGGGGAAGCCCTGATCGAGATCCGTAAAATTCAATTCCACCCCGAAGTAAACCTCAAGGGCGGTTTCCTCTTGGTCCAACCGCTCTTTAATCCGGCGGTGAATGGGAAGCTGCTCCAAGGTATTGAGATGATCTGTAATCCCTATGCTCTCCATTCCTAAAAGACCGCATTTATGGAGAATGGCCGGAATCCGCATGGTCTTGTCCGCGCAGCCGATGAGATCCGTATGGATATGATAATCGCACTTGGGTATCAACTTGCTTCCTCCTTGAGGTCCCGTCTCAGCGCAAATCCGCTCCGGCGGCTTTCAAGTCTGCCTGCAGCTCTGGCACTGAGACTTGCGATACAGGCAGATTTCCCGCGTCCGCCAAAGCGGCGGCAACTCCCGCTGCCTGACCAGTCACCATGCAGGTGGGCATAATCCGCAGCGAGGCCTGAGCTTCGTGAGTGGAAGAAATGCACCTGCCGGCAACCAGAAGATTGCCGAATGTGGACGTATGGAGAGTCCCATAAGGGATCTCATACCAATCTCCAGGCGCGAGAGTGGCAATTCTGGTGCCTTCGCCTGAGGGACTATGGATGTCAATTGGATATGAACATTTGCCGATTGCATCCGTAAACTTCCTGCCTGAGAGGACATCTTCCTCTGTGAGCCGGTAGGCGCCCTGGATGGTTCTGCTCTCCCGCACCCCAATCTGGGCGGCAATGCGCAGCAGATAAGCGCCTTTGAAAGCCGGCACCTCTTGCCTTAGCCAAGCAAATAGCTCAGCGATCTGCCGGCGCGCTTCCAGCTCCGCCGCCGTAAGGTCCGAAAGAGAGACCGGATTTTTCCCCGTTACCCTGGTGGTATTGAAATGTATTTCGCCTGGACGAATGGTGCGGAACCAAAGCACGTCTTCCCTAGGGTTATGTAACCTCCCCTGAGCCTTAGCCTCCTTATAGCGCGCGGTTAGCTCCTCCCTTGGGGGCATTAGGCTGTCGTCCACTCCCCCCACCTGAAAGCAAGTGGTCATAGGCTGGCAAAGGCCGTCGGATGTGCGGCCCAAATTAATCTTCACCCCAGAGAGAGCGGCCAGGTCTCCGTCGCCTGTGCAGTCGATGAAATAAGAGGCGGGAAGAGTTAATTCTTCTCCTCTGCCGGAAACTTTTATGCTTTTAATCCTCCCCTCTTCCACCTTTACGCCTGTCAGCAGGCTGTGGAAAAGGAGATCAACTCCCTGTTCTGTCAGCCATTCATCCAAAACCAACTTGGCAAGCTCTCCGTCGAACGTGTGTTCTTCCGCCGCCTGCCACTCTGTCAGCCTTTGCAGAAATTCCTGATAGAGTCCACCGGCGCCCAAAGTGGACATAAACGGATTCACAAGACCAGCTGTGGCCATCCCGCCCAGAAAACCGTATTTTTCCACAAGGAGCGTTTTCAAGCCTTGCCGTTTTGCAGCAATAGCAGCCGCAATTCCAGCCGGCCCTCCGCCCACGACGATCACTTGATGCACTGTCAATCCTTCCTCTCTGACAAATAGCTGTCTGCGAGAACGCGCCAGCGCGTTCTTCTGGCTGCATTAACCTGGGCTATTTTCAGTTTGAAATAAGAAAACAGCTCTGATCTAGATAGTTCTTGCCAGAAGCTGTTTCTCCTTTTATTTTTTTAAATATGTCCGCTGCATGAGCAGCGCGTCTTCCTCCAGATTGGGGCTTTCGCAAATGGCTGTGCCTCCGGCCGCGCGGTCCGCTAGCGCCGCCATCAGCTCTTCATAGTTAAAATCCGCTTCTGCCAGCAGCAAATGTTTCCGCTCTCCTTTGGGCCCGTAGTCGATTCCGGAGATGTGCAAATGCAGGTTCTCCGCCGCTTCCCTGCCCAAGGCTGACTCCACTTTGTCCAACACGCCGCCAAATTCGGCAAAGGTATTGAACTGGCCAGTGCGTGCGTGGAGATGAGAAAAATCTATGCAGGGCAGAAGAGGCAGTTCCCGGCACAGCTGCAGGAGCTCGTCCAGAGCGCCAAACTGAGAAGATTTGCCCAACACTTCCGGCCTGAGGGTAGGGGAAAAATCCGCCGTCTCCGCCAAGACCGCCTTCAATTCCTCCACAACCAGCTCGTATGCAGCGTCAGGCGAAAGCTCTCCGTAGAAACCGGTGTGAAAAACGATGCTCTTAGCGCCGCACCAGTTCCCTACTCTGGCGGCGTCAACAATTCGTTTGCGGCTGGCCGCCCGTTTTTCTGGATCCGCGGAACAAAGGTTGATATAATAGGGCGCGTGAATGGAAAGTGACAAGGAGAGCTTCGCTGCACGCTCCCCCACAGCCAAGGCCATTTGTTCGCCCATGCGAACGCTGTGGACAAATTCCAGTTCCATGGCTCCCAGTCCCAATTCCGCTACTCGCTCCAAGCCTGCCAGACTGCTGCGCTCTCGGCTTGACAGAGGCACCCCAGCTGTCCCGAAAATCATGCCGGCCATTGGCTATCCCTCGTACAGGGGATAAGCGGAAAGCAGCGCGGCAACGCCGGCTTTGGCCCGCTGCGTATCGCCTGCCAGAGCCTTGTCCATTAAGCGAGCGATTTCCCGCATGGCCTCTTCCTTCATCCCTCTGCTGCTCACCGCGGGAGTGCCGACGCGAATGCCGCTGGTGACAAAAGGCTTTTCCGGATCAAAGGGGATCGCGTTCTTGTTCACCGTGATATTGGCTTCGTCTAAGCGCTTTTCAGCCTCCTTGCCGGTCAGTCCCTTGGGCCTGAGATCCACCAGCAAAAGATGATTATCGGTGCCGCCTGAGACCAGACGGTAGCCGAGTTCCTCTAAAGATGCGGCTAGAGCTTTGGCGTTCTTGACGATTTGCTCTTGATAATTTTTAAACGTAGGCAAGCTTGCTTCCTTCAGGGCAACGGCTTTGGCCGCAATCACATGCATCAGCGGACCCCCCTGGATCGCGGGAAAGATGGCTTTATCGATTTGTTTCTGGTACTGAGCTTTGCACAGAATCATGCCGCCCCTGGGTCCGCGCAGGGTCTTATGGGTAGTGGTGGTTACAAAGTCCGCTTCCGGCACTGGGCTGGGATGCAGGCCGCAGGCCACAAGTCCCGCGATATGAGCCATATCTACCATTAAATAGGCGCCGACTTCCCGGGCGATCTTGCCTAGGCGGGCAAAATCTATAATCCTGGGATAGGCGCTGGCTCCGGCCACAATCATTTTGGGCCGGCGCTCTTTGGCCAAGCGCTCCACTTCATCATAGTCGATGGTCTCGGTTCTCTGATCCACGCCATAGGGAACGAAATTATAATACGCTCCGGAAAGATTCACCGGGCTGCCGTGGGTGAGATGCCCACCATGGGCTAAGCTCATGCCCAAAACCGTGTCTGCAGGCTTGAGCATGGCGAAATAAACCGCAGTGTTGGCCTGGGCTCCGGAATGAGGCTGCACATTGGCATGTTCCGCGCCGAAGAGCTCCTTTGCCCTCTGAATGGCCAGGCGCTCCACGATGTCCACGTACTCGCAGCCGCCGTAATAGCGGCGGCCCGGATAGCCCTCCGCGTATTTATTGGTCAACACGGAGCCTTGCGCCTGCATCACGGCAGGGCTGACAAAATTTTCGGAAGCAATCAGTTCGATTTTTTCCTGTTGCCGTTTGCGCTCGGACTCGATGGCTTCCGCCACTTCCGGATCGATAGCGCGAACTAAGTCTGTCTGCAAAGTAAAACCCCCTTTGAATAAGAGGAGAGGTTAGGGGAATCCCCTAACCTCTGCCGCTACATGGTAAGCTGGATAGGACTTCTTTTATTTGTTCTTCAGAGTACGCTGCGTCCTCCAGTTTTCCGGCTAGATAATTCTCATAAGCGGTGAGGTCAAAATGGCCGTGCCCGCTGAGGCAGAAAACGATGGACTTCTCTTTGCCTTCCTGGCGGGCCTGCTCCGCTTGGTCTATGGCGCCTCTGATGGCATGAGCGGATTCAGGCGCCGGCAAGATCCCTTCCGTGCGGGCAAACAACGTTGCCGCCTCAAAAACCGCCCTTTGCTGAACCGCCACCGCCTCGATTAAGCCGTCGTGATACAGTTGGCTCACCAAAGTAGAGTCACCATGGTATCTGAGCCCTCCGGCATGGATTCCGGGCGGCACAAAGTTATGGCCTAACGTGTACATCATCATGATGGGCGTGAGGCCCGCGTTATCGCCATAGTCATAGGCAAAGTGTCCTTTTGTCAAGGTGGGACAAGCCGTGGGTTCAACGGCAATGGCCCTGACTTCCTTGCCGGCTATTTTATCGCAAAGAAACGGAAAAGCTAAACCGGAAAAATTAGAACCGCCGCCGCAGCAGCCTATGACTACATCGGGATAATCGCCGACTTTCGCCAATTGCGCCTTGGCCTCTAGGCCGATCACCGACTGGTGCAAACCTACGTGGTTGAGAACGCTGCCCAAAGAATAATTGGTGTCTTTCCTGCCTACCGCGTCCTCCACCGCTTCGCTGATGGCCATGCCCAGGCTGCCCAGCGAGTCGGGATCTTGGGCCAAAACATTTTTCCCAGCTTCCGTGCGGGGGCTGGGACTGGCCACTACATCCGCGCCATAGACCTGCATCAGCGATCTGCGATAAGGCTTCTGTTCATAGCTGACCCGCACCATATAGACCGTACATTCCAAGCCAAAGACGCTACAGGCAAAGGATAAGGCGCTTCCCCATTGGCCGGCGCCGGTTTCGGTAGCCAGCCCCTTAATCCCCGCTTGTTTATTATAGTAAGCTTGAGGGATGGCCGTATTGGTCTTGTGACTGCCCGACGGGCTCACGCCCTCGTATTTGTAATAAATCCTAGCCGGCGTCTTCAGCGCCTGCTCCAGCCTGTGAGCCCTGTATAGGGGCGACGGCCTCCAGAGCTTGTATAGCTCCCTGACCTCATCGGGAATTTGGATCCACCTTTGGGTGGTCATCTCCTGTTCAATCAACGCCTGCGGAAAAATCGCCTCCAAGTCCTGAGGCTTCAACGGCTCTTTGGTTTGGGGATTCAACCCCGGGGAAGGAAGATTTGGCATATCGGCCATAATATTATACCAGGCCTTGGGAATCTCCCGCTCCTCCAAAAAGATTTTCGTCACGCTTGAATCCACTCTGCTCACGCTAATCTCTCCTTTCTCAGCTCAGCTGAATCTATTACCACTTTACCCAAGAACTGAGAAAATGTCAATAGATCGCCGCGGAGATTTTAACCGGCTGCTTGCATAAAAATCCTGTTAAAGGTTTTCTCGAATGCCGCGATGCCCAGCGCCTATAAGGAGCGAATGTCCGGCTTGACGCTGCCCTTACGGAGGAACGTGGCCTCCAGTAAAGGAGGAATCATAGAGCGTCAACTTTGGGACACGGTGGATCCAGGGCAAAATGAGCTTTGTAGCCGCGGGGAGGAACGCCATGATCCTCTCAAGCGGCCTGAGGGTTGAGGAATAATTTACACAGATGATCTCTGAGCCGACTCTGTCCGCGCTACTTTGAAAAAGCCGATCTCCCGAGAGCGCGAGCGTTTCGATAGAAGAGATGACTGGCTGCCTCTCCTCGGTCGCTTCTTGTGGATAAACCGCCACCCGTTCCTTGCAAGCGATGGGGACACATAAAAAAAAGCCGAGTGCGCTTACAGCAAAGGCTATAAGCACGCCCGGCATGTTGCAACTCGTTCTCAGCCAGCCTGTTCCTCATCTTTGTGATGACGTTTTTCCCAAATCTCATCGGCAATCTTTCCCCAGCCCTCCGAGTACTCTTTTAGATCATCCTTCAGCCGACCTAAATCTTCGGGTTTCTCATGAACTTGGGTGGGATGGGCGCCGGACTCTTTAACAATATCATAAATCATCTGGGGATTGTCAATTAACGGACACGGCCGCAGCTGGTTGTCATTGAAGGGCTGCCGCGATTGATAAGCTTTCATCAAGGGGGAAGTGAGAATCTCCTCCACGCTTTTGTCTTTGATATTGTCCACCGCGTAATGAATGAAAGCGCAAGGCTCCACTTCACCGGCAGCATTGATATGCAGATATCTGCGGCCGCCGGCAATGCAACCGTGAGCGGCTTCGCCGTCGTTCCAGAAATCGAGGACAAACAATGGCAAAGTCTTGCGCATCTGGACGATTCTCTCTGCCATCCAGGCCCTTTGCTCTGGCGTGGCCATCAGGCTGAAATCTCTCTCCCCGCCTACGGGAACAAAGGTAAAGTACCAAAGGTACGTCACGCCTTTGTCAATCAGCATCTGAATGTACTCATCAGAGCCAACTTCCTCAGTGTTAAGACGGGTATAGGTGGTGGAGCAGCCGTAAACCACGCCTTCCTTGTGCAGCAGATCCATGGCGTCCATCACCTTTTGGAACGTGCCCTGTCCCCGCCGCTGATCGGTCGCTTCCTCAAAGCCTTCCAAGCTGAAGGCCAGGGAAATATTGCCGCACTCCCTCATCTGCCGGGCAAAAGTCTCATCAACTAACGTCCCATTGGTGAAGGCCAAGAAAATCACATCTGGAAACTCCCGAGCCAGCTTCACGATGTCGTCTTTGCGAACTAAAGGTTCGCCGCCTGAGAGCACGTAAAAATAGATGCCGAGCTCCCGGCCTTCCCTGACCACGCGGGCCAATGTCTCATAGGACAGGCTATCCGCCTTGGCATAGTCATTGGCCCAGCATCCCGTGCAATGAAGATTGCAGGCGCTGGTGGGATCCATCAGAATCGCCCAAGGAACCGAAGCTCCTATTTTCTCCGCTGTTTTCAACTGCTTAGGCACGCCGAAAATATTAGCGTTGACGAAAAAATTAACCGCCATAGTGTTAATGACATGGGAATTGGTATTAGCCAATGTAGTCATGGCAAACTTGTACCAGACATTGTCCTTATCCTGGAAAAACTCACGGATCCTTTGGATCATTTGCTTATGGTCCGGCTGAATCACGAATTTGTCGGCTAGATTAACCAAGCCGAGTAGATTTTTCTCAGGATCTTGCAGTAGTTTATCCATGGCAAAGGTCATGGCTTGCTGCTTCATAGAAATTCTTGGCATTGATAACTACTCCTCTCCCTTTTCCTTAAAGTTGACAAACAGCTTTTTTCAAGAACTCCACTAACTGCTTCCGCTCTTCTTCGGTTGCTTCAGAAATATACTGCTGATAATTCTGTAGGTAGCCCTCAATCTGCTTGAACTCCTCCGATTTGCTCTTTAATAGATTCCCAAGCATCATCCCTCCTAAAGTAGCCAAAATGACTTGCGGACATACTTCCCCGGCGATCAATTCCAAAAAATTTTTATTACTAAGCACTGGACGTAATGCAAGCAGTGACATTACAATCACATAGGCGCAAAAAATACCTTTCGGCTGTTCGCCTATGTTTTTAGAAAGAAGCTCTAGGATATTTTTTGACTTTTTTTGCTTGATATCCTGCATTATTTTCAAGATGTCCCGGAACGTTTGCTGCCGCTGCTGTCCCATTGCCACAGGGATCACTGTGATTCGGGAACGACCAGGCGCTGACAGGCGCTGATAGTGGATCTTCAGAAAACCTGCCTGGACCAATTTCTTAATCACATCATAGGCAGTCCATTTGCTGACACCCAAATTCTCTGCCACTTCTTCGTAGTGAACGGGCCGACCTGTCTCACCGTACATCCTCTCAACTGCCTGCAAAAAGTCCCGCTTTCGCTCTGTAAGTTCCATGAACCACCTCTCCCAAAAAACCCAAAAACTTATTATTATTATAGATCAACTTTTTTGAATGTCAAGGGAATTTTCGGTATTTCCCCTGCACCGTAAATTGACAAAGTAAACG
>DIPB01000057.1:0-765 GCA_002426275.1 Firmicutes bacterium UBA5499
CCTCACCCTGCCCGCCCCCCTCTAATCATCTGTTAAATATATATGCAGACAGGGGGGGAATATGTCTGTGTGAGATTAACTATTTACTGAGCGGCAGCTAACCACCCTTTGGGATCCACTGTCTCTTTTCCCTGCAAAACGCCGAAATGCAAGGCTGCGCCCAGAGAATCTCCGCTCTCGCCGCTGTAGGCGACGAGCTGTCCGCGCTTGACTTCGTCTCCGACCTTGCCCACCACAGCGCTCAGGTGGCCGTAGACGGTGATGGCGCCGCTATGCTCTATTTTTAAAAACTGTCCCAAAGTGGCATCCTGGCCTGCTTCCACGATCCTGCCGTCCAGCGCAGAGCGAACTTGCGCGCCCAGGGGAGCTGTAATGTCAATGCCGCCATGATAGCGCCAATCTCCCGTCTGGGATCTATACCAGCCCAAATCGCGCTTGATTTTGCCTTTCAAAGGCCACATGGGCACGCTGAGCACAGGTTCTTCGACCTTTGGGGGCTCTGGGGGCTCCGGCGGCGGAAGCTCGCTTGCTTTCGGAGCCTCTCTCTCAGCCACCACCTTGGGAGGCTCTTCTAACTTCACTGTTTTCTGCCGGCCTAATCTCTCGGCAAAAAAAGCCAGCACGAAACCTGCAAGCAAGCAAACTAGCAGCAGCCTCCATCCTTCCGGCGAAAACTTGTCCCTCACTTTTTCCCATTTAGCCCACGTTTTCTGAGCCAAACTCTGTCGTCTTTCCATTTCGCATCACCCGAAGAATATTATCGGC
>DIPB01000057.1:875-13167 GCA_002426275.1 Firmicutes bacterium UBA5499
ATCGGCAATTCCTGCCAATTTTATTCTCCGCGGGCTAGCTTGGCGTTTTGATAATAATACGCCAGGATCTGACGATAGCCTTTCCCGTCTTTAGCCAATCCCTGACTTCCGTACTGGCACAAGCCAACGCCGTGGCCATTGCCCACCACAGTGAGTTTGATCCTGCCGCCCTGGTTTTGCACCGTGAAATTGGTGGAACGAAGCCCCAACATGCCCCTGAAATCTGTGCCGGAGAGCTCCTTCTCTCCTACCCGCACCCGCTTTGCTCTGCCGGAGGCAGTCTTGGCAGTGACGGACAAGACTTTCCCGCCCGTGCCCACCGCCTGGGCGGAGAGATCCACTCCGGTGGCCACAGCCAGATCGTGGGCGGAGAAATCAAGCTCTTGCTTGTACCTGGGAGACTCTTTGCAATATTCGCAGTCCACGCTTTTCAAGTAGGGCACGGCGCTTCCCCACACAGCTTGGGCATCCTCGGTTTTACCGCCGCAGGTGGAGTGATAAGCGGCGAAAATTGGCTTGCCGTCATAGAGCAGCACCTCACCTGCCGTCTCCTCCACAGCTTGGGATACCTTGCGCCAGAGCCTGAAGGACTGGAATAAGCCCCATCTCTTGCGTAGTTCCGCCTGGGAAAGCCAAGCCTGATCTGTGGCGAAATCTGCGGAGAGCGAACCTTTCCTCTCTTGCTGGTAGCAGGCATAGGTTCTGGCTGCCACAGCCTGCGCTTTTAAGGCTTCAAATTCAAAATCAGCAGGCATTTCTGCAGCCACTACCCCTTTTACGTACTCTTCAAGCGGCAGCTTTTGCATTTTCCCGCCTATTTTCAAATCCACGGTTTGCTGTCCTTCATATGAAAGTTTCTTCTCTTCCCGCCAGTCGAGGCCTCGCACTAAAACGGCAGGCAAGAGAATCAAAACGATAAAACAGCTGAGGATGATGCTTCCGATAAAGCGAGCCATGCTCTCTCCCCCTTGGACGTGTTGCTTAAGTATATGAAATGAGCGAGGCGGATAGAACATGTCCATCTGCTATAAGCGTGTAACAAAAAGCCAGACCGCGTCAATGAGACGCAGCCCGTCTTGTCCAAAGTTCAATCCTCATCATCCGAGGAATACGGCTCAAGGCCCATTTCCTCCCAGGTTACACCATAGGCCGCTCCATCCGACGTGTAGCCGGCGATATAATAAAACGTATCGTCTGAATCTGAAAACTCCTGTATTTTTTGCCGCTCTTTTTTCTTGTGCAGTCTGGCTTCTTCGCCGCGTCTTAGGCTTTCGGCCTGAACAGGCGGCAAAGACCCGATGGCCTCCAGGTCTCTCACCGCGCAAAGGAGATCCACCTTGAAACGCTTTCGGTAAGAGCGGGACAGATGCGCGTCGTGACAAACAAGTCCTCTTCCAATGGCGCTGCTTATCCGCGATACTTGAAATCATCCATATACTTCGGATTGAATTTATTACCTGGCAATGCGTTGACAACTCGCGTAAATACGTCTATTAAATGTTGATTCCTTGTTCTGCATATGATAAAATATCTGTATATTATGAAAGATAATAATGAACACTAATCAAGATTGCCTATCCTCAAGTAAAACCACGTTCTGATGAATAAATCTTTTGACTATATCCAAGTGAAGTAATATCGTCTAAAATTACCTTTAGAAGGTGAGCGCATGATTAAAATTACTGGTACAAAATTAAATTTCGAGCGGGAACCTATGCGTGCCCCTTTTGGCTTTAAGGGAAGGTATTTGAACGAATTGTGGCAGATCGTGGCCTCCCTCGCGAGCGAGCGCTTTGAGACCTTAGGGTTAGGCGTCCAAAGCGTGCTGTGGTCTGATAGTGAAATATTCGCCACTAATCCTGAGTCCGTAGGCAACAGCATGATGTTCTTGATGACTGCGTACGCGCTTCAAAAAGCTCGTGGCTGCTCGTTCGAAACGCCGATGGATCTGCTCGGCGAGCTGTTGCCCCAAGTTGAAGAGTATGGAAAGAAGATCACAGGCTATAGCGGCCTGCGTCAAACCTTCGCCCTGAATTCCCTGGTTGCAGTTGACACTGCCTCTTGGCTCCTCTACAGTCGTGAATTGGTGCTGGATAGCTTCGATCAGCTAATTCCAGAAGCTTGCAAGGCGGCGTTAAGCCAAAGGCATAATGCTTTAGCTAATATTCCCTTAATGAGTTATGGCGTTCCCGTCTCTACAATCCAAAAGGCAGTCGAAGACGGTTTCTTCTTTCTGAAAATCAAAATTGGCTCGGATCCGGAGCATGACGGAGATCAGGACAAGATGTTAAAATGGGACTGCGCACGCCTTAAAGAGATTCACAATGCTGTGCGCGACTACAAGACGCCCTATACCCAATCCGGCAATGTCCTTTACTATTTGGACGCCAATGGCAGATATCATAGTAAAGAAAAGCTGAGCCGTTTTTTGGATTACGCAGAGCAAATTGGCGCCCTAGAGCGAATCGTAATTCTCGAGGAGCCCTTTCCGGAGGAATTTGAGGTTGATGTGAGCGATCTGCCCATACGTCTGGCGGCGGACGAGAGCATTCATTCCGTAGCTGATGCGAACGCCAGAATCCAGATGGGTTACGGCGCCCTTACGCTAAAACCCATAGCCAAGACTTTGAGCCTATCGTTGGAAATCGCCAAAGTTGCACAGGAAAAGAATATTCCCTGTTTTTGCGCTGATCTGACAGTGAATCCCATCATGGTGGAATGGAATAAAAATTTGGCGGCTAGGCTAGCTCCCCTGCCAGGCCTTAAGATCGGTGTGGTGGAAAGCAATGGCCATCAAAATTATCTCCACTGGGATGAAATGAGGAGCTATCATCCTTTTCACGGTGCGGGTTGGGCCGAACCGCAAGACGGTATTTTTCATTTGGATGAGGATTTTTACGCCCAAAGCGGAGGAATTTTCCGGCAGAGTGAACATTACAAATCCTTGTTGAAATAAGAGTTACTGAGCTCCATGGTTTAAGCACGGCACTTCTCCTCGACAATCCGTGCAAAAAGTAGCTGCTGCTCTTTCCGGGCCCGGGACAAATAAGGAGAGCTACTGTACCAAAATCTGCGCCTGAACGTCACATTCGAGGAGGCGAGGCTACTAGGAAGAAATATCAGCACGAAGTCGGTTAAAAGCAGGAAAAATTTTCCATATGTCGAAAAGAGGTATTGTTAGCCAACAAGCGGTCCTTGAGGGCTGCTTTTTGCTCTGTTAATTGGACAAGGTGGAGGTGGTAGAGGGTTGTTTAACTTAGCTACGGATATTGGCATTGATCTGGGAACAGCATCAATTCTAGTGTACGTTCGCGACCGGGGAATCATCATTAACGAACCGTCGGTTGTTGCCATAGAGCGAGAATCAGGAACGGTAGTGGCAGTGGGTGAAGCGGCCAGACAGATGATTGGCCGTACGCCTGGACACATAGTGGCTGTCAGGCCTCTGAGAGACGGGGTTATTGCCGACTATGAAGTCACGGAAACCATGCTCCGCTATTTTATAAATAAGGTTTGCGGCAGTCAGCGGATCTTTCGTCCCAGAATTGTGATTTGCGTGCCTTCCGGAGTCACCAGCGTTGAAAAGCGTGCGGTGATGGAAGCCACCATGCAAGCTGGCGCCAAAAAGATTCATTTGATTGAAGAACCCATGGCAGCCGCCATCGGCGCCGGATTGAACGTGTCCGAGCCCAGCGGCAACATGGTAGTCGATATCGGAGGAGGCACCACAGATATTGCGGTGATTTCCTTGGGCGGCATTGTGGTGGCTGAGTCTCTGCGCGTGGGCGGGGATGAATTTGACGAGGCAATTGTGCGCCATATCAAAAAGATGTACAACCTGATGATCGGCGAGCGCACAGCGGAAGAAATCAAAATTCAGATTGGTTCCGCTCTCCCGGAAGGCGGCAATCCATCCATGGAACTTCGCGGCAGGGATTTGGTTACCGGCCTGCCCAGGACTTTAAAGCTCACGGCCATGGAAGCTTTTCAGGCGCTTTCCGAGACCATAGTGCAGATCGTGGACGGAGTGAGAACGGTGCTGGAGCGTACGCCGCCTGAGCTGGCAGCAGACATCATGGATCGGGGCATCGTCATGACAGGAGGAGGCTCTTTGCTTACCGGGCTGCCTAAATTTCTCAGCCAAGAGACAGGAATTCCGGTTAACCTGGCAGAGGATCCGGTCAGCGCCGTGGCTTTGGGTGCGGGTTATTTCTTAGAACACCTAGACAGAAACAAGAATTCGCTTTTCTTGGCGAAAATCGATTAGAGCACCTAGGGTGCTCTTTTTTATCGGGGGAGAGGAAATGAACGTTTTCAGGCACCAGAGCGTGCCGCGGATCTTTTTTGGCTCAGGCTGCTTGCTAGAGCTGTCTGCGCTGTTACCGCAGCTGAAGGCTGAGCAGGGGCTCCCGGAATGCTTCACAGCGTTGGCGGTCTGCGGCAGACATGCCCAAGGACAGCTGGAGCGCCTAAAGGATTTATGTGCACAGGCAAAAGTGAAACTTGAAATTTTTCTCTTGCCGCCCGGCGAGCCGACTTTAACCGCTGTGGAAGCCGGCATAGAGGCGGCTCTGGGCAGCAGCCTGGTTTTCGGCTTCGGCGGCGGCAGCGCCCTGGATGCGGCCAAGGCTATCGCCGGGTTGAGCCGTCTGCCGGGAAAACCGGAGGATTATTTTTACGGCCAAAAGGTAGACAAGCCCGCTCTGCCGTGGATTGGAATCCCCACCACCGCAGGTTCCGGCGCGGAGGTGACGAATAACGCGGTTTTGATTCATCGGGGGAAAAAGCAGTCTGTGCGCAGCCCCTTTTGGTTTGCCAAAGCGGCTGTCGTTGATCCGGAGCTCACTTTATCCCTGCCGCCCAGGCAAACCGCGCTCAGCGGCCTGGATGCCCTCACTCATGCCATGGAAGCGTACACCTCGCGCTTTGCCGATCCGCTCTCTGACTTGTTAAGCCAAAGAGCGGTAGAGTCGATCAGAGGCTCTCTTTCTGCGGCTGTGGAAGCTGGCCGCAACCTTCAAGCCAGAGAGGGGCTGCTGTTGGGAAGCCTGCTGGCTGCCATGGCGTTTGTGAATTGCAGGTTGGGGGCGGTCCACGGTCTGGCTCATTCCATAGGCGTCAGATGCGGCGCGCCCCACGGCCTGGTCTGCGCCGTCTTGCTGCCGCACGTTTATCTTTATAATTTGTCCGCTTTGGGAGCAAAAGCCCGGCAGTTAGGGCGGATTTGGCGCGTTCCTTCTCCCGAGCTGGTGGCAGCTGAAGTTTGGGATTTAATGGCCGAATTCGGCCTGCCAGCATCGCTTTCAGCGCTAGGGCTTAAAAGGGAGACGCTTGCAGCCGTGGCCCAAGAAAGCTTGTCTTCAGCCTCCATGGCGGCCAACCCTAAATCGGTTGACCTGCAGTCGCTGGAGACTCTACTGGAAAAGGCATATTGATCGTGGGAGGAGAGAAGATGGAAGCAATTGCGGATCACGCGTGGGATTTAATCGGCAATACCCCTTTGGTACGGCTGCATTTAGATGAGGACGGCAGGGCGGAGATTCTAGGTAAGGTTGAGTTCTTCAATCCGGGCGGTAGCATCAAGGACAGGATTAGCCTTGCTATGATCCTGGATGCGGAAGAAGCGGGAACGCTGAAACCCGGCGGCACCATCGTCGAGCCCACAAGCGGCAATACTGGCATCGGACTTGCCATGGTGGCGGCGGCCAGAGGTTACAGATTGATTTTAGTGATGCCGGATACCATGAGCGTAGAGCGGCGATCGGTGCTGAAAGCCTACGGCGCGGAATTGGTGCTGACGCCTGGCGCCTTAGGGATGCCAGGGGCGATTGCCAAAGCGCAGGAGCTGGTGGCGGCTGACAGTGATTATTTTTTGCCCGGTCAGTTTGACAACCCGGCCAATCCCCGCATTCATCGCTTTACAACCGGCCACGAAATATGGGAGCAGACAGGGGGAAATCTGGACGCCGTAGTGGCGGGAGTAGGCACAGGCGGCACCATCACGGGCATCGCCCAAGCTCTGGCCGAGCGGGGAGCGAAAGCCGCCATCGTCGCCGTGGAACCGGCGGGCTCTCCTGTAATCTCAGGCGGTAGGCCGGGACCGCACAAGCTTCAGGGCCTGGGCGCAGGATTTGTGCCTGCGACCCTTGATTGCTCGCTTTTGGATCGGGTGCTGCAGATCACGGATCGCGAAGCCATCGCCATTACAGAGCGGCTGGCCAAAGAAGAAGGGCTTTTGGTGGGCATTTCCTCGGGAGCGGCAGTGGCCGCGGCTTTGACTGTGGCCCGAGAGCTGGGAGAGGGTAAACGGGTAGTGGTGATTCTTCCGGATACGGGCTTGCGTTATCTCAGCAACGCGCCCTTCGCGCTCTAAAAGGTACAGGCAAGGCAGTATAGAAATTTTTTCCACCGCATATAGTAGCATGAAAACAGTGGGAAGGTGGAAAAAAATGCGCAGACGCCTCGTTTGGCTGGCGCTCTTGTTTTCCCAGATTGCGCTAGCCCAGCTTCACCCGGACGTGAAATTCCCGCCGGATACCATTCGCGCTCCCGACCTTAAAGGCTACAGCATCGTGATCAACATTCCCCAAAGAACGCTTTATCTTTTCGCGCAGGGAAAGCTGGAACGCACGTATCCAGTAGCCGTAGGCAAACGCGGAACTCCAAGTCCCCTTGGCAAATTGAAAATCATCAATAAAGTGGTAAACCCTACCTGGTATCCCGAAGGGAAAGCTCCCGTACCGCCGGGCCCGGCCAATCCTCTGGGCAGGCGCTGGCTGGGATTATCGATCCCAGGCTACGGCATCCACGGCAATAATCGGCCCGCTTCCATTGGCACTGCGGTCTCATTGGGCTGCATCAGAATGCACAATCAGGATGTGGAGGAACTTTTCAAGCTGGTGCCTGTTGGCACCACAGTTGAACTGGTCTATGAGATCCTCATTCTCCGGAGAAAGGACGGAGAGCTGCATGTCTCTTATGCCGAGGACATCTATGCTTTGAAACCGGAGCGGAATTTAGACAGAGCTCTGGCGGGGCTGCCTGTAAGTAAGCTGGCATTGCCGCTAATCAGAAACGGAGGTCCGGTTCCCTGGAAACTGGAAGTTCAGTTCAATGCCAGCAAAGCGGAAGGATTTTATTGGAAAGGCGAGGCTTACGTGCCCGTGATGCCTCTTCTGGGCGCCTTGGGTTGGCGGCGCTCAGGCGTGGAGGTGATCTTGCCGGATGGCAAAACGCTGGCTGCAGATGTGGCGGCTGGAGGAGAGCTGTTTGTGAGATGGGAGCGGCTCCAAGCGGAGCTCCGCGCAGTTCCCGGCTTATCCTGGCAAGAAGAGGGACTGGAACTTAAAATCAGGTGGCAGGAGGGGGAGACCCCTCCAGTTTTTTTGCGGAATTTCGGCTTTCAAGGCGTCAGCCTGTTGACACTGCGCCTGATTGTTGCTATGATCTTCTTAATTAATTGAATACAGGTGACCGGCAAGCCGGTTGAAAAGGGAAGCAGGTGAAATTCCTGCACGGTCCCGCCGCTGTATAGGGGAGATGCTCCAAAGAGGCCACTGGGAAACTGGGAAGGCCCAAAGCATCTGCGAACCTGAGTCAGAAGACCTGCCTGTGTTTGAAGCGCCAGAACTCTACGGAGAATAGGGGGTGCATGCAGACAAGACTGTTTGCTATGCCTCCACGCGTTGTGGAGGCGTTTTTTTATCCGGATTTCAGAATGGAGGCAGTGAAATTGATTAAAACATCGCTCATAGGGTATCCCAGAATTGGCAAGCAACGCCAGCTAAAATTCGCGGTGGAAGGTTACTTGGCGGGCAAAATCTCGTCATCCCAGCTGGAGGAGAAAGCGAAAGCCCTGCGGCAGGAGCACTGGCAGCTTCAAAGCCAGAGCGGCATCGACTTCATCCCCAGCGGCGATTTTTCCTTCTACGACCAAGTGCTGGATACGGCTTTCATGTTGGGGGCCATTCCGGCGGCATACAGAAAACTCCAGCTCTCTCCCCTCGATACGTACTTCGCTATGGCAAGGGGCTACCAGGGACCGCAGGGAGACCAAAAATCTTTGCCCATGAAGAAATGGTTCAACACCAATTATCACTATCTTGTGCCCAGCCTCACCGAAGAGATGGACTTCAAACTGGACTCGCCGCAGATCGTCAGTCAGCTCAAGGAAGCGAAGGCCCTAGGACTGAATACCAAACCCAGCCTCATCGGCCCGTATACTTTTTTGAAATTAGCCAAGTACAAAGGCAAGCTGGCTGACTACATTCGGGCCATAGTCCCGCTGTACGCGCAGCTTGCGGCACAGCTGGGGAAGCTTGGAGCCGCTTGGTTACAGCTGGACGAGCCCATGCTGGTGAAAGATCTCACCCCGGAAGACAGAGCGGATTTTCAAGTTATCTATCGGGAATTTTTAGCCGCCAAGGACCGTCCGCAAATCCTGCTGCAAACATATTTCGGCGATCTGAGAGATATTTATCAGGAGCTGTTGGACTTGGAATTCGACGGAGTGGGCATTGATTTCGTGGAAGGCGAAAAGAGTTTGGAGCTTTTGACGAAATACGGCTTCCCGGATGATAAATATTTGTTCGCCGGCGTGATCTGCGGGAAGAACATCTGGAGGAGCGACTATCAAAAAAAGCTTGCTTTGCTGGGTGAGATCGCAAAGCAAGTGGACCAGGAGCGCGTGGTTCTCAGCTCTAGCTGCAGCCTTCTGCACGTTCCTTATGCTCTGGCTGCGGAAAGCTGGGACGAAACCCAGAAAGGACAATTGGCATTCGCCGAGGAAAAGCTCACGGAGCTCGGGGAGCTGGCGCAGCTGTGGCAGTGCGCGGATTACCGCCAAGAGCCCGCTTTTATCCGTAACCAGAGCCAGCTGAGCAAACCGGCGACCGAAGCGCAAGCGCAGCTGGAGGAGACAGATTTCACCAGGAAGCCGGACTTTGCCCGGCGGCTAGAGATCCAAAAAGCCGCTTTGAAGCTCCCGCTTTTGCCCACAACCACCATCGGCTCCTTCCCGCAGTCCGCCCAGGTGCGAAAGTTGCGGAGAGCTTATAAAAACGGAGCAATTTCAAGCGAACGCTATGAAGAGGAAATTCGCGCTTTAATCCGCAAGGTCATAGAGCTTCAGGAGCAGCTTGGGCTGGACGTGTTGGTGCACGGGGAATTTGAGCGCAACGATATGGTGGAATACTTCGCTGAGCACCTGGTCGGCTTTCTGGAAAGCCAAAACGGCTGGGTCCAGTCCTATGGCACCAGATGCGTGAAGCCGCCGATTATCTTTCAAGATGTGGAATGGGAAAAGCCCATCACTGTGGAGTACATCTCCTATGCCCAGAGCCTTACGGACAAGCCTGTGAAGGGAATGCTCACAGGCCCTGTCACCATCCTCAATTGGTCTTTTGCCAGAGAAGATTTGCCGCCCGGACAAATCGCCCAGCAAATCGCGTTGGCAATCCAAAAGGAGGTAATGGCTCTGGAGGCTTCGGGGATTAAAATCATTCAAATCGACGAGGCCGCGCTCAGGGAGAAACTTCCGCTGCGGAAAGCGGACTGGTAGGGATA
This sequence comes from Firmicutes bacterium UBA5499, assembly GCA_002426275.1. Taxonomy (GTDB): domain Bacteria; phylum Bacillota; class DTU084; order DTU084; family DTU084; genus UBA5499. Next base: position 10,440 of record DIPB01000057.1, read on the forward strand.
TTTAAGCTGGGCCACGGCAGCTTTCAGGCTAACCCACGCCAAGGTAAAGCCGGAAACTCAGATCCATACCCATATGTGCTACAGCGAGTTTGGGGACATCATCAAAGAGATTGAGAAGCTGGATGCGGACGTGATCACTTTCGAGGCGACCAAATCCGGCCTGACGCTGGTGAGTACCCTCAGCCAGAGCAATTTCAAGACCCAGGTGGGCCCTGGAGTCTATGACATCCATTCTCCCAGGGTGCCAACCAGCGAAGAGATTTTCAAGGCGCTCTCGGGAATGCTGGAGCTGCTTCCCAAAGAGAAGCTGTGGGTGAATCCGGATTGCGGTTTGAAGACCAGAAAAGAGGAAGAAGTGATCCCCAGCCTGAAAAACATGGTGCGGGCAGCCGCCAGAATGCGGTCGCGGCTGGAAAAATAACCCGGGAGAGTCCTGGGAAAGAGATTGTTCAGCGCCCAAGGGAGTTATCTGTTTATAATCGAGTATTTTGGGAGGCCACGTTTTACCGCGTGGCCTCCTTTTAGTGCGGAAAAGCGGGTTATTGCCCTGAGGCAAACTCCGCTTTTCCGCCGGCTAAAGGTAACTGTGCCTTTGAGCCCTATTGGACCAAACGGCTCAATAATTGCTCTGTGAGCTCTGTCTGGGCATAGGATTCGAGTTCTTTCCAGTCTCTTTGAAACAGCGCGGTCACCATCTGGGGCGTAACGTTCAGATAATCGGCAAGAGCTTGGGCCAAGCGCTCCTGCGCCGCACCCTTCAAGCCGCCCCAGTCTTGAGAGACTAAGGATTCAGCTTCGGTGGCTGTCATGCCTGAGTCAACCAAGCGGTTATAAACCTCGCCCCGCATATTGTTGCTGATGGCAGACCAGTTTCCTTTCATGGCGTTGGAGATGTCTTGTTTTGTCAGGAGCCCGCTTGTGGCGTCGCTGATCCTGGAGGCCACGTCAGCTTGGGTGACCTTGCCAAAAGCCTTGATGATCAGCGGATCGCCGATGCTATTGGCCGCCACGTAGAGTTTATCTCCTTCCTGCAGATCGCCGATGGCAGCGGAGACCTGATTGCGAATGATCACGGTCTGAGTGCTCACATACAGGAGTCTGGTTTCTCCCGAATTGGGCCGGAAATTGATCGTGCTGTCTTGGGTATCCACTGCGGCAACTACGCCTTCCATGATCTGGAGCTTGCGGAGACTATTCACAAGATAAGCTGTTTCAGCCCTGGTCACAAATTCGCCGGGCTTCAGCTCCGTGCCGATATAAGAAGGCAGTATTCCCAGCTGGTTTGCTGCCTCCACGTTTTTAAATGCCCAATGTTTGCTGTTCACGTCAATGAAGCTTGGCAGCCAAATATCCGTTGCCTCCGCTTTTTCGGCCAACTTAACCGCCCTGGTGATCATGGTTAAGATCTCAGCGCGGCTGATGGAACGGTCCGGCTTGAAAGTGCCGTCGGGATAGCCTGTGATCACCTCATGGGCGCCGGCGGTGGCAATGTAATTTTTTGCCCAGTGGGAATTGAGATCTGAATAATTGGCCTCTCCTTCCTGTTTCCAGTCCAGAGCCAGGCTCAAAATCTTGGCGAATTCCGCTCTGCTCACCTGTTTTTCAGGTTTGAAAGTGCCGTCGGGGTAGCCTGAGATTACATCGTCCGCCACCAACTCTTCGATAGCGCCCTTGGCCCAGGAATCTTCAATATCGCGAAGCTCGGCGGCTTGCGCAAAACTTGCCACAGCGAACAATAACAAAAGTACGATCGCTAGCTTTTTCATCCGTCATTCCTCCATTAAGAGATTTCTCTATTTGTATTCAACCGCGAGGGCGCCGATCCTTTATGTAAGTTTCGGCTGAAAACGCACCATTTGCCAAGGATGGTATTTTTTTGCCGACCGCGACCTGGAAAAGGATTATCGCCTTTTTTATGGAACAATATAATATCAGCCTGTAAAGGAGCGAACAGATGTCCTCTCAACTTCTTATCATCGACGGGGCGAACCTGATTCACCGGGCGTACCACGCCCTGCCGGATACGCTAAAGACAGCCAAAGGCGAAGTTACCAACGCCGTCTATGGGTTTATCAACATGTTTTTCAAGCTCTTGGACGATGAAAAACCTCAGCGCGTGGCCGTGGCCATGGATTTGCCGGGACCGACTTTTCGCCGGGAACTGTATGGAGAGTATAAAGCCAACAGACCCCCGCTGCCAGAGGATTTCCCTCATCAGATCGAGCGGGTGCGGGAATTTTTAACAGCCATGAGAGTGCCGATTTTTCAGGCGGAAGGATTTGAAGCAGACGATGTGATCGGCACTGTGGCCAGGGCGGCTCAGGATCTGAAGTGGGAAACCCTGATCGTGACGGGAGATAGAGATTTATTGCAGCTGGTCACGCCCAGGACTCATGTTTTATTGACCGTCAAAGGAATCAGCCATTTGGAGAGGCTGGATCCTGCGGGCGTAAAAGAAAAAATGGGCGTGTCTCCAAGTCAGATCGTAGACTATAAGGGGCTGGTGGGAGATACTTCAGACAATATTCCAGGCGTGCGGGGAATCGGCCCCAAAAGCGCAGTGAAGCTGCTGAGCAAATATGGGAATCTGGAAGCGATTTTAGCCGCAACAGATGAGCTCACTCCCAAGCAAAGAGAACAGCTGAGCCAGGACAGCGAACTGGCTCTGCTGTCTAAGGAACTGGCCACCATCAATTGCCAGGTGCCTCTGCCGGGAGCAGATACCATC
>DIPB01000057.1:13282-13504 GCA_002426275.1 Firmicutes bacterium UBA5499
CTGCCGGGAGCAGATACCATCTCCTTTGTGGAACCTGATCGAGCGCGGGTAGCCGCCTTATTGGGAGAATTAGAATTCAGCTCGCTGCTCAAGCGCTGGGGCGCAGAGGGAGACCCGCAGCTGGAGCCTTCGCCGCAACCGCTGCCTGAAGGAATTGTGCTCACAACGCTGAGCCAATACCAAAGCTTTCTGGAAGAGCTGGAGTCGCGGAGGGACTGCTCC
>DIPB01000091.1:0-1958 GCA_002426275.1 Firmicutes bacterium UBA5499
TTAATAACCGCCCCCTATCCTAATCTGGTAAGGCTGCCCGGTTTATAGATCGGGTCTTGCTCTGTGGAAGTAGGCAATGAAAGTGGCTAACAGTTTTTCAGTATTACAGTTGATTCAAAGCGTGAGTTAGAGCGGTGAGTAAAATGGCTCCCGTGTGAACGGCAACAATCGTTGAATAGCTTTCTATTTCCGCAAGTCTATGGAGCTTTAATCCATATAGCCGCTATAGGAACCTGAATACTCGTCAAAGAGAGAATGAACGGAAATAGTGAGCAAATTCGTCGTGGGATCTTTAATTTTTATTTTAGGCAACTTGCTTCTCGTGATAAAGGTCAAATTATTCATCGTTTCGGTGAGTTTCGCTTCTCGCACATTCTTGGGAGCCGAAACGTGACAAGAAAAGTATGCCTCTAAAAGCAACTTTTTCAAGTTTCAGTATTGCCTCCTCGATTTCCGCGTTCACAGCGTTCTTCGCTTGTACCTCGCAAGTAAAGATCAGGCAGCAGCGGCGCTGTGAAAATGATTTTCTACCGCATGAAATTCTCCCTGTATGAAATATCATATGTTTATGCGGGTTTATAGCGATTCAAACATGTGTATAATGTTCCGGGAGTTTAGGGTATAAGTAAAGCCCAGGCAGCAGCGCTAATGCTTTTCCGCACGAATTTATCCTCTTCACATTGGTAAGTGATATTAGAATTATTCGCGTGAGCAAACTACTTTTTAACGGGAAATAATACTTAGACGAGCTCGGCGAATTAAGTTTTGCATGATTTTTAGAGAAACAAGGAATCAATCGGCCGGGCCGGCTTGCTTTCTGTGCCGCGATCCGTTAGGATTAAGGTAAAAGATGGAAGGTGGCGGCATGGCAAGTTTTCTTCACACAGCGGATCTGCATTTGGGGCAAGCGGGAGGAGAGGCCTTGCCAGAGGAGATCGCGCGGCAGCGGCAGCTGGAGATTACAGAGAGCTTAAGCCGCATTGTGGATCTGGCTTTGGAAAAAGAAGTGGATCTTCTCCTGGTGGCAGGAGACTTGTTCACAGATAAGTTTGCCAGTCCGGCGCTGCTGCGGTTCGCGGATCATCAATTCAGCCGGCTGGGCAAGGTAAAAGTGCTAGTCAGCGCTGGCAACCACGATCCTCTGCTGCCGGGCAGTCCTTGGGAAGCCTTCTCTTGGCAGGAAAACGTGCGTTTCTTTCCGCCTTTGAGGTGGGAGCAGCTGAGCTTTCCGGAGCTTGGCGTGGCGGTAACCGGCCTCAGCTGGGGAAAGGGAAGACCCGGACCGGAGCTCTTCGCGGAAATGCCGCCTGCAGCCGCAGGGCTAGCGAATATTGCCCTTCTTCACGGCAGCGCGGGGCAGGCCGCCTCCCTAGCTGCGGATTACTTTCCCCTGCCTGCAGAGCGCATAGCGGATTTGGGCTACCGCTATGTGGCTTTAGGCCATTACCACGCTCCGGCCAGCTGGCGAGAGGGAAACGCCGTAATCGCATACCCAGGCTCGCCGGAGGCTTTGAGCTTCGCCGAAGAAGGCAGCCATGGCGTGTGGCTGGGGAATACCGCCCCTGAAAAATTGGAATTCATTCCTGTGGGCAGCAGGCAGTACGTCACTTTGAGACGGGAGCTCGCCGGCGCCGACAGTGAAGACAGGCTTGTGGCCGAGCTCGCAGAGGCCTTGCAGGGCAGGAGGCGGGATTTTGTGCGCTTGCTCTTGACCGGCGCTTTACCTGCCGGCTTTAGCCTGGATTTGGATTATATCGCTCAGCGGCTGCGGGAAGAAGTCCATTTTCTCAAGCTCGTTGATGAAACGCGGGAAGAGCCGGCGGAAGATTTCCGGCCGGGAAGCCTCAGACAACTGTTTTACCAGCAAATCGCCTCTGAACTCGCCGCGACGTCAGATCCGGACAAAAGGAAAATGCTGAATTTGGCCTTGAAATATGGACTGACCGCTTTAGCCACAG
>DIPB01000091.1:2094-5780 GCA_002426275.1 Firmicutes bacterium UBA5499
GTTCAGGTTGGAAAGGAGCGTTAGCATTGCTCATTAAGCAGGTATCTGCCGCCGGTTTTGGCGTCTTGCAAGGCCGGTCTTTTACCTTCGAACCCGGCTTGAACATTGTCTACGGTCCCAATGAGGCGGGCAAATCCACGCTGCAGTTCTTAATTTACGCGCTCTTGTACGGGTTGAAAAAAGAAAAAACCGCCACCCTCAGAGAGGAGGCGGAGCGCTACCGTCCCTGGCAAAGGCCGGAGCCTTTCGGCGGCAGCATGGAGTTTTCGGTTTCGGGCCGGGACTATTTGGTTCAAAGGGATTTTACCGCCGGTTCTGTGCGGCTGTTCGATGCGCTCACAGGCGCGGACGCAGCAGAGCGCTTCGGGCTTGATCCTAAAAACCAAGAACTCCTCTTCGCTCAGGAGCTTTTGGGGCTCTCTCCCCTTGCTTTTCGCAATTTAACATATGTGGGACAATTAGCGAACCGCTGTGAGCGAGAATTTGCCCAGGAACTTGCAGGGAGGCTGGCCAATCTTTCCACAGCGGGAGAAGAAGAGATCTCGCTGCCAAAAGCTCTGGCAGCGCTCAAGTGCGCCAAGCAAGAGCTCGGCACGCTGCAACCTTCCGGCAAGCCGCTGGGCAGATTGGTAAGACGAGCCGCAGAGATTCGAAAAGCGCAAAAAGAGCAGCAGGCGCGGCTTTCCCAGCTGTGGCAAGAACAGAAAGAGCAGGCGGCTTTGACAGAGGAACTACGAGCGCTGGAGAAGAAATATCAAGCCGCGCTCTCCCGCAGGCAGACCGTCCAAGCCAGACTTTTGGCGCAGCTGCAAAAAGAAATAGCCGCTGTGGAGGAAAGACTTTCCGAAACGGCAGGCGCAGATTTTCCGTCTCAGCTTTCGGGAGAAGGAAGCGCTCTCTCCGAACGGCAGAGGCTGTTTGCAGAAGAACTGAAACAAAAGCAGGCCGCACTGGAAAAACTGCAGCTCCAGCAGGCCGCGCTGGAGGCGGATATCGTGGGGCAGCAAGCGGTCCGCCGGGAAGTCTCGGACGCTTTGGGGCGAGAGCCTCTCCAAGCCCAGCAAGCTTTGCTGGCGAGGCGGGAAGAGTTAAAACGCTTGCGAGTGGAGCTGGAGTTACAGCGCGCGGAGACAAAGCCCCAGACAGGAAAAATCCCTTTTTTCTCTTTGGCTGCGGCCGGATTATCCCTGGCCGCGGCGCTGCTCTTCGCGCAGCCGTTATTCTTTTTACCCTTCGGGGTTTCGCTTCTCGCGTCTTTGGTGCTGCTGGGGCGGCGCAGGCGACGAGCGCTGCAGAGCCGCAGGCAGCAGGCTGCCTTAAGCGCGCGGAAAGAAGAGCTGACAGCTCGGGAGCGAACTCTAGAGAAGGAAGAGGCGCGCCTGGCCGAGGCTCTTGGCTCTGCCGGGCTCGCAGGTTGGCAGGAGGCAGGGGAACAATTGGCGCAAAAACAGGGAAAACTTAATTCCCAGGCCCAACAGCTGACAAGCTTGGCAGGCGCGCTGGGGGAACTGGCAGGGCAGCTTGAGGATGTGAACGCGCGGATCCGGAAGCTTTTCGTCCAAGCTAAGGCCAGCTCGTGGGACGAGTTTTGGCAACAATGCGCCTTAAGGCAGGACAGAGAGAGGTTGCGGCAAGAGCGGGTTCGGCTGGAGGGAAAAAGAGAGCTGCTTTTGGCAGGAGAAAGCGCGGAAGCTTTGGAGGCACGTTTGCCTCAGTCTAAAGAGGAGCCTGGCCAATGCTCTCAGGAGGAGTTAGCCCGGATCTCTGGTCTGCTAGCGGACATTGAACTGGAAAGAGCGGAGAAAAGAAATCTTTTGAGCAACATTCAAGGCCGCCTGGCAGGAGCGCAGCTGGAAGCGCCTGCGGTGCTGGCGGTAAGCTTGGAAGAGGTGCAAGAACAAATCGCGGCTCTGACTTTGCGCAGGGAAGCCTTGGAGCACGCTGAAAACGTTCTCTCCCAGTGCGCGGAACGTCTGCACCGCAAGTTCTCCCCGCAGCTTAACGGGCTTGTCAGCCGCATTTTTACAGAGCTGACAGACGGCAGCTACCAGAAAGTGTTGGCGGACGACGATCTGAAGCTGGCGGTTTTGACTCCCGCAGGCAGCTTGGTGGAGGCCGAAGTCCTCAGTGCCGGCACTCTGGATCAGCTTTATTTTGCCTTGCGCCTTGCCCTCTCTCAGTTGGTGAGCGAGAAAGTTCGCTTGCCCTTTCTCCTTGACGATACGCTGGTGCAGGCGGACGGGCGCAGGGCCGGCCTGGGCTGGAAGTGCCTAAGGAAGCTGGCGGCGACCAACCAGATCATCTATTTTACCTGCCACAAGGCGGAGCCGGCAGGGGAAAATGTAAACATCATCGATTTGACTGCGGAAAGGAGGCAAGCCGCTTGCTCTTAACTGTAACTGCCGACGCCAGCGGCGCCAGGGAAGCTGCCTTGCGGGGACAAGTGGTGGTGGTGGTGGATGTGATCGATATGAGCACCACCAGCGAAGCTGCCTATCAAAGCGGGGCATTGGCAATTTACGGCGCCAGCCCCGATCGGACGGCCTCGCCAGTGCCCACCGATCCGGCCAGAATGGCGAAATTTGCCGCCTCCGAGGCGAAATTGCGCGGCGCGGGTTTAGTTGTGGCCGCGGAACCCAGGACAGGCCCCGAGTCTTTGCAGAGACAAACGGCAAGCAGAGTTTTTTCAGCCTTGGAGGAAGCAGGCGCTGCTTTTCAGCTGATAGGCAACTTAGGAGCCGAAGTGACAAGAGTGGCTGATTTCCAGGGAAAGGTTGCCCTTGTGGTATCCGCCACAGGCGGAGTGGCCTTTGATGCCGCATCCCTTGTCCATCCCCGGGGAGCCCGGGGAGTCCTTACAGCCACAGTGGCCCGGGCGGGCAAACTGCGAGGCAGGCAAGCGGCTTTGGCTGGAGTGGAAAGAGCCTTAAAACTGGCCGATGAGGCCGGAATTTGCGTTGTGGCTGCCAGCGCCCAGTCTTTGGAAGATGTGCTGGCTGCGCAATATATCTATGAACTCTTCCTGGAGCGGATCCGCGGCTAGCAAGTGAGCATATCCTGTCCTGTTCGCGCATAGAATGTACTGTGCAGGCGAGGGGAGGGGAATGTGTGTTCTTGGCTGGGAGAGCGGGAGAAGTTTTGGGCGGCTATTTTCAGCGACGCTTCACGATTCTGCTTGTGTCGCTGCTTTTGTTTCTGCTGGGAGTGGCCGGAGGCGCGATTAGCGTGCGCACCATGGAACAGAGCAAGGTTGATGAAGTGGCGGATTATTTGGAGACGTTTTTTCAGGGTTTCAGCAGCAGGGGCATCCAGAGAGGCGAGGTCTTCTGCGACTCGCTTTGGGCCAATCTGAAAATTTTGCTTGTCGTCCTGTTGGCGGGCATTTCTGCTTATGGGATCGGGGCGATCCTGATTGTATTGTTTCTGCGCGGCTTTGTGGTCGGTTTCACCGTAGGGTTCTTGGTGCAGGAGATGGCCCTGCGGGGCCTTTTTTTTGCCTTGGCTGCGGTCCTGCCGCAGAATCTTTTTCTGATTCCGGCATTGCTTGCGGCCGCCGTCGTCTGTTTTGCTTTTGGACTTTCTATGTGGCGAACGCGCTTTCGCGATCCCGATGCCCGCTACAGCCTTTGGGGGACTGTGCTTTTGACAATTTGCGCCGGTCTGGTGACAGTGGCGGGGGCTGCTGT
>DIPB01000169.1:0-3862 GCA_002426275.1 Firmicutes bacterium UBA5499
GCCGCTTCCGGCCAGATCATCTCCGCCATGAATAAAATTCATCAATATACCATGCTCTGCGCTCCCATCATGGGACAGAATGCGGCGCTGGAGGCGCTGTTGCATGCCTCCGAGGAACGGAAGCGGATGCACAGAGAGTACGACAAAAGGCGCAGGCTCATCGTGGCCGGACTCAGGGATGCCGGTTTGGAATGCTTCGAGCCTGGAGGAGCATTTTATGTTTTTCCTTCCATCTCCAGCACGGGTCTGTCTTCCGAGGAGTTTTGCGAACAGCTGCTGAAACAAGAGAAAGTGGCGGCGGTGCCCGGCAACGCCTTCGGAAAATCCGGAGAGGGCTATATTCGCTGTTCCTACGCGTCGTCTTTGGAGGAAATTAAAGAAGCGCTCTCACGTATCAGCCGCTTTGTGGCAAAATTCAGCTAGCAGCTTGCAGCCTCAGACGGCAAATGGTATAATAAATTTAGACAGGTCGGATTGAGATGGCAAAAGCAAGGGTAAAATACAGATGTCAAGAATGTGGCTATGAGCTTGCCAAATGGGCTGGACGCTGTCCTGGATGTCAAAGCTGGAATACCATAGTGGAAGAGCCGGCGGCGGCTTTGCAGACGCAGCGCCCGCTCTCCTCCGCGAAATCCATGCCCATCACTGAAGTGGAGAGAGAAGCTTTTGCGCGCTATGTTACAGGCATAGGCGAGCTTGATCGGGTTCTTGGCGGGGGTATAGTCCCCGCTTCTTTGATCCTGGTTGGCGGAGATCCGGGTGTCGGTAAATCGACGCTCTTAATGCAAGCCGCGTGCCTGCTGTCTAAAAAAGGCAAAATTCTCTACGTCTCGGGAGAAGAGTCTAAAGAGCAGCTGCGCCTGCGGGCGGAGCGGCTGGGTACTTTGTCCGAGCGGCTTTTAGTTCTCTCTGAAAATGAGCTGGAGAATATCGTCTCGCAAATCGAAGCGGAAAAGCCTTTGCTTGCGATCGTTGATTCCATTCAGACAATCTATAGCGGGCAGCTGGCCTCAGCTCCCGGGAGCGTCGGACAGGTCAGAGAGTGTACCGCCCAGCTTCTTTATTTGGCTAAAGGCAGACAAGTCCCCATTATTCTGGTCGGCCACATTACCAAAGCCGGCGGTCTGGCGGGGCCTAAAGTTTTGGAGCACATGGTGGACGCTGTCTTATATTTTGAGGGCAGCATGGAAGAGTCATACAGGGTGCTGCGGGCTGTGAAAAACCGTTTCGGGTCCACTGATGAAATCGGGGTCTTCGCCATGGGCGGAGAAGGTCTGACAGAAGTGGAAAATCCTTCTGAATTTTTTTTGGCCCAGCGGCCTAAAAACGCCGCCGGGTCCGTGGTGGTAGCCACTATGGAAGGCTCGCGGCCGCTTTTGGTGGAGGTGCAAGCCCTGGTGGGAGCCACTGCCTTCGGCGGCGTGCCCCGCAGGCAAGCCAGCGGTCTGGATCATAACCGCGTCTCAACGATTCTGGCTGTTCTGGAACGGAGAGTGGGTTTGAACATCGGCTCTCACGATGTATATATGAATGCAGTGGGAGGCCTCAGGTTGAATGAACCGGCTGTAGATCTCGGCATTGCCGCAGCTTTAGCCAGCAGCTTTAAAAATAAGCCTGTCAGCGGCAGGTTGGTTGTGATCGGCGAGGTAGGGCTCACAGGCGAAGTGCGGGCAGTGAGGGATCTCGAGCGCAGAGTGGCCGAGGCGGGAAGACTTGGCTTTGAAAAGTGTCTGATTCCTTATCATAATTGGCGTAGGTTGGGCAAACGCCAGCTGGGACCGGAATTAATACCCGTGCACACTGCCTGTGAGGCATTGCAAACCGCGATGTTTTAGGAGGAGCTCTTTGATGCGAGAAGAGAGAATGAGCGATGATTTTCAGAAGTATTTGCGGATGGTGGCGCCGGGAACTTTGCTCAACGAGGGCCTGGAGAATATCTTGCGCGCCCGTACAGGCGCCATCATTGTGGTGGGAGATAGCAAAGAAGTCTTGTCTTTGGTGGACGGCGGCTTTCGCATCGACAGCGATTTCAATCCTGCTTCCCTCTATGAGCTGGCGAAAATGGACGGCGCCATCATTTTAAGCGCCGATGCCAAACGGATTCTCTTTGCCAATACGCAGCTGAATCCGGACGCCATGATCCCGTCCGCGGAAACCGGCACCAGGCATCGCACTGCAGAGCGCGTCGCCAAACAAACCGGGGAATTGGTCATCAGCATCTCGCAGCGGCGCAATATCATCACCCTTTATCGGAGCAACATTAAATATATGCTCAGAGACGTGGGCGTGGTTCTGGCCAAAGCCAATCAGGCTTTGCAGACTTTAGAACGCTACAAAAACGTTTTGGAGCGAGCTTTAACCAACCTGACGGCCATGGAATTTGAAGATTTGGCAACTCTCTACGATGTGGCTACGGCGGTTCAGCGCGCTGAAATGACTCATCGCATCGAGCTGGAAATTCAAAGATATATCACCGAATTGGGCATTGAAGGCAGACTGGCGGCAATGCAGCTGGAAGAGCTGATGGTGGACGTGAAAAATCAGGGGTACCTGATCATCAAAGATTATCTCCGCGAGCGTGAAAAAACGTCGGAACAAGTGACCGAACAGCTTCACAATTGGTCCGCTGACGATGTGCTGGATTTGACGCTCCTGGGGAGGGCGCTAGGTTATGGCAGCAACATCAGCGCTCTGGATGAAGCCGTCTCGCCAAAAGGATACCGCATCCTGACTAAAATTCCGCGTCTGCCCATGCCGGTGGTGGAAAATCTCATCGAATCTTTCGGCGCCTTCCAAAATATTTTAAGCGCGACCATCGATCAATTGGACGATGTGGAAGGAATAGGAGAGGTAAGGGCGAGAGCCATCAAGGAGGGACTTCACAGATTAAGAGAGCAGGTAATGCTGGATCGGCATCTCTAAAATCTGGCAACGTTGTATATAAATTGTAATAGTGAGGCAAAATAGGGGCGGAGGGATGAGGAGGTGAAGACTTGATTTGGGAAAAGTTGTTTAGCTTCAGTACCTTTGCCCTGGGCGCCTTAGCCGGTTACAATTTTGCCTTGGCGCGCTTGGAACGTCCCTATTTAGGCATAGGTACGGTCGCAGGGGCCTTAATCGGCCTTACCGTCGCTCCGCTCCTGCTGCGTTTGTACAAAATCATGGCGGGATACATAGACCGTCAGCTGCAGCGGATTCCCCTGCAGGATATTGTTTTTGGCGCAATCGGGCTGATTGTGGGTTTGGTAATCGCAGCCTTACTGGCGCCGGCAATGCGGATTTTTCCCCTTGTGGGGAAATATTTGGTTCTGCTGCTATACTTGGCAGCGAGCTATCTGGGAGTCACAGTGGCGCTGCGCAAAAGAGAAGATCTAGCCGGGCTTAACGTCAAAAAACAGGAGAGCGCCAAAGGCGCGAAAGAATTGCCCAAAGGTCATTATAAGCTTTTGGACACCAGCGTGATCATCGACGGAAGAATCGCAGATTTATGTCAGACGGGATTTTTGGAAGGAATTCTTGTTGTGCCTAGCTTTATCTTAGATGAACTGCGCAGGATCGCAGATTCCCCGGATCTGTTGAAACGCAACCGGGGACGGCGGGGTCTGGATATTCTTAATAAAATGCAGCGCGAGCTGCCCAAACCCGTGCAGGTGCTGGAACGCGATTTCCCCGAACCTTTGGATGTGGACAACAAACTGGTTAAGCTTGCCAAATTATTGGAAGCCAAAGTTCTTACTAATGATTTTAACTTGAATAAGGTTGCGGAAATCAACGGAGTCCAGGTGCTCAATATTAACGAGCTAGCTAATGCCATTAAACCTATGGTCTTACCGGGAGAAGAGCTGACAGTACAGGTAATTAA
>DIPB01000169.1:3931-4269 GCA_002426275.1 Firmicutes bacterium UBA5499
GTACAGGTAATTAAAGACGGTAAGGAACCTGGCCAGGGCGTGGCTTATTTGGAAGACGGCACGATGATCGTTGTGGACGGCGGTCGCAGATTCTTAGGCGAACGCATTGACGTGCTTGTGACCAGCGTCTTGCAGACTGCCGCCGGCAGAATGATTTTCGCTAAGCCAAAATTGCTGGAGAAGGCACAGTAGAGGAAGTTATAACCTTGCAGGAAAACGGGAGGGGACAAATCTGGGCTATTGTGCCTGCCGCAGGCAGCGGCAGCCGCATGGGCTTGGGTTTCAACAAACAATACGCCCAGATCCAGGGTATGCCCATTTTAGGGCATACCCTTTTG
>DIPB01000169.1:4371-5153 GCA_002426275.1 Firmicutes bacterium UBA5499
CCCTTTTGGCGTTAGCCGGCTGTTCGGACCTATCGGGCATCATTGTTCTTGCTGCGGCCGGCGAGGAAGACCTAGTGCGCGCACAGATCCGGTTTTCCGGTGCAATCCCCGTCCAGGTCGTCCGGGGAGGCGCAACCAGACAGGAATCTGTCTTTCGGGGGCTTCGCGCTCTCGAAAGATTAATTCCTGCGGACGGGCTAGGGGAAAGTTTGGTCTTAATTCATGACGGCGCAAGGCCGCTGCTCTCAAGAGAGCTGATTGGCCGGCTCTTGGCTGCGGCGGTTGAATTCAAAGCTGCCGCGCCGGCCATTGTCCCTCCGGATACGATTAAGGAAGCGGACGGAGAGCTGGTCTTACGGACCTTGAAGCGGGAAGAGCTCAGGCTGGTGCAGACGCCTCAGGCCTTTTCGTTGCCGCTGATTTTGAAAGCGCATAGGCTGGCCAAGCGTCAAGGCTTCACAGGCACAGACGATTGCCAGCTGGTTGAGCGGCTGGGAGCGCGAGTGCGCTTGGTGGCAGGGGATCCGCAAAACATTAAGATTACTGTGCCTGTGGATTTAACTGTGGCCAGGGCACTGAAAGGTGGCAGGCAAATGCGCGTCGGTCATGGTTACGATGTTCACAGGCTCGTGGAGGGCAGGCCCTTGGTTTTGGGGGGAGTGCAGATTCCTTACTCTTATGGACTTCTGGGACATTCCGATGCGGATGTGGTTTTGCATGCGCTGATGGATGCGCTGCTAGGGGCCGCCAAACTTGGGGATCTGGGCGAACATTTTCCGGAT
>DIPB01000169.1:5230-10828 GCA_002426275.1 Firmicutes bacterium UBA5499
ACATTTTCCGGATACGGATCCGGCTTACGAGGGAATCAGCAGCCTGCGACTGTTGGCAAAAGTGTCGCAGCTTTTAGCGGACAGAGGCTACGGCGTCTGCAACCTGGATCTGACCGTGGCCGCCGAGCTGCCGCGCCTGGCCCCTTACAGAGACAAAATGGAAGAGAACATCGCCTCCTGTCTGGGCTTGGAGCTGGCGCAAGTATCTGTGAAAGCGACCACCCAGGAAGGATTAGGCTTCGTTGGCCGCCGGGAAGGAATAGCAGCCTGGGCGGTGGCATTATTAAGGAGAGATGATTAGATGCAGGTAAGAGTAAGGTTTGCTCCCAGTCCCACGGGACTGCTCCACATTGGCAATGCGCATACGGCGTTATTTAACTGGCTGTTCGCAAGGCAACATGGCGGCCGGGTGATCCTCAGAGCCGAGGATACCGACGTTCAGCGCAGCCAGCTGGGCTATGAAAAGGATATTTGCGAAGACCTCAGGTGGCTTGGCCTGGACTGGGATGAAGGCTTGGAGCTGGGCGGAGAATTCGGCCCCTACAGGCAAAGTCTGAGGCAGGCCTTCTATGAGGAGGCGTTAAAGAAGCTCCGGCAGGGCGGGTACGTTTATCCCTGCTATTGTTCTGTGGAAGAGCTGGAAGCAGAGCGGCAAGCGAATCTGGCCCAAGGCAAACCGCCCCGGTATAGCGGCAGGTGCCGAAATTTGAGCGAACGGGAGATCGCCGCCTTCGAAGCCCAAGGCAGGAAACCAGCCTGGCGGTTTCGCGTCCCGGAAGGGCAGATCGCCTTTAGAGATCTTCTCCGGGGAGAGTTCGCTTTTCAGGGAGCGGAACTGGGCGATTTTCTTGTGGTAAGGCCGACGGGCGTTCCAACTTATAATTTTGCGGTAGTGGTGGATGACATTCAAATGCGGATCAGCCATGTCATTCGCGCAGACGAGCATTTATCAAATACGCCGCGGCAGGTGCTGCTCTATCGGGCGTTAGACGCGCAGACCCCTCAATTCGCCCATGTGGCGATGCTGTTGGGTCCGGATCGGCAGAAGCTCAGCAAACGTCACGGCGCGGTATCCGTGGCCGAATACAGGGCTCAGGGTTATCTGCCGGAAGCGCTGCTGAACTATCTTGCCCTTTTGGGCTGGACTCCCAAAGGACAAGAGATGTTATCAAAAGAAGAGCTGATTGAACAGTTTGATCTCACCCATGTGGGGTTCAGCCCCGCGGTTTTCGATCAAGAAAAACTGCGGTGGCTCAACGGGCAGTATCTGCGCCGGGCGGATGATGCCAGGCTCACGGCTTTGGCCGCGCCTTATCTGGTCTCAACCGGGCTTTTGCCTGAGGACGAGGTGGCTTGGCCCTCTGAAGCATGGCTGCAGAAGTTGGTCGGTCTCCTTAAGCACAACATCATAACCCTTAGCCAGTTGCCCCTCTGGGCTCAGCCCTTTTTGTCCGAACCCAAATATGAAGACAAAAAAATCGTCAAAATTCTGCAGGAAGCGGACAGCCAGCAGGTTTTCAAAGCCTTTAGCGCCGCGCTGGCGGGTACGAGCCAGCTTTCGAGCCAGAAGGCCGGAGATATGCTTCATAGCCTGCCCGAACAGTTGGCATTAGGGACGGGCAAAGTTTTTCGCCCCCTGCGCGCCGCCCTCACGGGACAGGGAAAAGGCCCGGAATTAGCGGAGATCGTCGCGCTCTTGGGACCTGAAAAATGCCTGGAGCGAGTGGAGAAATTTCGGCGATGATTAAGGGAATTCTGTTCGATAAAGACGGGACTTTAATTGATTTCAAAGCCACCTGGCTGCCTGTGCTCTCCGAGCTTGCGGCCGTGATTTCCCGCGCCTATTGTCTTTTGCCTGAAGCTGCGGGCAAACTGTTGGCCGCTGTTGGCGTCGACGGCACGTACGTCGATCCTCACGGGGTGTTTGCAACCGGTACGGGGGAGAAGATCGCGGGGGCCATGCGGCAAGTTGTGTGCGATTTGGGAAGCGAACCCGACGGGCAGTTCGTCCGGAAAGTGATCACAGTCATGGAAGAGCTGACCTGCAAACATGCTGAAGAAATTGTGCCTGTGCCGCGGCTGAAAGAGACTATCCGCCGGCTGAAACGCGACTTTTGCTTGGGCACTGCCACCTCGGATTCCAGGAAGAACACGGTTCTGGCTTTGAAGACGTTAGGAATCCTGCAGTATTTTGATTTTTTGGGCGTTGATGACGGCAACCTCCGCCCTAAACCCGCCGGCGATCTTTTGGACGCCTTTTGCCGGCAGTGTTCGCTCCGGAAAGACGAGGTGGCGGTAGTTGGCGATACCGCGCTGGATCTGCTCTTCGCCAAAAAGAATGGAGCGGGACTAGCTGTGGGCGTCCTATCGGGAGTGGGAGGAGAAGCGGATTTTGCGGGCCTCGCGGATTTGGTGCTGCCGGATCTCTCCGCCCTGCTCAGCGTAGATTGTTTTCAAAACAGGGCTGAAAATGCATAGCGCTGCGAGAAAATCACGGTCATTATCCAGCATATTGCCAAAAAAATGATTTTATTTGGGGGGTTGAAATCCACGGCGTTTCAGATTAAAATGGGTGCGAAGCCAGAAGTCAATGACGGAGCGGAAAGGATTTGAGGGCTGATGTTTCACTCTAAGTCTTGGGCGAAAACACCTATGATCAGATATCTTTCTATGTATCGGAGCAGATGGCCGCAGGTGCTGGCCTGTCTCAGTACCGCAATTTTAAGCAGCTTGATTCTCCTCCCGGTCCCCTTGATTTACCAGCGGATTATCGACGTATTGATCCCACAGAAAAACGTCAAGGGAATCTTCATTTTAGGATTAGTAGGCCTATTTCTTTATTTGATTCATCTCGTGACAAATGTGGGACAGAGATATTTAACTCTGAAGACCACCAAAGCCGTGATCTATGAACTGCGGGCTCGGGTCTGCACGAAATTGCAGGAGCTCTGCCTCAGCTTTTACGATAATACCAGCGTTGGCAAACTCCATGCCAGGGCGATGCTGGACACCGAACAGGTGGACGTCTCCAGCAACGCGGTTGTGAGTCAGCTCTTGGTCAGCATAGTGCTGGCCACTTTTGCTCTCATCATGCTGTTGAGGATTAATCTGATCTTAACCGGGATTTTCCTGTGCATTTCACCTTTAATGTACATTCTGCGCCGGCTCATGGTGGGAAAACTTAAGATCGAGAACAGGGAATTCCGCAATCAGCGCGAACATTTATCTTCCAATATCAATCAGTTGCTGCACAGCATCCGCCTGATTAAGACGTTGGGAACTGAGAAGTATGAGCAGGAGAAGATCAATGATTCCATTCACGAATACCTGCAGTCAGGCATTCGCTTGAATGTATCCTCAAGCATCTTGGTGAACTCTCTGATGGCCCTTGCCAATCTGGGCGGATTTTCCGTCTATATCTTCGGCGGCTGGTTGGTGTTGAAGGGGCAAATGTCCATCGGCAGCGTCGTTGCCTTTGCCCAGTTGCAAACTTTTTTGATCAATCCCATCAACCAGTTGGCCTCCATCACCGAGGTTATCTTCGGCGGCAATGCCGCCCTGGGCGCGGTCTTTGAACTGCTGGACGTGGATGACGTAGAGTTTCCGGCTTTAGGCCAGCCGCTGCGCGATGTTGTCGGCGAAGTGAGCTTCCGGGACGTTTCCTTTGCTTACCCGGATGGAACGGACGCGTTGGTCAACGTCTCGTTCACAGCCAAACCAGGCCATCAGATCGCTTTGGTGGGCTCCAGCGGTTCGGGGAAAAGCACGCTGATTAATCTCATTCTGGGTCTGTACCAGCCGGATCGCGGCCAGGTATTAATTGATAATCATGATTTGAAGGATCTTAAACTGAGAAATCTTCGCAGGCAGATGGGAATCGTCTCCCAAGAGACGATTCTCATTGACGGCACAATCAAAGATAACATTCGTTACGGCTCTCCCAGAGCCACAGATCAGGACATTGAAGAGGCGGCGCGGAAAGCCAATGCGCATGATTTTATCATGCAATTGCCGCACGGATATGATTCTCCCTGCGGCGACGGCGGAGTCCGACTCTCGGGAGGCCAGAGGCAGCGGCTGGCCATTGCCCGCGCGCTGCTGCGCAACCCGAAAATCTTGATTTTAGACGAGGCTACCTCCGCTTTGGATTCCCAGTCTGAGCTTTTGGTGCAGACTGCCTTGGATCGGCTGCGTAGAGAGCGCACGACCTTTGTGGTTGCGCATCGGCTCTCCACGATCCTCAATTCCGATTTGATTTTGGTGATGAAGAAAGGGGAAATCATTGAGCGGGGAACCCATAATGAGCTTTTGGCCTTGAACGGGGTCTATGCGCGGCTGTATAAAACTCAGTTCAAGAGCGCTTTGGGGAACGCCGCGTCCAAACAGGTCGGCGTATCCCAGCCGTAGGGCTCAAATTAGGCATGTTAGCGAGAGGATTTCGGCTTGTTTTGTCGAATATATATTAATAAGAGAATTTAATTCCGCATTGTAGATACAGTCTTAATAAACTGAACTTTATCGTTAACATTGCAGAGCAGCCGCGGCGTTGCGGAAAATCAATGCGACTGATCATGAAAAATGAGGCTGATTCAGAGCGTCTGAAAGGAGGCGTATTTTGATGAGCGCTGGGCATGGTGAAAAGGAGGAACGGCGGGGAGTTTCCGATGAATCAACAGCCGGCGAAGGAGCCGCCGCATATGAATTTAGCCCAGATGGGAATCAGGACGCTGTCGCCAAAATCACAGGGTCTCATGAAACGGCTGCAACCTCTGAGGAAGGAAATGCTCCGAGGCATTACTTTGGGAAGTATTTGGAACAGAAATTTACTAATATCGATGAGAAGTTTCTCAACATCAGAGAATCGTTAGCGCAAATGCGGGAGCAAGAGAATCAGAGACAGCTTGAGATGCGAGAGCGAGACAATCAGCGTCATGCAGAGATCTTAGCGCTCAGCGGCAAGATAGAAAACGCTTTATCCAGAATCGAAGCTAGATTTGCTCATATAGAAGAGAAGTATGATTTGAGGCTTGACCATATCGACGCCCAATTTGCGCATATGGAAGAGAAGTACGACTCAAGGTTTGATCGTATGGAAGAGAAGTATGATTTGAGGCTTGACCATATCGACGCTCAATTTGCGCATATGGAAGAGAAGAACGACTCAAGGTTTGATCGTATGGAAGAGAGGCACGACTCTAGGTTTGCTCATACGGAAGAGAAGTATGATTCGTGGCTTGAACGTTTCGAGGCTCGATCTATCCGGCAAGAGGAAAAATACGATCGCAGCTTTAAAGATATTGATTCCAGGTTCAAACGTCTTGAAGATAAGTTTGACAACAAATTTCAATGGGTGATCGGCCTTTCCAGCGCTACGCTGCTGTCGATTTTCGGTATTATTATCAGTATCGCCGCCAAATTATAAGCGCGCTTATAGCTTGTACGCTGAGACCGGGTCTGGTAGAAAAAAAACCTAAGGCGCGGGGGCGCGGTAGGAGAAGTTTGTAAGATTAAACGCAACCTTCCTACTTGTACAAGTAAACGCGACCCACTACTCGCGTTTACTTTGTCAATTTACGTAGCGGAGAAGCTTTCATAAAC
>DIPB01000169.1:10968-11110 GCA_002426275.1 Firmicutes bacterium UBA5499
CGTTTACTTTGTCAATTTACGGGGGGCGCGGAAGGTCAAAAAAGGGCTTGACAGAAGTAAAAGATTTGATATACTAAGATTACAATTAAACGGTTTTCACGGGCCCACGTAGCTCAGCTGGTAGCAGCGCATCCATGGTAAG
>DIPB01000168.1:0-7364 GCA_002426275.1 Firmicutes bacterium UBA5499
ATACAACAAAAATAATTGAAGAACTTGACAGGCTTTTTTCATTAAAAAAGCCCATTTTTCAATAGGCTTCAGACTTTTTGATTCTTGGTTTTCAACAACTAACTGTCAAACTCCCGGAGCAAAACAGAGGTTGTTTTTGGGCAGGTATTGCTTTTTACCAGCGGAGAAGATAGAATAAAAATCAGGAAGTTCACGGAATTTGTGAAGCATTTATCCGGATAAGACTCTCGCCGCTTCGACAAACGTGCAGGCCGGTAAGAAGCTAGTTGACGAAGCCCCCCTTAAAGCTTTGTTCTGGGAGAGGGGGGCTATTTTTAGGCTTGATGGCGGGAGCGTACCGGAATCACTTGTCAAAGTAGAATGACCAAATTTGACCAAACTGAGCTTTACAAACAGCGCAAAAGAGCCTAAATGAAAGAGCATCTCAGATCAAGCGGGGGATTAAGACGACACAAAGCGATAAATGAGGCGGGGTGAGCAGATGAACATTTTCAAGATGTCCTATAAGATCAAGCGTGAAAACGATGACGAAATCTATAAAGGATTCGGATTCAGGCATCATTCCGATGCAACGCAATACTATGTTCATCCCAACAATCAGAGTTTTAAAGGCACTACAACGCTTTGCCAACCAATAGGAGAAGCGCTCTCTCTGTTTTCATTGCTCCTCACAAAATTGACCGCAGGACGAGGAGATATTGAAGGCGATCTTTATACCTCCGATGATGCTTCCTGTGTTTTTTTGGAGATAACCTTACCCGCTGATTGGCGTGCGGAAGGTGTTGTCGAGCCAAAAGTGTTTACATATCGGATAATTGCCTCGGCGGATGAATTGCGATTTGGAGCTTACTCGGCAAACGGCGCTCTGCTTGCCGGCAATATGGAACATCTGCATCCGCTCTACAAACTGCTGCCTTGCTTTACAGGTTTGCTTGCACTGGAAATGCAGACGAACGACGATATTAAGAATTTGCTTTTCCATTATGTGGAAAACCCCGCCGCCGATACGTTCGTGAATATCCACGAGGATTTTTATCAGAATCACAAAGCCGATGATTACGAACTCAGCTACGAGGACGTATCCGGCTTCGACGTGACGGACTGCACCGCGTTTTCTTCTAGCTACGCGATTATCAGGGATAATCGGGCCGCCATGAAAGAGGAAAGGCTGACGAAGCTCGTAGGGTTTGCGCCTGGAGATTTTAAGGAAGAATATCGACAGTTTATTCCGAGGCTTGCCCCGGAATTTATACTCCCGCCGTCGCTGACCAGCGTCTGCAATGCCGTAGCCTCGGGAGATGTGTTGGCCACCCTGCTGCACGGTCCTGCCGGGACGGGAAAAACCATGTCCTGCAAGCTCATCTGTCAGGCGATTGGGCTGCCGATCATGGATACGGTGAACTGTACGGAAAATTTGGATGAATTCGTGTTGGGTAAGTTTATTCCCAACGAAGACAGAATAATCTTCCGTGAAAGTTATGTCACCAACGCGATCCGCTATGGAGGCGCCGTGGTGTTCGAGGAGATTAATTTTGCCAAACCTCAGTATTTGGCCTTCCTGAATTCACTGCTGGACGACAATGGTTTTGTACGGCTGGATAATGGAGAAGTGGTGCGCAGACATCCAAATTTTCGTTTTTTCGCCACGATGAATTTGGGATATTTCGGCACAAGAGAGCTCAATCAGGCGCTCTACAATCGTTTCAACAGTATCGTGGAAGTTGCGGCGCTTTCCGACGAAGCTATTCGCCGTATGCTCTTGGCGCGCGTTCCAGAGTGTGGGCCAGTGGTTGAAAAGCTGTTGGGGGTCTATCATAAGCTTAAGAAAAAGATCGAAGCGGAAGAACTGGACGTTGTCATCTCACCACGCAATCTTGAAAACTGGGCGAGACTCGCTAAATACGAAGGGTATCTTCATGCCGCGGAAAAGACAATTCTACCTATCGCTAAATGCGATCGCGCGTTGGAAGAAACAATCAGAGGGATCATTATCCTTTACAAATGGAATTAGCCGGGGGTGAAGTCTGTGAATGAAGACAAGAAAACGCTCGCATTGTTTCAATGCGAGTTTAATCGCTCTCTTGAGGAAGACTTCGCGCAGATTATCACCGAACGAAGCGATGTGCGGCTATTTTTCGTCAATGAGAATCAGGCTTTCACTGACGGAAGGAATATCATTGTCGACCCTGCATGGAGGGGGCTGTTTGCCGACGTTCCTGCCCTCATTGAAACAGAGCAATATTTGAAACTTGACCATTCCATCTCAAATGATCGCTGGCTTGCCTTGCGAATGATAACCCGGGCGCAGAATATCCACGAAGCGCTTCATATCATCTATAGCAACTTCCCGGGCGGCGCCGCGAGAGATCCTCGCGGCGCCACAAAAGTTCGCAAACTGGTTCTCTCGCTCATTGCCAATATCATTGAGGACGCCTTTATCGAAGCCGCCGGATGTAGTGTTTACGATAACCTTGAACGTTTCCTTTTATGGAATCGCGTGGCGATGTGTTGTGCTAATATTCCGTCCCAAGGAACGATAGAGCGGGCCTTTTCCGCTTTGCCGAAACAGGAAGAAAGAGAAACGTCGCAGCGAGTACTCATTGCCGATTATCTCGAATATATGGCGCGTTTTCTGCTTTATCCTATGGTCAAGCAGTCTGATCCTGACGAGGCGCTTGCTACTTATGTGGAGAGGACAAAGAGACTGTTTTCAGATGGCTGTATGTGCGGCGCCGCGGATAAAAGATATCTCTATACGCAGCAGATATTCGACATCATAGAACCGCTTCTTACCGAGGATGAAAATGTGAGCTCGGAACGTTTGGAACTAATGTTACCCGGCATGAAGACGCATTCTCCATTGTCATCGTCCATCAAAACTTGGGACAGCGCCGGTCGGAATGCGGCAGTGACTCGTAGATTGTTTACCGACGAAAATGGCCGGCCAATCGTATTTGATCGTTTAAACAAGCTGATCGTTTCGGAGCTTGTCCGCTTCCAAGAGGAAAAGGAAGCGGCAATCAAAATCGTTACTTATCCGGGAACGTTTGATAAGATCTCGGGAGTGGGTTTTGATTGCGCCAAGATTCATGAGGGGATCATAATTGAAGTAGCGAAGCCGCGGATCAATCTGAATCTCAAAAGAGCTTATCAGAACATCTATAATCGCTATCATATCAACATCTCGTCCTATAATGCGCGCTTTTCACAATTACTTAAGGGGACTGTTGATCTCCGAGAGGAAAAACAGTTGTTCGGCGCCGGCATTGCTTCAAAACGGCTTGGAGATGTTAAAAAGCGGTACTGGTATCGTACGGTTAAAGGAACCGGCGTCCCGGACATTGCGCTGTTGCTAATGATTGACGGTTCCGGTTCAATGTCCGGAGAACGGCGCGAATGCGCGATCATATCATCGGTTATATTGCACGAAGTGTTGTGCAAAAACAATATCGCGCACGCGATAGTTGAGCACAGAGCTATTTATGACGAGCCCACGCTGCGGCACAATATACTTGTTGATTTCAATGCTAGCGACGAAGAAAAATATAACTTGCTTACTTTGCAGGCAGATGAAGGAACGCGTGAAGGGCTTTCGCTGTTTTGGGCGGAAAAATATTTGCTAAACAACGTTTGCGAAAATAGAATCATCATCATGATTTCCGACGGGGTTCCGGCTCACGGTATCGACAGCGACGCCTGCTATCTGCCGCCGGTGTCAATTAAGGATACGGCCAATGCTGTCCGAAAGATCTCGAAGCGCGGAACGCAAATAATTGCCATTGCGCTGGACTCTCCCGCAGAGGACAGCTGCTATCGCGCGCTGACAGAAATTTACCCTCAGGTCATATCCTGCACAGAGCTCAAACGTCTTACGGGACAGTTGCTTGAATTGATATCAGAATTGCTTCAATAAAGCTTGCTTGCACAACTAAATTCCCCCCTTTTCTTTGTAAGAGTAAACGCACCCAAGGTGCATTTACTTTCTCAAATCAGGTCAAATTGCGGCGGGATGGGCGGGAAAAGAGATACCAGCAGAATGGTAGGGAAAGTTTGTAAGAGTAAGCGCGACCGCCCCTCCCCCACATGGGGGAGGGGGTATGAAGAGTAAACGCAACCTCCCTACTTGTACGAGTAAACGCGACCCACTACTCGCGTTTACTTTGTCAATTTACGGGCGGGAAAAGATTCTCAGAACCCCCTTGCCCAAAACAGCGCTATCTGCTATAATAATTGGTGTCGGGGCGTGGCGCAGCTTGGTTAGCGCGCTACCTTGGGGTGGTAGAGGTCGCGAGTTCAAATCTCGCCGCTCCGACCATAAAGGCAAACCTGGTTTTAGAGATAGTTAAGGGTTAGGTTTGTTTTTTTTTGCTAAAATCTGAAAGCGATATTTTTCGGATCATATGCAAAGGGAAAAGCTACTAATAGCGGCGACATAGACCTATACATAGATACAAACGGGAAATTGCAGGGCTTGGATCTTGCTGGATCGCTTGAAAGCCTTTCCGATACTTTGGGGAAAATATTGACTTAATTGATAAGTCACATATAGAATTTAATTCTTTGCTAACTTAAGAGATTGAAAATAACGGTATGACAATGTACGAAAAATTAGAAGATTATTCAGAAAAGAATTAATTATATTGATTGATGCCACTGCTAAAAGTCCATCTATGATACGAACTTGAACTAAATCCCCACGTTTTAGAGCTAAGGCGTTCATATTTGATGCCTTGTGAACTCTTTTCGATAATAATGATGAAGGTTCGTCCCCTCGACTTCAATGTCCCCCTGAGCGCTCTTTGTCCCATTACTTATTCTTTTCAATGATGAAGATGGAAAAGGACGTCATTCCTTAGGGTGGGGCAGCGGTATTGCCAACGGCAAACATCCCAGCTCCTTCTATAAGCTGATTTTGAAGTAGAGATTAAAAAAGGAGGAAGATGGAATGAAACGTTTCTTGCGGGTGAGCTTGCTTTGGCTAATATTTGTCTTCTGCAGCCAAGCGGCGCAGGTTAGCACTGAGGTAAACTTAAGCGGCTGGAGCTTACCTGAGAAGTTAAGCCCGCTGGTGGCGGGAAGAGAAGGCAATAGCAGCGGCTCTGCTCTGGCGATTTTGCCAAGGAAAGATTCCCGCGGTCCGGTCCTTGAACTCAGTTATCAATTCAATTCTCGAGGTGCCTGGTTCACTTTCATGCAAGAGGGGAACTGGGATCTTAAAGCGCAAAACACATTTAATTTCTCATGGTTAGCTGACGGATCAGGCTGCGGGCTGAGCATCTATTTCATCGATGAAGCCGGCAGATATGTTCTTTACAGTTACCGCACAGGTGAGCGGCAGCTGCGCGCTTTGCAGAAAAGGTGGGCGGAGATAAAGCTAGATTTGAAACGAACGCGACCTTTGGTGAACGAGAACCCAAATCTCCAAAGGATCGTTAAGATAGCTTTTCGTCTGGATGGGGACGTTAGCTTGCAGAGCGCTGGCAAAATATATTTTAATCAAATCAATTTTCAAGGTACCAAGAGCGCAGAGCGGGAACTATACTTTCCAGGTTATCTCTGGCTGGAGGGGGAAACAGCAGCAGAACATAATTTCTCGGCAGCAGTGGAAAAGGCCGGTACCAGTGAGGGAGAATATCTACATTTGTGGAAGTCCAGCCCACCTGCGCAAGAAGGGTATTTTGCCCGTTACGAGTTTGTTGTGCCAAAAACAGGAAGTTATGATTTGCTATTAGCTGGCACACCTAGCAAATTAGACTGGGCCTCTGCTTTCACATGGGCTTTAGATGACGGGGAGTTTCAAGGGTCTTTTCGAGAGGAAAGTAAACTATATGCAGACAATTTCTGCTGGAGCACTTTAGCAGAGAACGTACGCTTCGAGAAAGGCAATCATTCCCTTTCTTTTAAGGTTGAAAAACCCAGGGCGCTGGATGATTTGTACGTGATGTATATCGATAGCATCCTTTTATTGGAGCAGGGTTATCCCTTTGAACCGGCTGGCGTCACAAAACCAGCACCAGGTTATGGCCTAGGCGCAGAACTGAATTTGGTCGAGCTTTCGTTACCAGAGGTTCAAGCAGGAGAACCATTCGCCATTAAAGCCAGTTTTTCCCTTGGACAGAAAATCGCGGCAGATTTACGGCTTTACTTGCGGATTCTCTATCAGGGCCAAAGATTGTTTGCCAAAGATTACCAGCCCAAAGTGCCCACCAGCAGTTGGAGCCTGGGCAAGATTTACCAAGAAGAACTCACCGGCCAATTGCCTTTCGATGCGCCTGAGGGTACCTATCAGGTGCAGTTGGGCTTTTACCATGCCACCTTTGTGAATAAACAATTAACCGATGATCTCGTGGGAGAGGTTCGTTTAGGCCAGCCTCGCGCTTCAGGAGCAATTCCCAGCGTCAAGCTGGTCAAGGCAGATTTCCCGCATGAAGCCACAGGCACTTTGCCCATCTGCCTCAGTTTCAGTTTTCCAGGCGAAGCTCCCCCGGATGCCCTGGCTTTTATCCAGCTGTGGCAAGATGAGCTGTTGTATGCGGTGGAGAATTTTCCAGTAACAGAGAGTTCCCAGGAGCTTTCCCTTGCAGGGCTTGCGGCAGGAGAATATGAACTGAAAGCTGGGGTCTACAATTACCGCTCAGACAGTGAAGTTTCCTTTGCCTTAGGAAAAGTAACCATAACCAAAACCCAAGGCCAGAAAGTTAAACCCAAAAGCCGGGGCACTTTTGTGGACCACACAGGTTTACATCATCTGTGGTATGTGACAGATAGTCATGTGCTCATGTGGGATGGAGAGCCGTTTGTCCCGGTGGGGGGGATGTATTGCTCCCGTTACATCACTAATTACAGGATTGATGACCCCAAAGGCAATGAAGCTCGCTGGCAGGCAGATGTGGAAAATCTGCAGCAGATCAAAGCAATTGGGATCCGCGATCTATATATCAACCCTGTGCGCGGAGCTTTGGATACCCCCACTTGGGCTTGGCAACGCTTATTTGACTACCTGGATGCAGAGGGTTTTGTCTACGGCATGGAGCTGACCGATGGGCCAGATCGCAAAATAAGGGGTTTCTTGGTACGGGCAAGACAGGAAAACGCTTTGAGTTTGCGAGAACTAAAGGGTAGCGGTGAATATGAATGGAGCTTTAACGTCCCTTCTGCTCCAACGCTGAATGAACTGCACCAGGTATGGTATCTGGTTGTAAATAAAGAGAATGGCCAGGTGGTAGAGCACGGTAAGACCAGAGGCACCTTAAATGGGAAAGAACTGTCCGGCAAGCTCACTTTAGCCCTGGAAGGTGATTTGGTTGTTGATGTTTATTTTCTGCCTGAGGTCTCCTTCAGTTACGGCACCTTGAACAATTTCT
>DIPB01000168.1:7484-12532 GCA_002426275.1 Firmicutes bacterium UBA5499
CTGGGATGGTTATGAAGGCTATGAGAAAGACCTGAAACCCTTCCTGGCTAACATTGCTTTCGGCTCTGGTTTACGGTTCATTGTGGATCCTTTCAGCAATGAGATGGGCATCTGGAACAATGTTGAATCGATGCAGGTATCATCCCCAGCCTATCAACTGCAATTCGCCAGGTGGCTGGAGAACAGATATGGTTCCTTGGTCGCTTTACAGCAAGCCTGGCAAGTAGAGGCAATAGCCAGCTGGCAGGTAGCCAGTCGCTTGGTGCCCTGGAGCAGCGGGCTTACAAAGCCGGAAGGGCAGTGCGGTTACGCACTTGATCCGGTCACAGCAGAGATTTATACCTTAAATCCGAACCAGAGTCAACTCTGGGATGATTATCTGCTGTTTCGGGATCTATCCGTTCAGGAATATAACCTGAAGGTGTCCTCTGCCATCAAGGAGATCGTTGACGTTCCGGTGATCTTTAAGCACACTGGCCTGTTTAAGGATTATTTCGTCAACCCCAGCTTTACCTCTGGTTTTGATGGCATTGGCATGGAAGTCTATGGCACAGCAGATACTCTCTACAGCAAGGCAGGGTATGCTCTCTCTGAGGCAATACAATCAGCCAGAACAATGTGGCTGGTGGTCACCGAGACTGAGATGATAGAAACACCGAGCCTTAAGACCATAGTGGGTTATCCCAATTTTGAGGTGATGGCAGATCAGTTCAATCACCTACTACAGATGGGCGCCAGGGGCGTTTATGATTTCGGTCTTCACCTTGAGCCGGTTTGGCTGCTGAAAAATTACATTAAGCCGCCTGAGCAACTGAAGTGGTTAGTGAACTATCGGGAGGAATTTTGTGAGGGCGAGAACCTTCAGAGGCTGATCTCGCATAAGCCCCGGGTTTTATTGGCATATCCTCCCGGACGCAATTATTGGTTCAACCCTAGCGACAGAGGCGCGGTCCTGCCAGCTGATGACTATTTGGGCGGTTTCAGCACCAGAATAGTCTGGCTTGATGAAGCAGGTAACCATCAGCCTTCTGAAATGCCCTGGTGGATTGTTCCCACAAGCAATCCAGGCCATAGCGGAATGCCTGTGGTGGTTAATTTCCAGGATGCGCCAGCTAGCCTTCGTTTCAGCGCTGCTTTGGTGGATGTTAATACCCCAATAATCTATCTAGGCTTGCGCAAAGATTTGGGAGCAGTCCCTCGGTTAGATCAGTACTTTACTTCAGAGTTGGTTACAGATGCTGACGGACGACAGTTTCAGGTGCTCAAACCTTCGGCCTCGGGACAGGTTCTATATCAGAGCCAAGGCAAAGCTTGGGGGATCAGGGAAGGCAAGCTGATCATCATCAGCAAGGACGGTTGGCTGCAGCTTCAGGGAAAAGAGCCAGCCGCGATTTTGCTGCCGGTCTTAGATTGGGGAAAATGAGACGCTTGGGAGATATTTCTTCCCGGCGCTAGCTGGAAAACCGCAAGGAGGAGAAAT
Organism: Firmicutes bacterium UBA5499; assembly: GCA_002426275.1. GTDB lineage: Bacteria > Bacillota > DTU084 > DTU084 > DTU084 > UBA5499. The sequence continues at coordinate 8,965 of DIPB01000168.1, forward strand.
GTTCAATGAGAAGCTGCTGGATTTTGCCGTTTTGGTTATGCCTTTGCGCCGCAGCCGCAGCCGCGCCCTTTGAGCTGCGGCCGCCTGCCAAGCCGCAGGCAAATCTGTGGCTGGAAGGGGAAGAGTTTGTGGAAACCCGCGGCGGCTCTGTGAAGCACGATGCCGGCTGTTATGGCGGAAAATGCTGGTCTGTTCTGACCACTGAGGCCGGAGCATATACCGTGGAGTATAAGCTCTCGGTGGCAGCCGACGGCTTCTATACAGCGTACATCGCGGGTCAGCCTGTGGGTACGGGGTATACCTCCCCCCTCTGGTATGCTGTGGACGGAAGCGCCTGGCGCAAAGTCACAACTCTGCCCGCATCCAAGGTTTCGTGGGGGGCAAGCGGCGCCGTTCGCTGGACTGTCCTGGGAACGCTGAGCCTGGCGAAGGGAGAACACAGCTTAACGTTTAAGATCGACCAGCATCGCCCCCAAGATAAATATTATGCGTACCTCATCGACGCCATTGCGCTCTCCCGCGATGAGGATGCTCTGCCGGCTCTTCGCGGAGAGAGACCGGGCAATGTTTTCACCACAGAGCCGTTGGTCTTTCAAAGCGTCACCAACTTTGGAAGCTGGCGGTGGCGGGTGGTGGATTGGCAAGGGAAAGAGAAGCTGCGCGGCCAGTGGGATGCGAAAGGCGGAGCTTTAACGCTGCCCCAGCTGCCTATAGGGTATTATCGCCTGCAGCTACAGGATAAAAGGGGTAACTGGAGCTATTGGGCGCCGTTCGCCAGGATTTCACCTCCCGAGAGGCTTAAGCCTGAGAGTCCCTACGCCATGGACAGCGCTCAGAGCTGGCTGGCCGCTCCGGGCTTTTCCGGCAACAGCCTGCAGCCGGAAAATTCTTATCAGCTGATCTCGGATTTGGAGAAGCTGGCAGGACTGTCCATGGTGCGCGAGCGCCTGAGCTGGCCTGAGGTAAACCCGTCGCCCGGCGTCTACAAGTGGGGACGCTACGAGACTAACGCAGACCTGCTCTCTGAGCGTGGGATCTCTATTTTGGGCATGTTCCATAGTGCGCCGGAGTGGACAAAAGGTGATTTGCAGAGTCTGCCCCACGATCTTCTGGCCACTTATGAGTTTTGCAAAGCAGCGGCGGAGAAGTTTTCCGGTCAGATGGCGGCTTGGGAATTTTGGAATGAGCCGGAACCGAAAGGATTCAATCAGGATCCAAGCTGGGATCTGGCTGCGGCGCATAAAGCCGCATACTTGGGCTTTAAGGCTGGAGACCCGGACGCCTTGGTGCTGATTGCCTCCAACTGTCAGCATCCGGCGCCGAAAATGTATGAACTTTTGATGGAAAGCGGCGCCGGCGCATACATGGACGCCTTTAATTTCCATGTTTATTCCCAACTGGATAAGTATCAGGAGATCGTGGAAGGCAAGCGCGAGTTTCTGTCGCGCTTCGGCCTGGGAAGCAAGCCCATGTGGGTGACGGAAAACGGTTTGGGAGTGGAAGGAGCGGGAAAAGAAGACCCCATCGCTCCCGGGAGCAATTTGCGCGAACATGACAGAGAGCAGGAGCTGGCGCAAGCTGAGCTTTTGCTCAAGGCCCAGCTCACAATGCAATCTCTGGGCGTAGACCGCGATTTCTTCTTCGTTGTCCCTCCCTACAATGAGCAGGGAGGAAGCAAGGTCTGGGGCTTTTTCCGCTGGGATTATACGGTGAAGCCCGCCTATGTGGCTCTGGCCAATCTCACCCGGCAGCTGGGGAATTGCAGCTATCAGGGCAAGGTCGATTTAGACGGCGCCTCGGCGTTTCTCTATGAAGCGCCAGACGGCAAACAGATTTTGGTGTATTGGACCGAAGACGAGGACTCTGCCAGGGAGTTTACGCTGAAAGGCCAGGGAGAACGGCTGGAAATACTGGATTTTCTTGGCGGTAGCCAAACTATCGCCTCGGAATCCGGAAGCTATCGGCTCTCTGCCGGCAGATTTCCCACTTATTTGAAAGGCCTGTCGGGCCTTAAGGCGACCGGGCAGCCGCCTGCCAAGGCGGAGCCTCAGCCTTCGCCGGTCACGGATCCGAGCACTGTCTTGCGAATCAATCTGGGCAAAGGGTTCAAAGTGGCGAATAAGAACGTTGCCAAGCTGGAGGAAAAGATCGGGAATTTCACCTTGGATATTTTCAACTTCAGCGAAAAGTCCAAGACGCTGACAGTGGAGAATATGAGCGACGCTTATTTGCTTTTGGGCCTGCCGGAAACAATAGAGGCGCCGGCTATGGCCAAGACCAGCTTCCCTTTGAAACTATTGCTTACAAAGGAAGACAGCGCGACGCTTTTCAACCTCCGGCTGCGCGCGCGTAACGGCGGCTTGCTCAGCGCGCCGGCGCTCATTCCCGTCAGTCCGAAAATGGATGGGAATCCGGCTTTGGAGGAGAAACTGCTCAGCGCATCCGAACCTGAGCGCTGGGAGAAAAATTCTTCCGGACAGATGGAGATCAGCCTCGACAAGGCCCAAGAGGCGGTACGCTTCGACGTCTCCTTTCCTGCAGCGGGAGATCGCTGGATTTATCCGGTCTTTCGCCTGAAGCCCGAGGAGCTGGCGGGAGCGGTGGGACTCAGTTTTGAAGTGAAGCTTGACGTTGCTCCCGCATATGCTGCCAGCCCCTATATCATGGCCTATGTAATGGCAGTGCTTGAAGATGAGCTTGAGGTTGGCGAGAGGGCGGATTTCAGTTACGATTCCACGGAACAGTGGCAGAAGGTAGAGATCTCCTTTGCCGCGGAGGCGCCAGCGGGATTCGATCCCAAGGACGTGAAGCTGCTGCGGATTGGCATGAATCCTAGGCCGCAGCAGCTGACATATTGGTTGCGCAATCTGAAAGTTTATTATCGGCAATAATCCGCTGAGAAGAGGGGGGGAAGATCGTCTTGCAAGCCACTTGGATTTGGTATCCCGGCGATTTTGAAATCTGGCTCCATAAAGAAGTTTCCTTGCGCAGGCAAGAACGAGGGAACTTTTATCCGCCGTTTTGGCGCTTGGATCTACCTTACCCCAGGGTGAGATTTCGCAAGCGGTTTGAATTGGCTCAGCCGGAAGTTATTTTTCTGGCTGCGGACGGCCGCTTTGCCGTCACCTTAGACGGACGTTTTAGCCATAATGCTCAGAGGGTGACCCTCCCGGCCGGAGCTCACACTTTGGAGCTCAATGTTTTCAATCAAGAAACCTTGCCCAGCGTCTATGCGGCCGGACAGACGATTAATTCCGATTCCAGTTGGGAAGTCGCCACGGACGATGTTCATTGGCAAAAGGCAGGCTCGTGGCAATTCAATAGTCCAAGCGAAAAGCCGTCTCAATACCGTCTGCCCACGCGGGAAGTTGAACCTGTGGCTGTGGAAAGGCGGGGCTCGGGGCAGCTTGTGGACTTCGGCAGAGAAACGTTCGGCTTTTTGAGCTTTCGCGGGATCAAAGGCCGGGGAAAGGTCGCGGTTTATTACGGCGAATCCCTGGCCGAGGCGCTGGCTGCGGACGAATGCGAGACCACAGACGAGCTGCATTTGAGCGGAGACGCGGCTGTG
>DIPB01000168.1:12648-12935 GCA_002426275.1 Firmicutes bacterium UBA5499
TTCCCGCGCCTTTCGCTATGTGCGGCTGTCGCCTGAAGCTGGAGTAACTTGGGAAAAAGTAGCTTGTCTCTATGAATTTCTGCCTCGGAAGAGGAGAGGAAAATTCAAGTGTTCGGATCCGCTCTTAAATCAGATTTGGGAAGTTGCAGCTTATACTTTGGAGTTGACCGCGCGGGAGTTCTTTTTGGACGGAATCAAAAGAGATCGCTGGGTCTGGGGCGGCGACGCGTACCAAGCGGCCTTAATGAATTATTATCTTTTTTTTGATCCAGATGTTGTCAAGCGCA
>DIPB01000023.1:0-5193 GCA_002426275.1 Firmicutes bacterium UBA5499
TACGATAACTTTACACCAACTAAAATCATCGGCAAAGCCGGGAAGCCTCCCGCTTCCCAGGAAAAGATCGCCTATCTGCGCAGCGCAGCGGATGGAGAGGACATAGCTACTATCTATCTGGCCAACGCCGACGGCTCAGAGCCGACGGAAATCCTGCCGCCGGATGGTCCGGCTGAAAATCCTGACTTTTTAGGCATTATAGGCTTCCGCTGGTCAAAAGAAGCGCAAATTTTCATTCTGATTACTTATGAGACAATCGGCGATAACTCATATCCGCAGCCCAATTTCTATCTCATCGAAAGCGAGCTTCCAGCTTTGCAGGATATCAGCCGGGCGTCTCCAAATCACCTTTAGGCCGGTCCCCGGACGGGAACAAGCTGGCTTATATTATAAATGAAATTTCCGGTTCCGCGCTCTACGTTTACGACCGCACAACCGGTCAGCAAGGCGCGCCAATTCTCTCCAACAAGCTCATCGGCCGCCTCTTTCTGGTCTGCCGGTGGCACGAAGACCGCTTATGCGGCGGTTAAGACTATTCCGGAGTGACCTTATCTGTGGCGGACGCAGAAGGAACGAACCCAGAGCCGCTTACCTCATCAGACTCTATCACTAACATCGGGTATCTTGTCGCCGGACTGAGGTAGAATCGCTTACTTCTCAGCCGACTCCTCTTCTGGAATAGGCGATATCTACGTAATAGACCCGGACGGACAAAATCCGCTCAAGCTGACCGCTGTGTGCCAAGCAGCAGACTCCTCATTATTAGACAGATCGCTGTGTTGGTCGCAGCAGGGAGACCAAATCCTCTTTACAAGCGCGGAGGGCGACGCCTGCGTTATTAACGCGGACGGCACTGGACTGCGGAAGCTTGCCCAGCACACCGACGAGGTAGGGTTCGCGCTTCCCGTCTGGTAGGACGGTTACCAGCCGGCATATTAACGCGCCTTCTGTATGGCGGGGAGGGAGCCTGACGGCTGCCCTCCTTTTCTTGCGTCCTTACCCCCGGTAAATCCTGTTTCAGGCGGAATAGCAGGCTCCGGCTCCAAATTAAAGCAAGCCTTTCCCTTCAGGGGAAGGTAAAAACCTCTAATCTGCCGAAATCTATGTAAAAAGGGCGGGATTCTTACGCGCCCTAATTGTTATGAGCGGAGGATCCACAATGGAATTAACGTACAATTGCCGATACTATCAAAATCTACCTACCCTCTCCCAATTGGCTCAGAACTTTTGGCAGGAAGCTATCCAGCTCCTCCGGGCTGAGGACGGGGGAAAGCCTAATCGCCCGACAAAAATGCGCTGCCTTTGGAATGAGGATTATCTGGCTATCTACTTTTATGCTGTGGACCCTGACATTTGGGGAACATATACAAAGGCGAACGAACCCATCTACATGGAAGAAGTGGTGGAGGCGTTTCTAGCTCCCAGGCCGGAGGATCTCAGCCGCTATTTCGAGCTGGAGCTGAGCCCCAGGAATGTGCCCTTTGCCGCCAAGATCACCAATGACGGGACAGTCAAGGTTGATTTCAGCTGGCAGCCGCGGTGGCAAACGGAGGTTTTTGTGGAAGGAACCATTGATAACAGGGAAGATGAAGACAAATTCTGGTTGGCGCGGATGCTGCTGCCAGCGGCTGATCTTTGCCAGGGCATCAATCCCGGCGACAGCTGGCGGGCTAACTTTTACCGTATTGACCGCACCCCTGCAGACGAGTACAGCGCCTGGTCCCCGATTCAGGCGGCTCCCGCCAACTTCCACAGGCCGCAGCGCTTTGGCCGGCTGCTTTTTGTTCGTTAGCGCTCGTTTGAATGAAAGCGGTCATGTTTTGATGAAACCGAAATTTATTTCTAGCGGGGATTTAGAACTCTCTTTAGGCGTCTTCTGTCAACAGTTTGGGATAATATTCGCCAAAAGGTTCAATTTTAGAACAGCTAGGTTTTTTATCTGTGAAAGAAACTGGGCAATCCAGATTACCGCCCTATCCTTCCGAAACCCTTGCCGCTTTTGCTTCCGTGTCGCAATAGACAAAGGCCGCCCCGCGGCTACGCGGGACGGCCTTCAAACTATTCAATCGTAAAAGTAAAAACCGGATTCGGATCGATGGTTTTCTCAAGGTGTACGGTCTGAAATTCGGATTTACCGTCTGTTATTATCTCAATGTCGTATTTCCCATAGAAACCTTTGAAGCGGGCGAAACCGCCGTCGTTTGTGGTAGCCGACGTTTCGGTATGAAAATCCTCGCTGAACAGCTTCTTGAGCGCTTTCAGCGCGGGCTTCGGCGTAAGGTCGAAGTGCATCAGTCCGCCCGCGAGACTGTTCTCGCCTGCGCTGAAATCGCCGGGCTGGGCGCCAAAGGCATAGCCGTCAACGAGATTCCAGTATATAATCGCCTCCACGTTCGGAACGCTGAACCAGATTGTGTAAAGCCTGCGCAGCATTTCGGCCTGTATATCCTCGGCCTCTTTGCTGAACGGGTCGTGGCAGGGTATGGTGATCTCGGTCATCTGGAACGGGCAGCTGAACTCCTTGGCAAAGGTGTCGAACACGCGGAACATATTTATCGGATCGCACTGTCTTGCGACAACTTCTTCCACATTCTCCGGGTTCGACCAAATGTGGTACTGGAATCCAATGGTGTCGATCCGCGCTCCCTTCAGCTTTGCGCGTTCCACCTGCATAAAGTATTTATTGCGGTTGTAGAGGAAGTTGTTTGAGAACGGCTCTCCGCCCTCGTTGCAGATCAGCTCGTTCTGCGGGAAGAGCCGCTCCGCCATTTTAAAGCTGCGCTCCATGAAAAGCGGGTCGTAGTACATCTTCGTGCGGCCGTTGTTCCAATATGATTCGTTTGTCACCTCCCAGCCGTGTATGCGTCGCGAATAACGCTCCGAGCACTGGCGGAAACGCCTCTCCAGCAGCTGCCACTGTTCCTCGGCCGAATATTTATCTAGCCAGGCCGGCGAAAAGTGGTCATAGTGCAGACAGTGGGCCTTGGCAGTTACGCCGTTTTGCTCGCAGTATTCGAGACAGAGGTCGGGCGCCGGGCGCCGGTAGACCTTTGGCGAATCCTTGGCGTAGCGCGGTTGGCCCTCCTCCGGCTCCAGCGTATCCCAATAAAACGGTACGGTGGCGAAGTTGAAATATTCCTTGAAAACCCTGCGGTATTCGGCGTTTTTCTCTTCATTTTCGAATTCGTCCAGCATGAAGATGTTCGCGCCGTATTTGAAGTCATGGCTTTTTTGCTTGATTTTTACGGCCGCGCCTTTGATCGGCTCGCCGGCGGCGTCGACAAGCTTGATTGTTCCGAAACCCTTGCGGGCGTTCTCGATGCCAGCCTTAACGCGCTCGTCGAGAAAATCTGCGTTGTCAAGAAAAGGCTTCAACATATATTCTGCACGCATTATGGTCATCCTCCCCTAAAAAAATCAAATTGCGCTCCTGAGCTTGGTACCAGATAACAGCTCGAGGCGGAGCTGGATGATATTCGCTGAGTTAGGCTCGTTTTCGTAACGAACCAATAGGCTTGCTTGTAACTTCAACCGTCAGCGCTTTGCCTTGAGACTTGAAATTGGATTCCGTTTGATTTCAAGTTTTCCCTCGCCCCGGGGACTAATAGGGACGATATCGCCAGGCGCTTCAATCGTTTCTTCTGAGCCGGTATCCCAGGATGTCGGCAGCCGTCTTTGCCCTTTGGGCGCCGCCAGCTTCTGTCCCAGCTCTTTGGACTCATGCTTTCGCAGGCGCGCAAACTTAGATCTGGATTTGAAACTCGTCGTAGCCTTGCTTGGAGAGGTGGATCTTCCGGGTTACTTCTTTTTCGCCGCGGCCGGCGGTCACTTCATATTCGCCGTAAAAGCCCTTGAAATAGAGGAATTGTCCGGCGCTTTCGTATTCCAGATTAGTTCTCCACTGGCGATTGATTAGCTCGTCCAAGACTTGGTAAGACAACTTCTCTGAGAAATCATTCTTCAGCAGGCCGCCCTGAAACTGATCCTCGGCCCAGCCGTCTCCCACGGCGGCACAGTTATCCCCCAGGTTCCAGTAGACGATTTCGTCGGCGTCCCGCTGGCTGAACCAGATCCGATAGAGATTCTTGACGGTTTCAGCCTGAATTTCCTCGCCATTGTCCTCATACCCGGGAATCGTGATCTCGGAGACGGAAAGAGGCCTTTGAAACTTGCCGTAGCAATCCATCACCTTGTACAGGTGCACGGGATTATAAAAAGAATCCACGATATCGTAAATATCGTCAGGCCTGCGGAAGACGTGATACTGCAGCCCAATGCGATCCACTCTGCAGCCGAGATTCAGCAGCCGCTCAATCAACATGAAATATGGCGAGAGCTCTTTATTAAATACCGCCCAAGAAGCGCCCGTTTCGTTGATATTCAGCTCGCTGTCCGCAAAGAAGCGGTCCGCCTGCTTGAACGCCCACTGTGGATAATCGCCACCCAGCGCGGTATAGCCCTGATAAGTCTTGCTGCGATCTGGCTCCCGATCGCGAAGCTGTATGGAGGTGACTTCGTTTACGCAGTCAAAGCTCTGAATCGCGCCGTCATACCGCTCGGCGATCCGCTCGAGCCTTCTGGTGAGATACGGCTTCAACTCCGCGTAATCGTCCGGCAGCCATTGGGGCATGATGGAGGGCCAGAACAGGGGATGGCCTTTGACTTTCAGATTATGCTTCCGGCAAAACTCCAGCACCGCTTCAGGCGCCGGCCTGCGGTCGATGAAGACGCTGTCTTTCTCGAACCGCATTTTTCCTTCTTCGGGTTCAAACGGCCCCCAGTAAAAAGGCGCCACCGCCAAATTGAAGAGCTTGGCAAACTTTTCCTCATACAAAGCGTTCTCTTCAGCCGTGGGAAAGCACTTATACTTGAAAAGATTGCAGCCAAATTTAAAATCATGTGTCAGCTGTTTGATTGTCACTTTGACGCCGGAGACCGGACTGCCTTGGCCGTCCACAAAATTCAAACGCGCGTACCCTTTCCTGTTGGCCTCGATGCCGGACTGAATCTTATCCTCCATCAGGTCTCGCTGTTCCTCAAAATTCTTGAACAACCTAGCCTTATCAAGCATTCAAATCCCGCTCCCTTCAATTTTGTTTGCCAACCGTAAGCGAAATCAACTCACAACCGCATCCCCCCGTCGACGATCAAATCGCGGAGCTGGATGATCTTCGCTGAGTTAGGCTCGTTTTC
>DIPB01000023.1:5223-5807 GCA_002426275.1 Firmicutes bacterium UBA5499
CCGTAAGCGAAATCAACTCACAAACGCATCCCCCCGTCGACAATCAAATCTATGCCAGTTATATATCTAGCCGCGTCTGAACACAAAAGCAGCGCCGCTCCCGCGCAGTCCCCGGGAGTCCCTGCATATCCCACGGGAATGCCTTCCAAGACGGACTTCCTATACTCGCGATCCGCAAGCGCCTCCTCATTGCGCGGCGTGGCAATTACGCCGGGCGACAGATTATTCACCGTAATTCCCTGGGGCGCCAGCTGTTTGGCCAGATTCATCACCAAATTCATTTGAGCGGCTTTCGTGGCCGCGTAAACAGCCATTTCTTTGTGCGGCTTATATTGCTGCACGCTGCCCACGGTAACAATCCTGCCCCAGTTTTGCTCTCGCATGCTGGGAGCATATGTTTGTATGAGTTCAAGGGAGCTTTTGAAATTGACCCGCACTTGCCGGTCAAACTCTTCGGCCGTTATCTCCCGCCAGGCTTTTCTATACTGCACAGAGGCGTTCAAAATCAAAATGTCAACGTTGCCGGTTTGCCCATAGAGCCTCTTGGCGCAGTCTTCCTGGGCTAAATCGGCAAGGGCGATGGC
>DIPB01000052.1:0-1308 GCA_002426275.1 Firmicutes bacterium UBA5499
CGATAACTTTACACCAACGGAAAAAAGTTGAAATTTGGGTGTCAAAATGCGTTTGCGGTTTCTCGGCGGGCTTGGTATCATGAAGAAAAGCGAGTTCAGGAGTTGATGGTTTTGTCAGAGGCGAGCATAGCTTGCGGCAGCGCGGGGGATTTAGCGGCCGTCCTGCCCCAGTATGAACGAGATTTCCCAGAGGAAGAGCGGAAAAGCTCCCGGCGGCTGGCGGCTCTGCTGGAACGAGGCGACTATTCCCTGCTGCTTCTGCGGGACGCCTCTGAGCTTTTGGGCTACGCTTTCGTCTGCCAGTGTCACCGCGCGCTCTGGCTTGATTACATTGCCATTTCCCCTCATTTTCGCGGTCTGGGCTTTGGCAGCTTCTTTTTCCAAGAGCTCCTGCAACTACGGGAAGATCTGGACGGCGTGTTTTTGGAAGTGGAGCCGGCAACCGGCAAGGAGACCGCGCTGAAAAGACAACGGCAAAAGCGAATTGCGTTCTATGAGCGGCTGGGGGCGGTGAGACTGGGCTTCCCTTACTTTTTCCCCACCCAAACGGGAGGATTTCCTCTTCACCTTTATTTTAAGCCTCAAGACCGCCTGACCGCTCTTTCCAAACCCTGCCTCAAGCGGACCGTGGAAAGCGTTTTCAACCTTGTGCATAGAGACCTTGCCTGCTGCGGCGAAGTGTTGGCCAGAAATTTGGCTGCCATTGAGGAACAATTTGGCGGTCCCGTCGACTCTCATTTAATTCCGCTCAGCGGGGGGACTAAACGATGAGGTTCTTCAGATCTTCCCATTGACGCCCTACAGAGGAGCTGAACTTACCAATCCCGCCGGCGTCAAAGCGCGAAAGTCCCGGACTCTCGAAAAGACTATTCTATTGGCGTCATGATAATTATGGCCGCCCGCATAGGATATCCGGACCAAAATAATCAGATCCTCGCCGTCGAATTGCCAATCCGGATACTGGAACCCCGTCAGCTCAAGGGACTGCTCCTTTGTCAGAGGCTGGTCGTCCGCCATGATCGTCTTGACAAAAAGCCACTTTTCCAGATCCGAAGAGACATAAACTGAGAGCTGATTGCGCTGATTGGGAAATTCCGGCACGGTATTGTCGTTGGTGAGAACCCAGTACAGACCGGTCCGCGGATCCTGGCGAATGAGGAACTTGCTCATGCCGCCGGGAAAGTCGACAAACTTTTTGAACGAAACCCGCTTCCCCTCTTCTTCGATCCGCACAATGGCAGCTTTATCTGCCACAGGTTTGGAATTCACCCGCAGAATGTTCCACAGCTCGCCTCCGGGCGCAGGCAC
>DIPB01000052.1:1399-8557 GCA_002426275.1 Firmicutes bacterium UBA5499
CGCCTCCGGGCGCAGGCACTACGTTGCCCTCTATCCAGCCCGCGCCTTCGGCAGTTCCCCACTCCGCGGGATCTCCTTCGGCCGGATAAACAAGTTCATTGCTAATTCTCCAATTGTCCGCTTGCAAAAGGTCACAGTCCCGAGGGCAGGAAATCACCGCGGCTCTGAAGTCCAGCCAAGATTTTGCGGTAAAATTATCCTCAAAGGCGCGGTAAAGCCGTCCTTCATATTCCACCACAGGCATGGGCGCGCAATGATAGTTCGGCGCCGTGATGCCGTTGCCGCCTGGAAAGAGCAAACCGCTGGCCGCATCCACAGGTTCAGTCCAGGTATAGCCTCCATCTTTGGAGCGCCTGATGACAATGCTGCCGTAACGAGCGGAAACGCCCAAAAGATAGACCGCTCCCATGTGCCAGAAAAGAGAGCTCCAAAAAGCACCTGCGATGTGTGTCACTTCCCGCCAGGTGAGGCCGTTATCCTCCGAGCGGTAAATGCTGGTGAGGAACCATTCCCCTTCGTGATTTTTGGGGCTGCCCGGTCCAAAATAATCATGTGACGCTAAGAGCGCCTTCTCGCTTAAACGCACCAGACTGGGGCTGCCCAGATAGGTTTGGGTGGCAGGATCTTGATATTTGACTTCACTTATCCACTGCATCTAATCCACCTCCTGAGATTTTCCGTGTCCGTTGTTCCAAAATGCTGTCGATGGCAGTCGCATACCAATTGTCAGGATGCAGTTTGCGCACATAACTGTGTTTACCCCTAGGACTTGCGGCAAAGGAATTAATTCCTGTGACTGCATCCACATCTGCCGTGCCCGCGACTACGTCGTAGCCGGCACGGGCGGGATCGCCTATGCACGCCAAAAGGGTTAACATAGGATCCCAAGACGAGCGACCGCCGGGAGAGCCGTGATCTGCCAGCGCCTGAGCCAACAGATCAGTTGTTGCAGATTCAGCAAGCCCTCCTCCTGTGAGCACGCCATCTCCCACCTCATAGCCTAAAAAAGTAATGGACGTAGGCCACCTGTCCACAATGTAATGTGCGCTTTTCCTTGCGCGGTCGCTGCGGGCAAAATTGTTTTCGGAACCCACAGGCCACTTGCCGGCCATCCACCAAAGCCGGTTTACTTTTTCTGCCGTCAAAGCCAAACCTGTCAGGGGGGAAATCTCATCCGGCGCGCTCGCCAGAAGCGCCGCCAGCGCGTTGCCAAACCCGATGCAGATCAGATCGACTTTCCTTTGCGCCGCAGTCAGGATGCGGCGATAAAATTCTGTGGCAGCTAAAGCGTCCAGATTGCTGCGGCTGTGTTGGGCGGCTGCCATTTTGGTTTGGTAGGGAGGAGTTCCTCCGAAATCCGTGGCCGCATAGTCTACTCCTATGGGCAGCTGTGGTCTGCCTTCAGCGGTAAAGAAAGCGTCAAGGGAAGCCACCGAATCCGGCATCCAGGCATCCAACACCAACCCCGCGATCTCAACCAAGCCCTCTCGCTCCGCCCAGACCAACACCCTGGCCGCCGCCACATCGTCAACATCAGTCCACCAATCAGTATCCAGAATGACCGGTCGCGGACTTACGGCGCTCATCACAGCGTCACCTCCTGTACAATGAAAGCACAAAAAACGATCCTCTCGCCGGACAGCTTACCGCGCCACTTGAAACAGGCGCTAATATACCAGCTCTCTGAAGTTTTAATTTCATGGAAAGTGATAGGTTTACATTGTGGGCGTCTTTCGCCCGCTCGTCGCCTGAACGGCTGAGAATATACAGCTTCTCTCCGCAGATCGTCATGCTACAGTAATGCCTAACTCCTTAACGCTTTTGCCGGCGTCAACATAGCCTGCGAAGCACCAATCAGCCAAGTCTTTGGAAAGACTCAGCTGCAAACGGTTCCTCTGATTGTCTGAAAGGCCAAGCCTTTCCTGAGACAGCTTCTCAATCATGGTCACGCTGTCTGTCGTCTGGCTGCTGGCCAGCCAATATAGTCCGGATTGTTCATCAGATGATTCTGCTGCAGAAATCTATATTCTAGCACAAGTGGGAACGAACCCCCGTTTTTAAATCAGACTGCGGCCTGCCACAAAGAGTCTTCCGTTCCTGCCAGTGACCATTCTTCCAAGCTTGCGTCACACATTCGTCGGCGCTGTGAAAACAGCGCAATTCGGCTTCCCAACGGACGAGCCGCGATGGGAGTTAATCTGCTTTCCCGGTCCATCCAGCCGTCCTGCAGCTTTCAGCGGGCTGGGCATCACGATTTTCCTCTGCCTGAAACAACCTTTGGAAGGCCTGGGGAGCTTATTTCATAAGCTCCCAAATGGGCGGCCTGTAATCTTTTCCCCTCTTTCCTAAGACGATGGGCTTGATGCCGGCAAGCTCGCAGGCGTAAACTAAACTCGCGATTCTATCTCCGGCCACCGCCTGCACGTGATTGGCGGGAAAATACTGCAGGAACTCCGAGAAGCTCCCGTCCAGGCGCGCGTACACGTGGGGCCAGGTGGGATCCGTCTCTTGCCCCAAAGCGCGGCGCTGATCCGCCGGCAAATCCAGACTCTGGGCAGACGCCAGCACCATGAACGGCTTATCGTCATAAAGACCTAACCTGGCAAAGGTGAGCCGGCCTGGGGCGGCGTCGAACTGGACGGATGCTCCGCCAGCCTTGAAGTAATATTCCAAGGCCGGATGAAAGGTGATGCGGCTGAAATTCTCCGCCGGCTCAGGCGACAGCGCCGCGTAGAAGCTGGAGTGATTGCCGCTGTTGCACATATCCCACATCTCAAGCTCCGGATGATACAGGCGCACGTCCATGAACAAAGTGGGCAGACCGCCGGAGAGATATTTTAACAGCTGCATGGTGACGGCTGCGCCGGCATCGGCCTCGGTGGCGCAGACCGTGGGCTCCTTGGGACCGTTCCAGTCGTAGGGATCATTGAGCAGCATCTCAGCCACGTCTCCCAGGCACACAAACTCTGTGAGCTCCCTTTGCCCTTTGATGCCACAAAAATCCAACCCATAATCCTCATTCAGTTTTTTGACGGCCAAATAAAGCCGAATCTGATTTTCCAAGGTTCGCTCCGTGAGCATACGCCCGTCGTAGAGGAGCCGGTCTCCCAGCAAGCTCTCGAACCACTCTCGTCCTCTTTCCACCTCGCGCTGGGAAATTCCTTCCATCACCTTCACCACCAGCAACTGGTCCAGCTGATAGGCTGTGCAGCCCAAAGCCTTCTGGAGCGGGACCAGATGGAAAAAGCCGGTTTCCATGCCCATGGCGTGACCCCCATAGAGGCCGAATACTTCATTGCGAATGGTGGTCACAGCCTGCGAGGCGCGCACCCAGGCGGCGACTTGCTCCACAGTGTCCGGATCATCGTATTCTCCTATGATTCTGTGCGTCCTCCGCCCCGCCTGCCTTAAGGCTCCGTCCGTGGCTAGCAAGCCTACGTTTCCGGGGTATTTGCCGTTATTGCCGGAGAGGCTGAGGATGGGAAGATCTCTGCCGAAAGAATTCACCAGCGGCCAAGCCAGATAAGGAAAGTTCCAGACGTTGTAGCACATGATCAGCTGCTTCACGCCTGCGCGCAGAAGCTCCGCTCCTACCTTCTGCGCAGTCCGCACATCGGTTATGGTCTCCGAGGCCACAACCAGCGGCGGGCAATTGCCTTCCCGCTCCAGGCGCGCTTTGATCTTTGCGGCCCACTTCTCTACGACGGCCATGTTTTCCTGACTGTTTTCCCGCCAAACGTGGGGACGCTCGTCGTTGACCAACACCAACCCGACGGCTGTGTTTCTCATTGTAATCCCTCCCGAGTTTGCAGTAGACTTCCGAATTTGTCAGACCACAGTTGACGCAATGATCTTTGAAACTAATTTTCCGCGTTCATCCCGTGATAGCTTTTATCCTCCTTGCGAAGCTCATTTCAAAAAGAGCTCGATCACCGGCACAGTTACGTTTGGTTTTTGTACAGGCAAAGACAGCGTGAGGGTTTCTCTTTCTCTGTCCTCTTCGGACTCGTTTTCCTGCATTATGATCTCAGAAGCGTCATTCAACAGCTGCGCATATTCAACTTTGCCTGCAAAACCGTCTAAATGCAAATGGACGAACGGCCAGGCAAAGACGTGAACGTATAGCCTCTTAGTTGCGGGGTTGTATGTGAGCCGGCAGTCCTGAGGCGTCTGAAATTCATCCGGCGCCTGGGTGCAGCCGTAGATGGAACGACTGTGCCTGCTCATCCATTCTCCGATTCCGGCCAAACGGCTCAGGGCCCGCTCATCAAATTCGCCCCTGCCGGTCGGCCCCACATTCAGCAATAAGTTACCGCCCTTGCTGACGGTATCGATTAACATTTGCACCAGCTGTTCCGTGCTCTTCCAGCTGGTCTCGTCCCGATGATATCCCCAGGAGCCGGAAAACGTCTGGCAGGCCTCCCAAACCACCGGCTTCCCATTCACCTTAACCCACTGCCGAGGCTGAAATTGTTCCGGAGTCTTCAGATCCCAGCCTGTTTCCAAATCCAGACGATCATTGACCATGATTCTTGGCTGCAGTCCGCGGACCAGCCGCAATAACTGTTCGCTTTGCCAATCTTCCCTGCCCTTTCCGTCCTGTCCGGGGTAGCTGAAATCAAACCACATCAGATCAATAGGGCCGAAATTCGTAAGCAATTCCCGCACCTGCCCGTGCAAATAAGCGGCATACGCCGCCTGATCGCGAGAAGCGTTAAGCTGCTGGCGATCCGGCCGGTTGCGCAGGGGATGGAACCGATCGATGACAAACTGCGGGTGGTGCCAATCGAGCAGCGAATGATAAAAACCCACCTTCAGGTCGGCCTCCCGAAACGCATCCACCATGGGGCGCAATAAATCGCGTCCCGCAGGTGTATTGGGCGCTTTGTAGTCCGTAAGCTGTGAATCCCACAGGCAAAAACCTTCATGATGCTTGGTTGTAACCACAAAATATTTCATTCCCGCGGCCACAGCTGCCTGGGCCCATAATTTCGGCTCATACAGGTCCGGATCGAAATGCCGAAAATAGCGCTCATAATGTTCGTCTGAAATAACCTCTCTTGACTTAAACCACTCGTGCCGAGCAGGAAGCGAATACAGCCCCCAATGGATAAATAGGCCGAAACGATCATGGGTAAACCAAGAGGCGTCTTCCGCTGTGGGCGCCGGTTTCATGTTCATAAAGATCCCCCCTCATTTTTGTAGAGCAGAAAAATTCGCATGCTGAAGCAGCACGCGGCTCCTCAAATCGTCAAAGATACTTTCCTCCTCATTGGGCGAAAGATCCTTCCAAGATCTTGAAAAACAGAACTGAAGCGTCTTTCACTCTACACTCTCCGGCAAGACCTGCGTTCCAGCAAAGTCATTCTCATTACCACCTCCCTGCGCTGGGACGATTGGCCAGCCAGTCTTTCCAAAGCCAGTTGCGCAGCTACCGCGCCCATAGTCTTCACAGGCTGCGCCGCCACTGTAAGGAAGGGATAGACTTGGGAGGCCAGCTCCAGATCGTCAAAACAAACCAGCGATAGATCTCCCGGCACATCCAGCTTCTTCTCTCTCAACGCTTCCAGCGCGCCGATAGCCTCGATATTATTGGCAGCGATCACGGCTGTGGGCGGCTGCGCGAGGGCCAAGAGCTTCAGGATTCCCTCTCTGCCGCCTGTCCGCTGAAAGTCCCCCGGCGCCATCAGTTCCTGCTCCGGCTCAAGACCATGGCCGCGCAGCGCGGCCACATATCCCTCCAGACGGTTTTTCGCCGTGGAGATGCCCGCTTTTCCTGAGATAAAGCCGATCCTTCTGTGCCCTAAAGCAAAAAGGTAATCCACCAGGATTTCAGCGCCGCCTCTGTCATCGCTGCGGACCAGATCCGCTTCCAAACCGTTTGGCTTTCGATCTAGCAGCACCAGCGGAATATCGTCTCTGAGAGAAGAGCGGATTTCTTTGCCCGCGCGGGCGGCGCTGGCCAGAATCAGGGCGTCCACTCTTCTTCCCATCAAAGACCGAATCGCCAGCCGCTCGTGCTCCAGGTCCTCGTCCGTATTGGCTATAATCACAGCCATTTTCCGCTGCGCTGCCTGCTGTTCGATCCCGCGGATGATCTCTGTGAAAAAAGGATTGGTGAGATCAGGCACCACAACTGCCATGGTATTGGTTTTCTTCTTGGTGAGGCTCTTGGCGTTGGCGTTGGGAATGAATCCCGTCTCCCGCAAGATCTTCTGCACTTTTTCCCTGGTTTCGGGAGCCACATACTTTTCGCCGTTAATCACTCTGGAGACAGTGGCGACTGAAACTCCCGCCATTTTTGCGATGTCGTAAATGCTGGCCATTCTGAAACCCCTTTCAGATAATATAGTATATATTCTCCCAGCCGGACCAAATTCCTGCTTTCCTTGCTTGGCATTGAAAACTTAATAAAATTAATCTTTCACAAGCTCTGGGAGGCCGACAGAAGAAAAGCAAACTGCCGCGAATAAATCTGTAACTAGTTACAGGAATTGCCAGAGGAGAACGCTATCCCGCGCAGCGTCCAGCCGGACTTTCACAACAGCCCCCGCTGCCCAAGATTGGCGGACTTGACCCGTAGGCTAAAGACGTTAGAATACTGGACTTCCTCGGTTTCCTTGCGGCTTAGCACGCCGTCGTCTCGAGGCTCGTTAAATTGAACCTTCCCTACTTTAGGGACGTTAGAAACGCCCGCCAACGGCGGCACACATCTTTCAGCGGCTCGTCGAGGTATGTCCAAGCCTTGTCAATTATCCATGGCGAAATACTGTAGGCAGCTTCGGCAATCGAACCTGTGATAGCGGCGAGCGTGTCGCTGTCACCGCCGAGCGAGATTGCGTTCCGGATTGCGTCCTCAAAGTCCGTGCTTTCAAGGAACGCGGTAATAGCTTGCGGCACGGTGTCCTGACAGCTTTCATTGAAGCGGTAGGTCGGGCGGATTTCGTCAAGCGTTCGGGAAAGGTCGGAGCCGAATAAGGCGGAAATCTCCGCTCGGATATGCTCTTTCGCCAAGTCTACCGGATAACCGTAACACATCGTCAGCGCATAAACTGTAGCCTCTGCTCCTTTGACACCGTCCGGGTGGTTGTGCGTCACGCTTGCAGATCTTCTGGCAAAGACGCGGGCGTTATCAATTATGGATTCTGGGCGGCCGCC
>DIPB01000141.1:0-3760 GCA_002426275.1 Firmicutes bacterium UBA5499
CCGCCGGACGGTGAGGCTAAATTTTTTCATCAGACAGACCTACAGTTACTTGACGCGACCGAAGCTGGGGGGACATCTTGCGCCCCGGCAGGCAGTGTGGTACAATAAAAAAAGCATGGGAGAGATCAACGACAATTACTGGATGGGCCTGGCACTGGAAGAGGCCAAAGCCGCGTTTGCGCAAGGCGAAGTGCCCGTGGGCGCTGTCTTGGTGCGAGGAGAGGAACTCTTGGCCCGGACGCATAATTTGCGCGAACAAATAGGTGATCCCACCGCTCATGCCGAGATCTTGGCGCTGAGAGAGGCTGGGAGAAAGCTTGGCGGCTGGCGGCTCTCTGGCACGACCATCTATGTGACAGTGGAACCGTGCGCTATGTGCGCGGGCGCCTTGGTGTGGTCCCGGGTGGGGAGGCTGGTTTACGGCACCTCGGATCCTAAAGCCGGAGCCGTGGATTCGCTTTTCGATCTGGTGCGGGACCAAAGGCTGAATCACCGCTTGGAAGTCACATCTTCCGTGCGGGCGGACGAATGTAAGGCTCTCATGCGGGATTTCTTTCGTCAACGGAGAGATGGGTGAGTGGTTGAAACCGCCGCTCTCGAAAAGCGGTAGGCGGGAAACTGCCTCGTGGGTTCAAATCCCACTCTCTCCGCCATAATTTTTGTCGAAAGAAGTCGATTGCTATTGCGATGGGCTTCTTTGATTAATATGGTAGAATATAGATTCATATTTTTATATGTTACGTATCGGTTTTATATTACGCATTAGAGTTATGGAGGATGGTTTAAGGAGTAGAAAATGGGAAATTTAAAGTTGCAGAAATTTATTCCTGTAATTATCACAATGCCGGCTATAACATTAGGGGCTATAGCGATGTTTCATAATAATATTTCAACCCTGATTTGGGCACAGAATATTGCTTGCTTGGTAATAGCAGGATTGATTTCGCATTTTATAGTTTTAAATAGATGGAATATTAAAGTAAGTAAACATAATGGCGTTACTATTATAATTGTATTTTTTTTCTTGCTTTTAACATTTCTAGATCAAGGTATGAATGGAGTTCACAGGTGGATATCTATTGGAATAATGAAGTTTAATGTTTCCATGATATTGTTGCCCCTAACCATAATAGCACTATGGAGAGCATCACAAACAGAAGAACTATGGTTTACTCTTGCTGTTGCATTGGCTATATCCATTTTATTGGCTATCCAGCCGGATTCTTCTCAGTTAACCGGTTTTGCGGTTCCAATGATGATACTGTTGTGCAGTAAAACGAAGGGGAAGATTTTTCGTTTATTTATAGTGGGAATTTTTTCTATATTGGTTATTCTTTCATGGGCGTTTTTGGATAGTTTGCCCGCAGTAACCTATGTGGAGAAAATAATAAGCTTATTAAATAATATGGGATTTGTATGGCTTACTTTAGGGATTATTTCGCTTGCAATCCTACCTGTACCGTTTATATTATTTCCACCGAAAGACCTTAAATTACCTTCAATTTGTGTAGGGTTGTATTTTATAATTATCTTAATTTCTACGATCTTTGGTAACTTTCCAGTACCGTTAATGGGATACGGAATTTCACCTATAATAGGATATTTTATACCAATAACTTGGTATACAGAATCTAAAATTAATTCGTAGTTTTTATAACAACTATGGCATCTTTTTTGACCTAACTTTCCATTTATGTTGAAACCGAAGGACTTGAACTCTGGCAACTTAAGTTCTTTTTTGTTGACTATCTCGAGATACTGTATTCAGATTATTATGTAAGGATATTGCCATGAAGCAAAAATGTTTGAGTGGGACCCCTATTTACTATTGGGTGTCGGAAACGGAAACCGCGGAGAGCATATTGTTTATTCATGCTGCATTTGCGGATCATACCAGTTTTGACGAGCAAGTAGATTACTTCTCTAAAGACTATCGAGTGATCGCTTTGGATTTGATCGGACATGGAAAATCGATCGTCACCCAAAAGGGTGACGGCCTTGAGAAAACTTCCGATTATATCCGACAATTACTGGATGTTGAGGAAATCGATAAAGTGCATGTGATCGGTATATCCATCGGTGCTGTGTTGATACAGGACTTTGCAAATAAATTTCCCGATAGGATTGCTTCGCTGTGTTGTGTCGGAGGATATGATATCAATAACTTTGATCCGTCTATTCAAAGGGAAAACAGCAGTGCGCAGATAAAAATGCTGCTGAAAGCTTTTTTTTCAATAAAATGGTTTGCTCATAGCAATAAATCAATTTCAGCTGTCACGCTGGAAGCACAGGAAAAATTTTATCAGATGAATCTTCGGTTTAAACGGAGTTCTTTCCGCTACTTTGCAGGATTATCAAGCCTTGTAAATCGTCATAAGTCCGTGCCACGGAATTATCCCCTTATGATAGGCTGCGGAGAAAAGGATACCACTATGGCAGTCAAGGCAGCCCATAGCTGGCATGAAAACGAACCTGCAAGCCGGCTTATCGTCTTTGAAAACGCCGGACATCTTGTAAACATGGATGTCCCGGATCGGTTTAATGAAATTCTAGATCAATTTTTAACAGGCAGATTATGAGTATAATAATGTGAAGTCGTCTCAACGATTTTACCGTTAGCTAAGCATTCGTTCTCCCTTGCGTAAAAGTACCTGCTTGCTCTCCTGCGAGAGTTCAAGTAGCCGATTGACATACAAGCACTCATATCACTACCGAACGATAGCGAGATGGAGCGGTTATGAATCTTTCGGCATTCGAAATTCTCGATATTTTCTACGCTAATGCCGACCCGGTTCAAGCCGAGTCGATGGTTGCATATAGGAAAGACGTCTGCCCGTTCTTGGGAATACCTAAGCCGAAACGGGCGGCACTATCCAAGGATTTTCTGAACTGGGAGTTCGTGGATAAGTGCTGGACATTGGAGCGGGAATTTCAGTATCTGGCACTCGAGTATCCGCGGACAGTTGCCCCTTTGCTGACTGTGGACGATCTGCCGAAATTCTGTAAACTTGCCGTGACAAAATCGTGGTGGGATATGGAAGACTGTTTAGACAGGACTGTTGGCGGTATTGCGCAGGAATTTCCCGCCGCCGACAACACTCTGCTTGCTTGGAGTACAGAAGAAAACATCTGACTTCGGCGCATTGCCATTGACCATCAGCTTTTGAGAGATGTGGATTGCGAGGTCCTCTCTGGACCAAACATATTAGTATAAAATAAGCTCTCACCAAACCCCTTATGAAGAGGACGTTTCAAGCTTTTATCTGCAAAAAACTTGATGGAGAAAAAAGATGATTGAATTTATCGAAGCTAAAGATGAAGATCTCAAGACAATATTAGAAATTTATAATTATTATCTCGAGAATACCACTGCGACCTTCGATTGTGATAGAATCATCATGGAAGAATTTAAAAAGCGAGTGTTCGTCAATAATGACAAATATAAGACGTTTCTTGCCTACATAGACGGCGAGATGATAGGTTTTTGTTTTCTGACCCGTTTCCGAAAGAATCCCGCCTATGACAAGACAGTAGAGCTGGGGTTATACTTAAAGCCTCGGTTTACAGGAAAGGGATTGGGCGCAAAGATGATAAACTACCTGGAGAAAGTGGCGAAAGAGAACAACTTTGAGATGTTAATCGCATCTATTTCAGGAGAAAATCTGCCAAGCATTAATTTGTTCAGGAAATTAGGATATAGCCAATGCGCGCACTATCGAGAAGTTGCCAGCAAGTTTGGATGGAAAATACTGCGGATCTT
>DIPB01000141.1:3940-5077 GCA_002426275.1 Firmicutes bacterium UBA5499
GCTGCGAAAAGTCAATTTATGCAGATGAACTTGAAATGAATCCCCACTTTTTTAGCGAAAGCCTTCATATTTGATGTCTTGCGAGCCCCTTTTGATGCTAAAGGGGGAGGTTCATCCCCACTTTTGCGTTAGGATATGGGTTTCTGCAGTGGAATCGTAGGTTTAATTTGCTGGAATTAGCTTACAAGCGTGACGGCTTGACCGCCGTTAAGGATTAGCATAATACAACAGGGCGCCGATCGTTTCTATGCTGGGGCCCGTTCGCGCTTTTGCCGAAAACCAACCGGTCGCCTCGATCGTCGATGCGATTCCTAATCGCGCGGCAGGCCTGTCGGTAATGACATTCGGATTGCGCTGGCATGGCGCTTGGGCGTTTTTATGGTCGCGTACGTATTTGCTGCCGGTTTATAAGCGCAAAGCAGCATACTAAAAGGGTCCGAGGTCACGAAGGCACTTTTATGGGACTCAGTTGCGCTTGGCGGATGCAGTAATTAATGGACGAAAACAACATTTAAAGCGAAGAGCAACCGATCCCTCTAGTGGTGGTTGCTCCGATTTTTTTCCGGGCGTTCAGCCGCTTTAGTGGTCTGCGAAAGCCGTTTGCGGGCTTTCACAGGCGGTTATGGAATTTCCCTCATCCGACCCGGTCTTCCTGTGCGGGGCCTGCGAACTGGCTGTTATACAGGTCGGCGTAAAAGCCGTTTTTCTCCATGAGCTCCCGATGGGAGCCTTTTTCGATGATGGAGCCGCAGTTCATCACCAAGATGGTTTTGGCGTTGCGGATGGTGGAAAGCCGGTGGGCGATGACAAAATTTGTCCTTCCACGCATGAGCACGCTCATGGCATTTTGGATCAGCACTTCAGTGCGGGTGTCCACAGAGCTCGTGGCCTCGTCCAGGATGAGAACAGTCGGATCGGCGAGGATGGCTCGCGCGATGGTGAGCAGTTGTTTCTGCCCTTGGGAGATATTGGACGCTTCCTCGTTGAGCACGGTGTTGTAGCCGTCCGGCAGGCTGCGGATAAAGTGATCCGCATAGGCTGCCTTTGCCGCCTGCACGATTTCCTGGTGCGTCGCATCCATCCGGCCGTATCTGATATTGTCTTCGATAGAGCCGTTGAACAGCCAGGTATCCTGCA
>DIPB01000141.1:5278-8838 GCA_002426275.1 Firmicutes bacterium UBA5499
CGAAGGTAATGGAGCCGCCGAGGATCTCGTAGAAACGCAGCAGCAGGTTGACAAGCGTAGTCTTGCCGGCTCCCGTGGGCCCGACGATGGCAACGGTATCGCCTTTGCGGATGGAGAGGTTCATGTTCTCGATCAGCGGTTCGCTTTTTTTGTAGCTGAACTTCACATGGTCAAAAACAATGTCGCCGCGCGGCTGCGTCAGCGCAATGGCGTCCGGGCTGTCAGGAATTTCCTCTTCCTCGTCTAGTACTTCGAATACGCGCTCCGCGCACGCGACTGTGGACTGGATGACGTTGGCGATGTTCGCGGTTTGCACGATGGGCTGCGAGAACGAGCGCGAATAGGTGATAAAGGCGGTGATATCGCCGATGTTGAGCCATGTTTTTGTGACGAAGATGCCGCCGACCACACAGATGAGGACGTACCCGACGTTACTGATGAAATTCATCACTGGAAACATCACGCCGGAGAGAAACTGCGCTTTCCAGCTGGCGCGGTAAAGGTCGCCGTTGATGGCCTCGAAGGTCTTGACGGAATTTTGCTCCTGGCCGAATGCTTTGACGATCCTGTGGCCCGTGAACATCTCCTCTGTGTGGCCGCTGATGTCGCCGAGGTGTTTCTGCTGGGCAGTATAGAACTTCTGCGAATTTTTGGCGATGAACAGCGTAACTGCGATATAAAGCGGCATGGTCGTCAGCACGATCAGCGTGAGGAGCGGGCTGATGGTCAGCATCATGATGATGTAGCCGATCATTTGCAACAGCGCGGTGATTAGCTGCGTCAGGCTTTGCTGGAGCGTTCCCGAGATGGTGTCGATGTCGTTGGTCATCCGGCTGAGGATCTCACCGTTGGAATGCGAATCGTAGTACCGCAGCGGCAGCCGGGAAAGCTTCCCGTCCAGATCGCGCCTCAGCTCGTAGACGACGCCTTGCGCGACTGTGGACATGATGAACTGCATGGCAAAGGTGAAAAGTGAGGAAAGCAGATAAATGGCGAGCAGGGAAAGCAGCGTTTTCGCAATGGCGTCAAACTGCATCTTTCCACCGTTTTTGCGGATCGTCGTCACATATTTGGCAAGGGTTGCGCCGGATACGTTCGATATTTGGACGTCGGATGATTTGAGCGCGCTATTGCCGGCCGTCAGGCTGGCTGGCAGCTTCTTTATTCCGTTTACAAATGAGCGGGCGATGTCGGAGCGCTTGCCGTAATCCGCGACGCTGGTGATGGCTGGAAGTGCGGCAAGGCTTCGGACGGTATCGAACTGCGCCTGCGTGACGTTCATCTTTTGCAGGAACGCTTTTGTCACTGCGGCTTTCGCGGTCTTTTCGGCGGCGGCTTTCGCGCTTGCGAGTTTGGCGGCCATGGCTGCCTGCTGCTGGGCAAAGGCGGAATCCACGGTGTTTTTGGCCGCCTTTTCTGCCTCGACCTTTGCTTGGGCGAGCTTCGTTGTCATGGCCGCCTGACGTTTGGCAAATTCGTCAGCCACGGCTGCGTTAGCCTGTGCGTCCGCCTGCGCGTAGGCAGCTTGGAGCGCGTCGCCGTAGCCGGGGATGGTCGGGTATGCGGAGACAGGCACGCCTGGCGCCATTTGTGTAAACCGAGCGTCCACTGCGGCTTTGGCTGCGGCTTCGGCCTGCCGTTTTACTTTTGCCAGCGCCGCCTGCCTCTGCGCGGAGGCGGCGTCGGCGAACTCCTGCTCCGCGGCCGCGTCTGCCTTGGCGATCGCTTCCGCATACGCTTTTTGCCGTCGCGCGGCAAGCGTTGCGTTAAACTGCCGCTCTGCGGCTTCGTCCGCTTTTTTAACTGCTGAGGCAAGTGCATCGTCGTAGGCTCTTACCGTCTTTTTCAGCTCCGGCTGCGCTTTGGCGATCCCGTTGACGATGGACTTGGCGATAAATCCGTCTGTAATCTGATTGATGGCGTCCCCGGCGATTCTCGGGCCGAGCACCATAAACGTCGTGCTGAACACGGCGAAGATGCCCACGGCGATCAGATTGCCAAGCTGGGGCCTGAGGTAGCGAGACAGGCGAATGACTGTGCCTTTGAAATTTTTTGCCTTTTCTCCGGGACGGCCGAGCGGAAAGCCGCCGTGTTTGTTTTTCTCGCTCATGCCAATTCCTCCTTCGAAAGCTGAGACGAGACGATTTCGCGGTATACTTCGCAACGCTCCAGCAATTCTTTATGCGTGCCGATCCCGGCGATGTGCCCTTCGTCCAGGACGATGATGCGGTCTGCGTCCATCACGGTGCCGACCCGCTGCGCCACGATGATCACCGTGGACTGCGCGGTTTCCTTTTTCAAGGCGGCGCGCAGCTTCGCATCAGTTTTGAAATCGAGGGCCGAAAAGCTGTCGTCGAACACATAGATCTCCGGCCGGCGCACCAGGGCCCGGGCAATGGAAAGACGCTGCTTTTGCCCGCCCGAAAGGTTGCTCCCTCCCTCTGCCAGGACAGTGTGGTAGCCATCCTTCATCGCGTCGATAAAATCGGCCGCCTGCGCGACTTCGGCGGCGTGCGCGATCTCTTCGTCTGTGGCGGCCGGATTTCCCAAGCGGAGATTTTCGGCGATGGTTCCGGTGAACAGCACCGCTTTTTGCGGGACAAACCCGATTTTGGCCCGCAGTTCCTCCTGCGTCAGCCTGCTTGCGTCTACGCCGTCCACGAGCACCTCGCCTTCTTCCGGATCGTAAAACCGCGGAATGAGGTTGACGATGGTGGATTTTCCGCTGCCCGTGCCGCCGATGATCGCCGTCGTTTCGCCGGGCTTTGCGGAAAAAGAAATGTGGTTTACTGCTGGGAGCTCGGCGCCGTGGTAGCGGAAGGTGACGTTGCGGAACTCGACGTAACCCGCTTCCACAGCGTGAAGCGGGTTTTTTGGGTCTGCGATCTGGGGCGTGGCCTCCATGACCTTGTTGTAACGGTCTGCCGCCGCCTGCGCGCGCGGGATGAGGATGAACATCGTTGAAAACATCAGGAAGGAAAAAAGGATTTGCATGGCGTACTGCATAAAGGCGACGAGATTGCCGATGTTCAAACTGCCTTCGTCGATTCTGATGGCGCCCAGCCAGAGCATGCTCAACGTGACGCCGTTCATGATCAGCAGCATGGCAGGGATCATGACGGCGATGATGCGGTTGACCTTAATATAGGTGTCGGTCAAATCGCGGCTTGCCGTGTCAAACCGTTTGGCCTCGTGCTCCAGGCGGTCGAAAGCGCGGATGACGCGGATGCCGGTGAGCTTTTCACGCAAAACGAGGTTGACGCGATCGAGCTTCGCCTGAACCGTTTGGAAAAGAGGGATGCCCTTCCACGCCACAAGCGCGATCACGGCGGCGACGACCGGCAGCGCAACGGCTAGGATGATGGTCATCGAGGCATCCTGCCGCACGGCCAAAATTGTACCGCCAACAGCGGTGATCGGCGCTAAAATCATCATGTTGAGCAGGATGACGGTGACGAACTGGATCTGTACGATATCGTTCGTTGTGCGCGTGATCAGCGTGGAAGCGCCGAATCTGTCGAACTCGTTTAGGGAAAAGCTTTCGATGTGGCGGAAGATCT
>DIPB01000141.1:8946-9517 GCA_002426275.1 Firmicutes bacterium UBA5499
CACCATGGCGGCTTGGGAACTGAGAAAGCTCGAGATGACAGCGCAGATCACGCCGCCGGCTGCGATGAGCAGCATCCTGCCGCCCGTGCGCCAGATATACGGGATGTCGTTCAGCATGATACCTTTATTCGTAATGTCGGACATCAGGTTTGGCAAGTACAGGTTTGCCATAGCCTGTAAGAACTGCAAGAGCACAATGGCGAGAATGCTAAGCAGATATGGTTTGAGGTTGCGATATACCTTCAGCATGCACATACCTCCGTGACGTTGCTTCCTGGGGAGGCGCTTTCGCGCCTCAGTCTTCCCGCTGCTGTTTGCCGCAGCGATGGTTCATCATGTGCTGGCGAAAATACAGGAACGCATCATTGATCAGAGACGTCAGTTCGATGCTCCGTTCGATGCCGAGGTAGCTCACAAGCCCTTTGAAATGCTTCAGCAGGATGCTGCGGCGAAGCTCCACGAACTTGATTCCAGCCGCAAGCAGGCGCACGCGTACGATCCGGCGGTCGTTCGCATCCATCTTGCGCTCGATCATTTTCTTTGCCTCGAGCCTTGTGAGAATGGGCGTGAT
>DIPB01000141.1:9612-10001 GCA_002426275.1 Firmicutes bacterium UBA5499
CGTGATGGACGGCGGCTTGACGTGCAGCATCCTGCTCAAATCGGAGACGTTGACCCCTTCGGAAGACGTCGCGTTTGCCAGCATGAAAAGCAGCATGATCTCGCTGGGTCGGAGATCGTCAGATCCGCATTCCAAGCGGCAGCGGAGGATATTTTCGTTCTTATAGACGTTCCGGAACTGAAAAAGGGCCTTTAATAGTTTTTCCGAAACGACGTTTAAATCGGGCTGTTCCGTTTCCACTACAAGCTTCCTCCTTTTTATAGGTTAGGAAAGCTAATATTTAGCTTTCTTAATTATAAGGCTGACGAAATGGTAATGCAAGTCAGGCCGGAAAATATTTTACCAATATTTTACGACATCCTGATCTACTAGACAGTCAAAAGTTCTCA
>DIPB01000033.1:0-247 GCA_002426275.1 Firmicutes bacterium UBA5499
GCGCGGATTCCAGTCAGGAAGCTTTAGCCGAGGCTCTGCGCGTCGGGGCAATCGACGCGGCCGTCCGGCTGGAAGAAACGGCAGATGTGGAGTGCGCCATTGTGGCCACGCCGGTCTTGGAAGTGATCCCCACTTGCCAGAAGCTGTTTTCCATCTTGCCGCCGCAAGCCATTGTGCTGGATACGGCCAGCACCAAAGGGGCGATTGTGCAGAAAGCTCAGGAATTGTTTCCGGGACGCTTCATTGG
>DIPB01000033.1:417-6022 GCA_002426275.1 Firmicutes bacterium UBA5499
TGGCATTACCGCGGCGGATCCCTATTTGTTTCAAAACGCTCCGTTTATCCTCACGCCTGGCTCGGACGTTTCTTCTCAAACCATAGCTTATGTCCAGCAGCTGGTAAGCAAGACCGGAGCGGTTCCCATTAGCCTTTCCGCCCAGCGGCACGATCAGATCGTGGGGATGGTCAGTCACCTGCCGCACTTGTGCGCAGTGGCGCTGCTGAACACCATTGCTGGCTTTGAAGATAAGGATCTAGCCTTGACGCTTGCGGCAGGTGGCTTTTGTGATCTCACCCGGGTAGCCAGCGGCAGCCCCAAGCTGTGGCGGGAGATTTTGGGCAGCAATCGCTGGGTGGCAGCCTCCCTCGTCGGCCGGCTGCAAAAGTCTTTACAGGCTCTAAAAGAGCTTTTGGAACAGGGAGAACTCTCCG
This sequence comes from Firmicutes bacterium UBA5499, assembly GCA_002426275.1. GTDB lineage: Bacteria > Bacillota > DTU084 > DTU084 > DTU084 > UBA5499. Next base: position 834 of record DIPB01000033.1, read on the forward strand.
GACTGGAAGCGCTCCTGGCTGACGCGCAAAAAACCCGCAGTTTGCTGCCTCTGCGCAGAAAGGGCCTCCTGGGCTCAAGTTTTCAGTTGGTATTGTCGCTGCCGGACGAACCCGGTTCTTTGGCTGCTGTCACCGGGCTTCTGGCGGAAAAAGAGATCAATATTCAGGATTTGGAGATCTTGCGGATTCGAGAAGGGGAAGGGGGAACTGTGAGAGTGAGCTTTCGCGATCAGAACGCCCAAGAGGCTGCCCGCGGTATTCTGGCGGCTGCCGGCTTTCAGCCTCTCCGCCAGGAATGAACGCGCAAGTTACGCCAAGCCGGCCTTGGCGCTTTGAAGCCCACGTTCCCGCAGATAAATCAATTACGCACAGGGCCTTAATTTTAGGCGCCGTCAGCCAGGGACAGACAGTGGTGAGGGGAGCTCTCCCCAGCCGCGATTGCCTGGCCACAGCTAAGATTCTCCGGCAATTGGGGATTGATCTCGACTGGAGAAGCGACAATACCGTGCTCGTGCGCGGAGGTAAACTTCAGGAGAGCGGAGACGTTTTGGATTGCCAAAACAGCGGCACCACCATGCGCCTTTTCAGCGGCCTACTGGCAGGACAGAGCTTCTTCAGCGTGCTCTCCGGCGACAACTCATTGCGCCAAAGGCCTATGGCGCGTGTGCTTCGGCCCTTGAAAGCCATGGGAGGACAGCTTTTCGGCAGGCGCGGCAATCAATATCCTCCCCTGGCCATCGTGGGCAGGCAGCTGGCTGGCATCTCCTACCAGCTCCCTGTGGCAAGCGCCCAGCTGAAAAGCGCGCTGCTTCTGGCCGGGCTATTTGCCAAAGGAAAAACCGTCGTCACGGAACCGATCCCCAGCAGGGATCACACAGAGCGGATGCTCAAGGATTTCGGCGCAGCCATCAGCAGAGAGGGGAAAAACATTGCCATAGAGGCAGCCGGCGCTCTTCGGGGCAGGGAGATTGCAGTGCCTGGAGATTTTTCTTCAGCAGCCTTTCTCATAGCCGGCGCTTTACTCATCCCAGGCTCTAGGATTCTCTTGCGCGATGTGGGCGTCAACCCCACAAGATCTGCCTTCCTGACGGTTCTGCAGCGGATGGGAGCTAAAATCAGAGTCCAAAACCAACGCTCTTTCGGCTCCGAGGAGGTGGCAGATCTGGAGGTGGAAACAAGCGAACTGCGCGGCACGGAAGTGCGGGGGGAAAGCGTTCCCCTGTTCATAGACGAACTTCCGGTTTTAGCAGCAGTCGCCACAGCTGCCGCAGGCACCACCGCCATCCGGGATGCTGCCGAATTGCGGGTGAAAGAGTCTGATCGCATCGGAGCCATGGTCTTGGGGCTCAGGCGCTTGGGCGTCGAGACAGAAGAATTGCCCGATGGACTTGTGATTGAAGGCGGTAAGCCTTTGCACGGCGCCCAGGTTGATTCCTTCGGCGATCACAGGATCGCGATGGCCATGGCCGTGGCTGCGCAGCGGGCTGAAGGGGTTACCACTATTCAAGATGCGGAATGCGTGGAGATTTCCTTTCCCAACTTTTGGCAGTTATTTGCCAATAAAAATGAAATAAAGCAGGAAAAGCTGAAATTATGACGAAGTATTGAAAACGTGAGGGTAAATAATTCGGTATGCAGATTGCAATTGATGGCCCTGCAGGTTCCGGGAAGAGCACGGTGGCCCGTCAGGTGGCGCAAGAGTTGGGTTTTTTATATATCGACACTGGCGCCATGTACCGGGCTTTGACGCTGAAAGCGTTGCGGGAGGGCATTTCCCTTGCCGATGAAGCGGCGATAGCTGCGCTTTTGTCCCGCAGCCGGCTGGAACTGCTTCCAGGTGAAGCCACAACCGTTCTGCTGGATGGAGAGGATGTAAGCGCGCAGATCCGGCTGCCTGACGTCAACCGCGGAGTTTCAGACGTGGCTGCTTTGCCAGCGGTGCGGCGGCAGTTGGTGAGCCTGCAACAGCGGTTGGCAAAAGGCGATGTGGTGATGGATGGCAGGGATATCGGCACTGTGGTCTTGCCGCAAGCTGAAGTCAAAGTGTTCTTGACCGCCAGCTTGCAAGAGCGGGCCGCGCGGCGGGCAAAGGAACTGTGGGCACGGGGAATAGACCTTTCCCTGCGGGAGCTTGAAGCGCAATTGGCTTTGCGCGATCAATTGGATGAAAACCGTGAGGTTGGACCGCTTCGCAGGGCTTCGGACGCGTACCTTCTGGACACTACTGAGCTCACCATAGAGCAAGCGGTGGTTGAAATCATCTCATTATACCGGAAGGCAATTGTCCAAAAGGTCTAAGGTGGGGGACAGATGTTTTATCGGATAGCGCTTTGGTTTGCAAAAATGTTGTTCCTAGTTTATTTCAGGCTTCAAGTGGAAGGCAAAGAAAACATTCCCCAACACGGCGGCGCAGTGATCGCGGCAAATCATGCCAGCTACCTGGATCCGCCTGCCGTGGGCGTTGCTATGCCTCGCAAACTGAATTTTATGGCCAAAGAAGAGTTATTCCGAATTCCTGTGCTGGCACCTCTCATTAGGCTTTTGGGAGCATTTCCGGTTCGCCGCCTGTCGGGAGATCGCACAGCGATAACTCATGCCTTAACGCTCCTCAGTCTTGGCCAACTGATGGGCATTTTCCCCCAGGGAAGGCGAGCTAGCAATGACGATCTCTCCTTCCGTGGGGGCGCAGTTTTTTTGGCCTTAAAAGCTCGGGTACCGCTCATTCCAGTGGCTATACTGGGAAGCGATCGGGCGTGGGGGAGTGACAGAAAATTTCCCAGGCCCAAAAAGCTCAGAGTAAAAATAGGCAAGCCCATTTATCTGCCGCTGCTTGATCCCCCAAACCGTCAAAGACAGATGGCAGAAGCCAATGACAAGCTGCGGGCGGCCATGAGAGAGCTTTTAAAAGAGGATCTTCCAGGATGAGTTTCTAATAATTAGTTTGAAACCCTCATATTTCGGACAAGTTAGCAAAAACTAAACAAGGAGGTGGGTTGTTGCGCGTCACGGTAGCTCAGCACGCAGGGTTCTGCTTTGGGGTAGAGCGGGCGATGAAGATGGCGATGGAGGAACTGGACGGTCATCCCCTGTACTGCCTTGGCCAATTGATACATAATCCTCAGATTGTGAAGTTGCTTGCTGATAAAGGGTTACAAGTAATCGAGAATCTGGAGGAAACCTCTGGCGGTACCTTAATCGTTCGTTCCCACGGTTTGTCGAAAGATGTGATCAGAGCGGCTGAGGATCGTGGCTTGCGAGTGGTAGACGCGACTTGTCCTTTTGTGAGCAGAGCGCAGAAACTGGCATCCCAGCTGGTTTCCCAAGGATATCAGGTGATTTTGGTAGGAGACCCTGATCATCCGGAGGTTTGCGCCATAGTTGGCTCAGCGGGCGGGGAGGTAATAGTGGCAAGCTCTCCTGACATGCTGAGACAGCTGAAGGTGAAGCCTGTAGTTGGGCTTTTAGCACAAACAACTCAGGACTTAGCCAATTTCAAAGCCTGTGCCGACGTCTTAATAGACGAAGCGCGAGAGCTGCGAGTTTATAACACGATTTGTACAGCCACAGAAAAAAGAATGGCTGCCGCAATTGAATTGGCTGAATCTGTCCAGCTGATGCTGGTAATTGGGGGAAAGAACAGCGCCAATACAAAGCGGTTGGCCCAGGTTTGTCGAGCTACTGGTGTTCCCACATATCATATTGAAACTGAGGCCGAATTGGATCCAGACTGGTTTTCAGGGATAGAACATGTTGGGGTTACAGCCGGAGCATCGACGCCCAAATGGATGATCGAGGGGGTAGTGAGGAAAATGATTGAAATTGACGAACAGAAAGATCAGCAGGAAACTGTTGCGGCTGAGCCTCAGCCGCAAGGTGAAGCCACCGATAAGGAGGTGGCTTCTGTCGGGGAGGCCCCTGCTGAAACAACCCAAACCCAGTCGGCGGAACCCGAGGAATCACACATGGAGTCTCAGGCCTTCCCTACAATCAATCAGGGTGACATCATCAAAGGAAAGGTGATTCAGGTTACCGACAATGAGGCCATGGTGGACATCGGGTATAAATCCGAAGGGATAATCCATAAGGGCGAGCTGGCATACCGGCCTGTGGCATCGGCAGAAGAGCTGCTGAAAGTTGGCGACGAGATCGATGTGTACGTGGAGAAAGTAGACGACGGAGAAGGGAACCCTGTTTTATCCAAGCGCAAGGCTGACGCAGCTCGCTCTTGGGTAGTGCTGGAAGAAGCATACCACAAAAATGAAGCCATTGAGGCGCCGGTAATTGAGCGGGTTAAAGGCGGATTGCTAGTGGATGTCGGCGTGCGCGGCTTCGTGCCGGCATCTCAGGTTGATCGCCGCTTTGTGGATAATCTGGAACAGTTTATCGGGCAGGTCTGGAAGTTGAAAATACTCGAGATGGATCGGGAACGGAATAATGTGGTGCTCTCCCACAAAGCCGTACTGGACGAGGAGTTTCAGTCCCACAAACAAGACGTCTACGATTCCCTGAAGCCCGGCGAGATCGTAGACGGAGAGGTCAAAAGGCTTACGGACTTCGGCGCTTTCATAGATATCGGCGACGGTGTGGAAGGCCTTTTGCACGTCTCGGAGATGGCCTTCAGCCGCGTGAAACATCCTTCAGATGTGGTCTGCGAAGGCCAGAAGATTAAAGTGATGATTTTGGGAGTGGATAAAGAACGGGAGCGCATCTCCTTAGGCCTTAAACAGACCTTGCCGGATCCATGGGATCACGTTGCGGAAAAATATCCTGAAGGTTCGCTGGTTGAAGGCGAGGTAACCAGACTGGTGGACTTTGGCGCTTTTGTGAAACTGGAAGACGGCGTGGAAGGGCTGGTGCATATTTCACAGTTGGCCAATCGTCATGTGGCAAAACCGGATGAAGTTGTGCACTCCGGAGAACGCGTAAAGGTCAAGGTGCTCTCGGTGGATCCTGAACGTCACCGCATCGGGTTGAGCGTCCGGGAAGCGGAACAGCCTGCGAAACAACAGACCAAGCCTGAGAACCATAATCATGCAGACAGCGATTATCAGCAGTCTGCACCGGAGGTGACCTTAGGAGATCTGTTCGGGGATCTGTTTAAGGACCAGAAGGAAGACAAAGATAACTAAAAATAGAGGCCAGGCAAAAGCCTGGCCTCCGTCGCAAAGGGGACTGCCACTGGCAGTCCC
>DIPB01000033.1:6116-12079 GCA_002426275.1 Firmicutes bacterium UBA5499
GCCACTGGCAGTCCCCTTTTTTCAAGCCTTGTTTTTGGTATAATTCAAAAGTCCTCCGGCCAGAATAATGGCCACTTGTCGCTCCGACAGTTCATAGCTGAGGTCAATAGTTGTCTTTTGAGATGATATAGCTTGAAGCCTTCCTGTTCTCTCCGCCAGTGCCTGCCGCAGATCTGGAAACTCAAGTTCGTCTTTCTGGCTCAACTTTTGATAATCCTCTTGGCTGATCACTAACGGGAGAATGCCAAAGTTAACCAGATTCGCCTTGTGAATCCTGGCAAAGCTCTGGGCCAAGACCGCTTTGATTCCAAGGTACATCGGGCACAGCGCGGCGTGTTCGCGGCTGGAGCCCTGGCCGTAGTTTTGTCCTCCCAGGATAATCCCGCCGCCGGCCTCTTGCGCCCGCTGGGCAAAGGACGGATCCACCTGCTGGAACACATGTTGGCTTAAAGCTGGCACATTGGATCGCAAAGGCAAGATTTTAGCGCCGGCAGGCATGATGTGGTCCGTAGTGATGTTGTCCCCGACTTTTAAGAGCACTTTGCCCCGATAAGTTTCCGGCAAAGCTTTTTGGAGTGGCAGCGCCTTAATGTTGGGACCGCGGCGGATTTCAACGTCGGCCTCTTGCGGCGGGATGATCATGCCGTCGTCAATGAGAAAGCTTTCGGGCTCTTCAATGGCCGGATACGCTCCCAAATCCCTGGGATCTGTGAATTTACCGGCCAGGGCGCTCGCCACGCCCACTTCGGGACTGACTAAATAGACTTGCGCAGATTTAGTGCCGCTTCTGCCTTCGAAATTCCTGTTGAAGGTGCGCAGGCTAACGCCACCAGTTGGCGGCGCTTGTCCCATGCCGATGCAAGGTCCGCACGTACATTCCAGAATTCTGGCTCCGGCCTGCACCATGTCCGCTAAGGCTCCGTTTTGGGACAACATGGTGAGCACCTGCTTGGAACCGGGGCTAATGACTAGCGAGACATTGGGGTGAACGCGTCTGCCTTTTAAAATTTTCGCTACCCGCATCAGATCCACATACGATGAATTAGTGCAGCTGCCTATGGCAACTTGGTTTACAGCCACATTCTCAGCGGCTAGTTTACTGACTTTGCTCACATTATCCGGACTATGGGGCATAGCCGCCAGGGGCTCAAGCTTCTCAAGGTTGATTTCAACCACTTCGTCGTAGGTGGCGTCGCTGTCCGCCCCTAATTCTCGCCAGCTATCTTCTCTGCCTTGGGCAGCCAAAAACTCTCTTGTCACCTGGTCGCTGGGGAAAATTGAGGTTGTGGCGCCCAGTTCCGCCCCCATGTTGGTGATGGTAGCCCGCTGGGGGACGCGCAGAGAGGCCACGCCAGGGCCGGTATATTCGAAGATCTTCCCCACGCCGCCTTTCACTGTGAGCAGCCGCAGAAGCTCTAGAATTATGTCTTTGGCCGTAACCCAAGCTGGCAGCTGTCCTGTGAGATGAACGTTAACGATTTTGGGCATGGGCGTATAGAAAGCGCCTCCGCCCATGGCCACTGCCACATCCAAACCGCCGGCTCCAATTGCCAGCATGCCGATGCCTCCGCCTGTGGGCGTGTGACTGTCCGAACCGAGCAATGTTTTGCCCGGCTGTCCGAAACGTTCCAAATGTACCTGATGGCAAATGCCATTGCCCGGGCGGGAAAAGTAGATGCCGTATTTTTGGGCGATGGATTGTAAAAAGAGGTGATCGTCGGCATTTTCAAAGCCTGTTTGCAAAGTGTTGTGATCAACGTAGCTAACTGAAAGTTCTGTGCGCACTTGGGGCAGATCCATGGCTTCAAATTGCAGATAAGCCATGGTGCCGGTTGCATCTTGGGTGAGGGTTTGATCGATCTTCAGGGCTATTTCGCTGCCAGGTTCCAGTTTTCCCTCCACAAGGTGCGCTTTGATGATTTTTTGTGCTAAATTCAGGCCCAAGTTATAACCTCCCTGTGTAAAAATGAATCATGACAAAACTCCTCTTGAAATGTTAGCATATCCGGCTTGGACTGTCAATTTAAACGTAACTCCGGGATAATCGGCAGGACATTTACGGATGATGCCTTCTTGCTGATTACCTATGAGCTTGTTCGCGGCGACGAGCGGACAGATCGCAGCATTAGGCCGTAGCAAAAAGCTAGCTGATCTTGTGGAAAAGGTGGGCCGGCCAAGAACAGCCCTGCGCAAAGAGTTTAATAATTGGCCAAAGCAATGATAGACCCGAGGAAAGAAAAATTATACGCCGGTCTGCGTCGATAAGCTCCCGCACCTGCTTCGCCTTCTCGGTTCCAGTGCCGCAGCCATTGAACATATCGGAAGCACCGCATATAACAACGGAACGCACAACCTCCACATCCTGCCGTACAACGACGGGTTTTATCAGCGCAATGAATTCCTTCAGCGGGATTATTTGCGGGAACACCACAAATTAGCTGATGAATGCGGAGCGGTAAAAGAGAGAGCCGCCAGGGAAAACGGCAGTACCATGGAGGTATATTCGTACGCAAAGACAGAATTCAGAGGTAATCGATGCGACAGGGGAGGAAAAAGGATTTCCTCCGCAAAGCGTTTGGGAAAGTTAGAGGTGATTGATTTGCAGATGAATATACAGATCAGGCAGGAAACCCAAAAAGATTATGGGCTTACATAAACAGTGGAGGAAAAAGCATTTGAAAATGAGGAGCACAGCGACCATAAGGAACACCGTCTGGTGGTCCGGGTTAAGAAGCAATGCATTTGTGCCCGGACTTTTCCCTTGTTGCGGAAATGAACAGGAAATTATAGGGCACATTCTGCCTTGCGGAACCTGTTAAAGAAAGATGCGGTCAGGCAGCCGTCTGACCAGCTGCTCGACGTATTCGGCAATGGCGCGAGAGCCGTGACGTTTTCAAATCGTAACGTCGCTTTATTTTGTCAGCCGCGCTGATCAATTGCTTGAAGCACAAGCGCTGATATATTTTGGGGCGTGTAATTCGTGGTAATTCTCGACAGCTCTTTCAGCCGATTCCCTGCGCATACAGGAGACGGACTCATAGTTGTCAACGAGCAGAGAACAGATTGATGGGGAAATCGCACCGCTTTCCACCATGCCTTTGAGCGTGGCAATAGCTTGTTCTTTGGACATGCCTTTGCGATAAGGCCTGTCTTCGGTTATTGCGGTAAAAATATCTGCCACGGCCATAATGCGGGATCCCAGAGGGAGACTGTTCGCCTTAAGATGAAAGGGATAACCGCGGCCGTTTAGTTTTTCATGATGGTAAGCGGCCCATTGGGTAATATCTTCAAAGCCGCTGATTGGCTTCAAAAGCCGATATGTATAAAAACTGTGCGAGCGAATAATATCATATTCCAGAGGCTCCAGCTTATCCTGCTTTTCAAGGATTTTTTTCGGAACCGCAAGTTTTCCGATGTCATGAAGGTTTGCGGCTATACGCATCATCTTGCATTCAGCTTCAGACATTCCGTTCAGTTCGGCTAGTTTCACCGCCGACGCGGCGACTCCGGCGGAATGCATGGCTGTAAACGTACTGCGAAAGTCGATAATCCGGGAGAAGATTTGGGTCAACTCAACTACTTCATCCAATGCCAGCTTTATTGCTTCAAGGGATAAGTCTGCGGGGACTTCAGGCTTATGAACAAAATCCAACCAGAGAGCCTCCTGATCACAGATCTCCGAGAATGCGTCTACAATATCCGGGACAAACGTTGAATTCCGCTTACTTATGATCTCGGCTTTGATGAGGTTGATTTGGCTTATCACGCACTCATTTCTGTTTACCCGAACCGCAATTTTATCCGCCAAATGAATAATGTGTGACAGCAAGGGAATAGCTTCCCCGCGATGAGAATTTCCTTGTCCGTTATGCCATGGAATGTGGTGGTATCTGATGACAGTTGCGGCGTCGGAAAGAAGGGAAAAGTCAGAAAGAAGGTTTGCCCCTAGGAAAGCATGGTAATTTATTGCAGGATCTTCCTCTTCAAGAAAAACAAAATTATCGAGCGACGTGATAATAGCGCCGACATCGTGCAAAAGCGCGGCAATAACCAAAGTTCGTTTTTGCTCCACGGGAAGCCGGAGCGTATCGGCTATATGGTCTGACAGATATGCAACCTGCCAATGGTGATTGGGAACTTCGGGGCTGACTAGATCAACTGCTTTTGTTATGCAGACTAATAAATCATATAAATTTGAAAAATACTGATTGCAGCGCGACATAAATTACCTCCGCGGGGCGACCCCAGCTTTTTCGAAGAGCTTATTTTTCTGTTTTACGACGTTTTTTCGCTTCATACATTTTTTCGTCAGCGAATCTGATGATTTCTTCTGCGCTCAGACCTGAGACTGGCATAGTGACTACACCTTGGGACACCACAATTGTTATCTGGTTGTCTTGGATAGAAACCTTTGTTTCATCAAAACGACGATAGATTCGTTCCGAAATCCTAAGAGCTCCTTGACTGTCGGTGCCGTTCAGGCAGACAACGAATTCATCTCCACCATAACGGGCTACCCAATCCGTATCGTTTCTAAGACAGTCACGAATCGTATTGGCCGCCTGCTTTAAAATCTTATCTCCGGCAGCATGTCCAAACGTATCATTGACCGTTTTCAGGTTATCGATATCGATAAAAATCACAGACAGCGGTTTTTTGCTCATTTTAGCGCTAACGATATTGACGGGTAAACGATCGACTAAAAAGCGGCGATTGTAAAGCGACGTCAGTTCATCTCTGATTATCATATCATTGATATCTTTAACGACATCGCTCATTAACTTACCGTTTTGATAGTCTCCCGAACCGATCATCATGGTATCGGTCACATTTTTTAAAAGCTCCAGCACCATTGGCTTTTCGGCGGAGTCTATAGGCAATGCGGTAACCAGCATTATTTCTTCAGGGCTATGTTCTAGCTTCATAAAGCTTCTTTGTTCACGATGAGCCCGCACGGAGATGCAGTTGTCGCAGATCTGTCCGCTTCCCCAATAAGCGTAACATATTTCACGCGTTTCGCTCGCGCTGCAATCGCGATATTCCATAACTCGTTTCCGGAGAGGATCCACAATCCGAACTGAATCATACATTTTATGAAAGAAATTCAAGTTTGCTTCTAACTTATTTAAGGTCATTTTTTCTGGCATATGTATTCTCCTTAACCAAATAAAGTACCAGTGGAAAAAGAGCATTTTTTTCTGGCTCGCAATTCTGTTTCCGGTTCGCGTAAAGTATGTCCATTAGCGAATAATCAGTTTATCCAGCCGTAGGCGCAATGGTTCGAGAAGCATTGTTTTTTTCATAAGGGAGCTTTTTCTGTGACGTTCTCACATTTCATCGAGAAAAGGAAGAAAGGTTATGGATTGCGCGACGCAAACGCCTTCTGCTGGATGATGCCATTCTTAATGGTCTGCATACGACGCCTTATTGAAACAGTGCTTTGTCACGAATTATTCTGACTAGCCGACGCGTTAATGATGTTATTATAGCGTAAGATCCAGAAAATGGCAAACTGTACGCTAATATTGGTAGCTTAGCGATATGAAATCTCTGTTTTCCGCTGTAATTATGGCGTCAGGGTAACACGCTCATGAGTCGCTATCACAGATATAATCCGCTGACTGTTGATCTTTTCACACATTATGCTATGATCTGCTTATGAAGAAACGAAGAGGTGCGTCCATGAGTTTTCAAAGAGGACAAATTATCCAAGCGGCGATTTCGGATCTCAGCCACGACGGAAGAGGAGTTGCGCATGTGGATGATTTCGCCGTTTTTGTCGCTGGCGCTCTTCCCGGCGAAGAAGTTCAGTTCCAAATCACTGAAGTGAAAAAAAGTTATGCCCGGGGCGCTTTGAAAAAGATCGTTTCCGCCTCTCCTGCCAGAACAACTCCAGTCTGCGACCTCTATCCCCGTTGCGGCGGCTGTCAGCTTCAGCACCTCGACTATTCGCAGCAGCTGGC
>DIPB01000033.1:12192-16361 GCA_002426275.1 Firmicutes bacterium UBA5499
ATTCGCAGCAGCTGGCTGCCAAGGAGAAATACGTTTCCCAAACCATCAAGCGCATAGGAAAAATTCAGCCGCCGGTGCTGCCGATTATCGGCCTGGAAAATCCTTGGCAGTACCGGAATAAGGCTTTGTTTCCTTTCGCCCGGAAGGATGGCACTTTGCTCTTGGGCTGCTTTGAGATGGGGACTCACAATGTTGTGAATCTGGCCCATTGTCCCATCCAGCATCAAGCCCATCTGGCAGTATTGGCGAAGATCCGGGAATTGGTGGCAGCATACGGTCTTTCGATTTATGATGAGCGGACCGGCTGCGGCCTGCTCCGGCATCTGCTCATCCGCACGGGATTTAAGACAGGGGAGACGCTTTTGGGCCTTGTCACCACCAGCGAATGCTTCCCGGACTCCCAAAAATTCGCAGCAGAACTGGCTGGTGGCATAGATGAGAACATAGTTGGCGTAGTGAGAAATATTAATGACCGGCGTGGAAATGTTATTTTGGGATCGGAAAGCAGGCTGCTGTGGGGAAAACCGGTTCTCTATGAAGAGATCCTAGGCCTACGTTTCGCTATTTCAGCGACCTCTTTTTTTCAGGTTAATCCGGCTGGGATGGAAAAGCTCTATGGGAAAGTGCTGGAGGCGGCGGGAAATTTTTCCGTGGCTGTGGATGCCTATTGCGGTATAGGAAGCATCGCGCTTTTGCTGGCCAAAGCCGGGAAAAAAGTATATGGCATTGAAACCGTCTCTTCGGCAATATCAGACGCCAAGGAGAATGCCAGACTTAATGGAATCGCCAATGCAGTATTTTTGGAAGGAAAGGTAGAAGAGGCGTTACCTCGGCTTTTAGGTACGGGCCTCAAGCCGGATCTTGTGGTCTTGGATCCGCCGCGCAAGGGCTGCGAGGGAAACGTACTATCCGCAATCGTAGAAGCGCAAATTTCCAAACTAGTCTATGTTTCCTGCAATCCCAGCACCTTGGCCCGCGATCTGGCTGCCTTGTCTCCGTTTTATGAAACAAAATGGGTTCAACCGGTTGATATGTTCCCGCAAACTTACCACGTTGAGTGCGTGGTATTAATGTCAAGGGTAAAGAAGTAAGTGTGTGAAAAACCCAGTAATACCGGTACTTCCGGGGTTTGCTGGCAAAAATCCGGTGCGCCGAAAACGGCGGAATATCGCTTTGAGGGAACAAGTCCGGAGGGCGGATTTCAGGCGCGAGTGAACAGGATTGATGTTGGCACTTCACGAGTGTACAGGATAGATGTTTTGGTGTTTTTGGGGGTGGTGATAGGACAGAATTGATGTTTTTCAGATTTTTTTGAGGTTGTGTGGTCAGATTGGATGTTAGGATAAAAATGTGTATTGTTTCAGGGGAAAGAAGGTAGTTGAAATGAGCAAATACAGTACCTTGTGGGAATATATTTGACAAAACGGAAGCCAGTCATTTCAATTGACTTTCGATGAGATCAAACGTATTGCAGGAATACCAATTGACCATTCTTTTTTGAATTATAAAAAAGAGTTAAAGGAATACGGCTATGAAGTCGACAAAATATCACTGAAAAAACAGATCATAACTTTTAACAAAATAAATTAGCATTATGGAAAGAGGCCAGAGTAATGCGTAAGCCATTATCTGAAATGACGCTTCAGGAACTGTGGGAACTGTTTCCCATTCAGCTGACGGAGCACAAAACATACTGGAAAGATTGGTACCGGGAAGAGCAGGCGTTTCTGTCCTCTTTTCTACCGAAGGACGTCTGGATTTATCATATCGGCAGTACCGCCATTGATGGCATCTGGGCTAAGCCGATTGTGGACACCTTGGCGGAAGCACCGCTCGCAGAGCATGAGACAATTAAAAAATTCTTGCTGGAAAACGGTTATCTCTGCATGGCGAAAAGCGAAAAGCGTATGGATTTTAATAAAGGTTATACACCCGAGGGCTTTGCCGAGCGGGTGTTTCACTTACATTTGCGGGATTTCGGCGACCACGACGAGCTGTATTTTCGGGACTACTTGAACGAGCATCCCGAAACGGCAAAGAAATATGAAAAATTGAAGCTGTCCCTTTGGAAGACTTATGAGCATGACCGGGACGGCTATACGGAGCAAAAAACCAGTTTTGTCCGAAAGGTTACAGAGCAAGCTTTCGCGCAGTATGGGAAGGAGAAATATTTATTCTATGTTAAATAGTCTGAGAATTGCGTTATTGCAGATTTTGACCGAAGGTACTTTAGAAGGCAATCTGCGAAAAGGATTGAGCTATTGTAAAAAAGCAAAAAACATGGGCGCGGATATCGCCCTGTTCCCTGAAATGTGGAGTGTGGGTTACCGCATCCCGGAAAACACAGACGAATTGAAAGCCGGCGCTATATCAGCCGACAGCGATTTTCTCTGTTCTTTCGCCAAATTAGCAAAAGAACTTGATATGGCAATCGGGATCACTTTTCTTGAACAGTATGATCCTCGGCCACGGAACACATTCTGCCTTTTTGACCGTTTCAGCAATCGTGTGCTCACCTATGCGAAAGTGCATATCTGCGATTTCGGTGATGAATGCAGGCTGACAGCCGGCGATGATTTTTATGTCACCGATTTGAACACTGAAAAGGGCAATGTAAAGATTGGCGCAATGATCTGCTACGATCGCGAATTCCCAGAAAGCGCAAGAATTTTGATGTTAAAAGGTGCTGAAATCATCTTGGTGCCAAATGCATGCCCGATGGAAATTAACCGCATTTCGCAGCTACGCGCACGGGCCTTTGAAAACATGGTTGGTATCGCGACTGTAAATTATCCCTTAGGTCAGCCGGATTGCAACGGGCACTCAACTGCCTTTGACGGGATTGCATATAGGGCCTCCAAATCCGGCTTCAGAGATACTTTAATTGTGGAAGCAGGTGAGCGTGAGGGCATTTATATGGCCGATTTTCCTATTGATGAAATTCGAAAATACAGAAGTCATGAAGTGCATGGAAATGCTTACCGTCATCCGCAGAAATACAAGCTACTCGTTTCTGAAAATATTGAAGAACCGTTTCTTCGGAAAGACTACCGAAAATAAGAATTACTTGGTGTGAACCACGCAAATATCGCACATCTAAAAGCAACAGCAATCAAAAGCCGCTGTTGGAAAACGGCTGTTTCTGCATGGCGCAAAGCGAAAAGTGCATGGATATTAATAAAGGCTACACCACTGACGGCTATACGGAGCAGAAAACCGGCTTTGTCAAAGAAGTTACGCAGTTGCCCATAGCGCAGTACCGCAGTACGGAAAGGACAAATATCAATGAGTGATTGGTTTACAATAGACCGCATTGATGCGGATACATATATCATCAGCGAATACAGGACAGGTATATCCACCAGATTTGAAATACTTTTTTGAATGCACTTCACTTATATAATTTATATTGAGTATAATATTGTCAATATTGACATCATATAATCGGTTGGGTTATAATTAGATAAAGGGGGTATCAGTACAATGAGCCATATTATGATTATCAAGAGCAGTTGCCCCGACATTGGACTATATACACGCCCTGCAACTATAGGCGATGAATATTCGCTCGTAGAGCAGTTCATTGAATATTACTGCCATACATTCACTCGAAATAATAAGAAAACCCAATTGGCGGTGTTCGTTGAGCCGCGCATTGATTCGGGCTTTCCTGATGTAGTGTTTGCCTCTTACCTCCCGTCAATCATTGATAACTGGTCTGATAAGCGTGAGGGGTTGGATGTGTATGACCTAAAACTGCTATCATATCTTTGCACTACTGAAAACATGCTTGGAGCGAGGCTAATCTCAACGCTCGGGTTCCCCGAGAAGCAGACCATTACATCGCTCGAGAAGCTGATGGATGCTAAGTTGATTTCGTATCGAAACCATAGTTGGCGCGTCCGCGAACTGCGTGACGTGTTCAGCTTAACAAAACTAATTGCGGTTGAAGCAAAGCTCAATGATATGAATAAAGTTGTGGAACAAACACATCTTAACACTCGATTTGCTTCCCATTCATATGCCCTGACTAATTCAGCGCACCCGCAGGGGGAAACTGTTAAGACATTCAAAAAGTTTGGCATCGGATTATACGGGAAAGGTTCACAGTTCTGCAGAATAGTAGAAGCCAGACAATATAATCTGCCGTCCAGTTATCTGTCATTCCA
>DIPB01000033.1:16595-18686 GCA_002426275.1 Firmicutes bacterium UBA5499
TGAAGCTGTTTTTTAAGATGGATGCTCGCTCACAGCGTGAGATAGACATCAGTGAGAACGGCGAATTTAATTGCGTTCCAACCATTTACGAGACCGGACACGTTATCTATGAAAGCGCGGATACATTGTATATTATCGAGCAACGTATTGATGGTGAAGAACTGCGGAACCGTATTGTACGTGGTGAACTCTTCACGCTGAAAGAAGCTGTTGACTTCTTAGAGCAAGGCTTAGTGTTTATCAAACAATTGGAAAAAATGAATATTGTGCATCGCGACATCAAGCCGGAGAATATCATCGTTTCGGCTGACGGCAAGGTATACTTCTTGGATTTCGGAATTGCTCGGATACTTGGAGTGCCATCCCTTACAAAAACAGAGGCACTCGTAGGACCGCATACACCCGGATATGCCGCGCCGGAACAGTTCAATAATCTGAAAAGTGATATCGACTCTCGCGCTGATTTGTTTTCTATTGGCGTGGTGACGTATGAGTGTCTGACTGGAAAAAATCCGTTCAGCGAGGGAGCAATAAGCCACTTGGATATTCTTCAACGAACGGAAACAATAACGCCCGTCAGCTTTCAGATTCAAGGCGACACGCATCAACAGTTTATGGGGTTATTGAGTTCGCTAATGGGTAAGTTCCCGTCACGCCGGCCGAAAAATGCGAGTCAGGCGTTGGATTGGTTAAACGCCGCAAAATCTACACTTCAATACGAGGGGGCGAAGTAATGAAATTCTATATACAGATGGGTCACGGTATGCAGACGCTTTGCAAAGACCTTTGCGAGGCTTGGCAGGGCACAACTGTGATTCTTAGTCCGCAGAACATATATCCGACGGATCGACTGCCATCTTTCGCTGCTTCGCTTAGAAGCGTAAACGGAGCGGTGCTGTTCGACCCACAACTTTACAGTCCACGTAAGTATCACAAGAATCTCCAAAAACACACATATTGGCCGCGGGGTGGCGTGACGAGCATAGAGTTAGGTGAGTGCAAAGACTTGCTCACTACACTTGCTGGTATTAATACGGCTATTGAGTCTGAGGCATTCATTCTCCCATCAAATATCATCAGCAGGATTGATGACCGTTGGGGAAAAATTCAGGGAAGGATAGCCAGTCAAGCGCGACAAGTGGCAAGTGGGCAGAGATTGTTGCTTACGGTTGCTTTGGGAAAAGATGTTCTCACTGATGACTCACAAGTTGAGAGCATTACTCAATATGCTGATCATTGGGATGTTGATGGCGTTTACATTGTATGTGAACACCCCGAAAGGCATTACCTTATTGATAATCCGATATGGCTTGCCAATCTGCTTTCACTTGTTGCCGGAATTAAGCGTCTCGGCAAGGAAGTGATCGTCGGATATGCAAATCATCAGATGCTTCCCCTTGCATTAGCTAAGTGCGATGCTATCGCGGCAGGAAACTTTCTAAATGTCCGTTGGTTCCAACCGGAGCATTTTGAAACGACAGACAACGATGACATAAGTCAGCGAACAAAATGGTATTATTGTCCGCAAGCTCTCTCTGAGTTTAAAGTTGCTTATCTTGATGTAGCAAGGCGAACGAAGATTCTGGATAGATTGGCTCCGCCTCCATCTATGGCTAACCAGTATAGTAACGTCCTGTTTGGCGGTGCTATACCTTCATCAACGAACTATAGTGAACGCAATTCGTTTAAGCATTATTTGCATTGCCTGAAGATTCAGTGCGAGAATGCAAACAGGGCGACTTACGTTGATAGTCGGAATGCTCATTTCGCTCAATTGGAAACTGCCGCTCGTATACTCGATGGATTGCATGACGAGCGAATAAAAGGGCAGGATAGAGATTTCAGAGAAATTGTTGATGTAAACGAGGCTGCAATTCAAACTTTCGACAAGGAGTTCGGCTTTGCAATGGCGCGAGAATGGTAGGAAAAGTATCGCCTAAAATCGCAGTGAAACTACAAAAGCAGTCGCATACAACTACTTTATAATAAGCTGCGGAAGTCATAGAAATTGCGCCGCGATAAAAATTGCGACGCAATCATTTTCGATTATTTGAATTATTATTTTATAACTAGCCAGTCAAAAGTTCTCAC
>DIPB01000061.1:0-251 GCA_002426275.1 Firmicutes bacterium UBA5499
CCCTGCCGTTTTCTTTGATAATATCATCCACCTGGTTCTTGGCAACCAGCATAGCCCCTTCTTCTTCGGCCCGTGCCGCCAGCCAGCGGTCAAAGGCAGCCCGCAGCACAGTATAGCTGTGGTAAGGCGGTTGGTTAAATTTCTCGGAGCGGAACCGTATGGTGGTAGAGTTGTCAGGAGACATCATAGTCACCAGTTCGTTGGTAACATGCCTCTCCAGCGGGGCCGTATCCCATATTTCCGGGAGGTAC
>DIPB01000061.1:439-1045 GCA_002426275.1 Firmicutes bacterium UBA5499
ATCCCCGCGTTCAACCACCACCACCTCGACTCCTGCCTGAGCCAGCTTATAGGCAGCGGACAACCCGGCTAAGCCGGCGCCGACAATGATGACATCAAATTTGTCCATAAACAAGCCTCCAATATAACCCAATTAAGGAAGTGCATCCGCTGATCATCAATACAACGCTGATGATCATTCCAGAGTCTTCCAATAGCAAAATACAATTCATTGACAAATAAAGCGGGTTGCGACGACTGTCACAACCCCGCAATTCATTAGCAGCTAATACGCGCCTACCTTTCTGACCTCTTAATCATCATACCCAGTCAGATTCGGTGTTGCAACCTTTGTAAAAGCACCGGCACTGCTTCATGTTTATTTTTCTGTTATTAATTTTATTAGCTCAACAGGCTCCCGGCGGTAATCATCCGCTGCATATCGATAACGCCTTCAATCTGCTCGCCAATAATCATGTCGCGATAGATCATGGATACTTTGTAGTCCTCCATCAGCCCGTAAGAGCCATGTACTCCTACAGCTAGGCGGGCCGCATCCACACCAGCCTCAGTGACAAAAGCTTTGGTCAAAGCTGCTTCCTTGGCGAACGCCCGCGGATCCGTCAGC
>DIPB01000061.1:1145-2679 GCA_002426275.1 Firmicutes bacterium UBA5499
AATAACCCAGGCGGTAGGTAAGCCAGCGAGCTGCTTCCACCTTCTCTGCTATTTTCGCGATAGCAACCTGAACGGTTGGGAACTTGGCAATGGTGCCATCCCGGTGAGCTTTTTCCTTGGCATATTTTACTGAAAGTTCCAGGGCGGCCTGCATTCCACCCAGAGTAGAGGCACAAACCCCAACCTTTCCAAAGGCAATGCCGTATTGAAGGACCGCATAGCCATTTCCCTTGGGCCCCAGGAGATTAGACGCCGGTACTTTTACGTCTTTGAGATAAACGTCTACCAGGGTGCCACCCTTATTGCCAATCTTATGCCAGGGCTCGGAGGTAGTGTACCCCGGGCAGTTCTTGTCCACGATAAAGCCGGTAGGTTTGCCGGTCTCATTGTCTTTAGCGAAGATAACGATTGGACCGTCAAGATCGGCGGAAGAGATGAAACGCTTGGTGCCGTTGATCACATAATAATCACCGTCCTGGACTGCGGTGGTGGTAATCTGCTTGGGGTCAGAACCGGTAGCCGGTTCTGTGAAGGCAAACGAAGCAAATTTCTTACCTGCACAGCAGTCAGGTAAGTACTTGGCTTTCTGTTCCGGAGTTCCAAAGGCATATATGGCACTGGACCCCAATGAGTTTACCGAAAAGGTCATGGCCACCCCACTGGATGCCCGAGCAATCTGCTCCAGTACCAGCGGATAACAGGTATATCCCGCCCCGGTTCCGCCATATTCTTCGGGGAATTGGAGACCAAAGAATCCCAGTTCAGCAATTTCTTCGTAAATCTCCGGAGGCACCCGATTTTCTGCGGCGATCTTGTCGGCGATAGGCATAAGCGACTTCTCTGAAAACTCTTTGGCAGCCTTTTGGATCAGTTCCTGTTCCTTGGTAAATTTAAAATCCATTGTGAATCTCCTTTCTCCTTTCGATACTAATCACTTTTAGCCTGGTATTACCAGGTGAGGTATGTAACACCAAGATACCCTGCCTAATGCCCACCAGGCCCGAAAATAACCGTTCACTAACCTGCTCTAAGAATAATACGTTTTAAGAATGTCTGTCAACAAACATTTTTCTGCTCGTTTAATCCTCTTTTAACTGGTCACAATTTGTGTTAATATTTTAAATGGCCTTCCTTTTACTTACCGTTCCCGCTTTCCCATCAGGTAAAGCTAAAACGGGAAGACGGAGGAGCTTTATCTGAAAGGGGTTATTAACGGAATGGCATTTGAAGACAAGAGCCTTACCTGCAAGGAGTGCGGAAACGAATTCATTTTCACAGCGGGTGAACAAGAGTTCTACGCCGAAAAGGGATTTGAAAACCTCCCCGCACGTTGCCCGGAATGCAGACGGCGCAGGAAGAACGAATCCCGGGGACGCGAGAGGGAGATGTTTGCCGTAACCTGTGCCAGTTGCGGTTGCGATACTGAGGTACCATTCAGGCCCAGTGGTGAGCGCCCGGTGTACTGCAGTGACTGTTACCGCAAAACAGCTTCACGCTAATAATACCGTAAGCCAAGGAAGCAAGGGGACAGTCC
>DIPB01000061.1:2775-9190 GCA_002426275.1 Firmicutes bacterium UBA5499
TTTTATTATTAAGGAGGCTGTTGTACCATCCTCCAATCAGCCTTCTTTTTCAATTATTGCCTCTACCGGACAGCATTCGGCACACCGGCCACAGCCGGAACAATTCGCCTGGTCAATCTTATAAGGGCCGATTTGAGAGATGGCTCCGGTGGGGCACTCATCGGCGCAAAGTCCACAACTCACACATTTGTCTTCCGCAATGATGTACATTCTTTATATCCTCCCGGAAGACACTCTAACAGGATTACCAGATATATTCAAGTTCATGCTCCAATATAACCAGGAGCCCCTGTGAGTTATGGTTTCGATCAGTGTTTCATATCTGGTGCATTTAGTAGAACAAATACTATTACGAATTCAAAAACGATTATACTACGTATTATGCAACGACTGTACGATATACTGTGCAACGTTTTTGCTCCATTTGGTGCAATAACTGTACTGCATACTGTGCGACGATTTTACTCCATTTGGTGCAACGACTGAACTGTAGGCTGTGCCGCAATTGTGCTGAATACTGTACAATAACTGTACTCACAAGGACTCCTAGAAAGCCCACTTTCTTATTCTGTTAGGGAGCTATTTTATTGCTCCGCTTCCAGATCTTCATTTTATCTGCTTCCTTGATAAGCTCGTCCCGGAAATCGGGATGCGCAATGCTGATCAAGTCCTCAGTCCTCTGCCAGGTTGATTCACCCTTGAGATTTACAATTCCATACTCAGTAATGACATACGATGTAATCGAACGCGGTACGGTAACGGTCGCCCCGGGAGTAAGCATAGGTCTGATCCTGGATTGTACAGTGCCATCTTTTTCAGTAAAGGTGGCACTCATACAGATCATGCCCTTAC
Source organism: Firmicutes bacterium UBA5499 (assembly GCA_002426275.1). Taxonomy (GTDB): domain Bacteria; phylum Bacillota; class DTU084; order DTU084; family DTU084; genus UBA5499. Next base: position 3,628 of record DIPB01000061.1, read on the forward strand.
CTCCACGCGAGTGAAATGCACCATAAATGAAGTCCAACTGTCCCCCGGTTCCCGAAATCTGCCGGGTTCCTGCGGATTCGGAACACACCTGGCCGTAGAGGTCAATCTCAATCGCATTATTAATAGCAATGAAGTTGTCATTTAGTGCAATTATCTTCGGATCGTTAGTATAGTTCACCGGATAAATGGCACAGGCCGGGTTATTATCCATAAACTCATAGAGTTTGTTGGTACCCATAGCAAAAGTATAAACCATCTTATGTCGATCAATACTCTTCTTTGAGCCGTTAACCCTTCCCGAGAGGTAGAGGTCAACGTAGGAGTCCACCAACATCTCGGTATGAGCACCCAGATCCTTAAAGTCGCTCTCGGCAAGCATTGAACCCACCACATTTGGCAGGCCACCAATGCCCAGTTGAATACAGGCCCCGTCCACAATCTCCTTCATGATCCATTCGGCGATTTTGATATCTGTTTCTGTCGGTGGAGGCGAGGGGACCTGCTGAAGTGGAGTATTGTTGCCCTCCACAATAGCATCCACCTGAGATATATGAATCGATTCTTGGTTGCCTCCCAGGCAGGTTGGTATTGTATTGTTTACCTCCACTATGATCTTCTTGGCCTTGCTTATCACCGCCGGGGTCACCGAATTTGACACCCCAAGGTTAAAGTAGCCCTTTGAATCCATAGGACCTACCAGCAGAAGCGCCGCATCAACATCCCAGTATTTACGAGCCCAACGCGGCGCTTCGTGATAGGTGAGGGGGACATAATTGCACAGGTTGTGGTCATGTAGCTTCCGGGCAACACCACCAAAATGACAGTCCGTCAGATAAAAATGCTCCCGGGAAGGGTCTGCTAACGCTACCTTGGGCACCTTGGAAAAACAGGTTCCGGAAATATCAACGTTGGTCAGTTCATTAACCCGTTTAGCTAGGGCTTCGTCAAGCAGGTCCGGGAACATTACAAATTCGCTATAACGTACTCTGGTATTTGACTCCACCAATTTTACAGCTTCATCAGGAGTCGTAAGTTTTTGCTGGTATTGCCATTGGTTTATATCTGCTGCTGGAATCGCCACTGTCGCCATCCTCCCAAATTGGTTATAAGAATTGTTATACTATTCCTCAAGCGGTAACATTAGGTCACTGATTCGTATTTTCGACACGTTTTGACATACTTTATTAGTATATTAACATCTCTTTGTGATTTAGTGAACAATCGCTGTCCCCCTATATGCTTCATCTGGGTTAAAATACGAAAATGCGCCTCCTTTTCGGCGCATTTTCTTTCTTTTTCGCGTTATTTCGTCGTGGCAATTATTATGGAATCTTCCAAATAATTAACCACTTTTTGAAATATAAAGATGGAACCTGTATTATGGTGGCTAATCAAGCCTGACCACGCAGTATGTTATTGGCAATAACCACCCTTTGGACCTGTGCGGTTCCCTCAAATATTTGCATGATCTTAGCATCGCGCATCATCTTCTCCACCGGGTATTCCTTCATATAGCCATAACCGCCCAGAACCTGCACAGCATCCGTGGTGACCCGCATAGCCACGTCCGATGCAAAGACTTTGGCCATGGCTGATTCTTTGGAAAAATCTTTGGCGCCGCTGTCGATGGTCTTGGCCACCGCATAAACCAAAGCTCTGGCGGCTTCGGTTTGCGTGGCCATGTCCGCTAACATATGACCTACCGCCTGAAAAGAGGAAATAGGTTGTCCGAATTGTTTCCGCTCTCTGGCGTAGTCAACGGCTACATCCAAGGCTCCTTGGGCGATGCCCACGGCTTGAGCGCCTATTCCGGGCCGCGTCATATCCAAAGTGCGCATGGCAATCACAAAGCCCATGCCCTCCCTGGACAGCAAATTTTCTTTTGGGATCCGACAATCTTCAAAGACGAGTTCTCTAGTGGCCGAAGCGCGAATCCCCATTTTATTCTCTTTTTTGCCAAAGCTGAAACCCGGCGTGCCTTTCTCAACGATGAAAGCGCTGGCGCCCCGGGAGCCCTTGTTTTTGTCTGTCATGGCGATCACCGTATAAATGTCAGCCTCCCCGCCGTTGGTGATCCATTGCTTAGTGCCGTTGAGCACGTAATGATCGCCGTCCGGACGCGCGGTGGTTTCAATGCCGCTGGCATCGCTGCCGGCATTGGCTTCCGTCAGACCGAAAGCCGCCAGCTTCTCGCCGCTGGCTACATCTGGAAGATACTTCTGCTTTTGCGCAGCTGTTCCAAAAAGGAGAATGGGAAAACTGCCAAGCCCGCTGGCTGCATAGCTCACAGCCACGCCGCTGCAAGCGCGGCTGAGTTCTTCCACCACCAGAACCTGCTCGAAAATGCCGCCGCCTAAACCACCGTATTCTTCAGGCAGCCAGACGCCAAATAAATCCGACTCCGCCAAAACCTTCATGAGCTCCCAAGGAAATTCGCCTTTCTCATCAAGCTCTGCGGCTGCGGGTTTGACGCGCTCGTCCGCAATGCGCGCGGCCAGTTCTTTAATCATCTGCTGGTCTTCTGTCAAAAAATATTCCACAGGCAGCCTCCTTCCGCTACATCGTAAGATCAGTTTATCATACTGCCCATTGCCATGTCAATAAATTTAACGCTTGTTCTTAAGACCTGGTACCAGTTTATTTTCTCCCGGCCGCATACAGGATCATCCGTTGGTGCTCAGGGCATACCCTGTCTGTACCGTGAGTTCTGCTGCCGTAAAAGTGCAGGCAGAAGTGTCCGGGGAAACCATTGTCGGCGATTTTGCCATCGCCGTGGGGCATACCGTTGATGGAACCAGCCACCAGCTGACCGCCCAGCTCCACCACCACAGCCCGCCTGGCCCAACTCCATTTACCTCCGTAGATGCTGCGCAGCACCTCGGTGTCCTCGGCTGTCAGGGGCTCGCAATCCGCGTGCAGATGTCCTCCCCTGCGCCTGGCAAAAAAAGGCCGGCTAGTGTGCACATCCACTAACTTCACCACTGTGCCCACAGGAAAGCTGGCGTTGACTGTCTGCCAGCTTAACAAGGCGGCCCGGCCGCTGCGGGAGCTGAGCTTCAAGCCGCTTTGCCGCGCCAGGGCAGCGTTGGTTTTGGCGCCCGCCACGCCGTCTGAGGCCAGACCGTTTTTTTTCTGAAAGGCTTTCACCGCGCTTTGGGTCTGGCTGCCAAAAGTTCCGTCGATGCTCCCGCTATAATATCCCAGCTTCTGCAAACTTTTTTGGAGCTCTACAACATCAGCTCCCCGATCTCCCAGGCGCAGCGCTGCGGATGCCGCGGAGGCAAGCAGGATTACACATAAAAATACAATGGCGCCTCGTCTCATCTCGTCATCTCCCTAATAGCTTTTGCAGCTCGGGTAAGGCCGCCTGGGCGGCTTCTTTGCCAGCGGCGATCAGCTGGTCGGCCAAATCCAATCGTTCAGGTCCGATGTGTCCAACTTCCGGGGTGATGAGAAAATCCGCCTCGCTCCCTTGTTCCACAGCCAGGCGGCTCTCAAAGATATGAAATGTCTGGCTAAGAATATCAAAGACATTGCTCATCGTATCGTGCTTAGGCCAACCTCCCACGTCTACGGCGAGCACGAACTGGGCGCCGAGTTTTCTTGCGGCTGCCACAGGCAGCCGTCCGCAGACTCCGCCGTCCACTAATAATTGCTCGTCCCAGGGTACGGGCTTAAAGACGCCCGGCAAAGAGCAACTGGCCCGAACAGCTCTGGCAACTTCGCCTTCCCTGAGGATCACTTCCCGGCCGCTTTTCAGATCGCAGGCGATGGCGGCAAAAGGAAGCCGTAGCTGGCGAAAACTTTTCCGGCCCGCTAAAACTCGGACCAGCTGCTGAAGTTTATCGCCGCGGCACAGTCCCATTCTGGAAAAGCTGGGATCCAAAATTTGTTTCCAGTTGAGCTGGCGGGCAATCTCTGCCAAATAATCGAGGTTCGTGCCTGCGGCGTAGATGGCGCCAACCAGCGAGCCGATACTCGTACCCACCACCAAATCAATGGGGATCTCCTCTTGCTCCAAGACCTGCAGCAGGCCGATGTGAGCCAGTCCCCTTGCAGAGCCTCCTCCCAGGGCTAAACCGACTTTTTTCATCCTCTTACTCCTAGCAAGCGTTCTCTGTCAACCTAACACAGATTTATCTGTCGATGGCTTGAAAAAAACAAGCCCCGCTCCTTAATAGTTAGACAATAAACTGCCAATTCCTTCTAAAAATTGGCAGTTTATTGCCGCTTAAGCTTCCGATAGGCCAGGGCAAGCCCGCCCCTGCTTGTCTCCCGCAGGGACTCAGGCAGAGCCTTGCCGACTTGGCCCATGGTTTTGATGACTTCATCCGCGCTCAGCGCGCTCCTGAGTCCGGCCAGCGCCATTTCCGCAGCTGAGAGGGCATTGACTGCGCCTAAGACATTACGTTTAATGCAAGGAATCTCCACCAGCCCTTCCACCGGATCGCAGACCAGGCCCAGGACGTTTTTCAGGGCAAAAGCCACAGCGTGACCGATCTGCTGAACTTCTCCACCTCTGAGTTCCACCAGGGCGCCGGCCGCCATGGCCGAGGCGGCGCCGCATTCCGCCTGGCAGCCTCCTTCTGCCCCGGACAGTGTGGCCAAGCTTTCAATCACAAGTCCCACTCCCGCGGCGCAGGCCAAGCCCTGAACCAAATCCGCGTCTGTCAGCGCGTACGCTTCCGCCACAGGCAAAAGCACAGCCGGCAAAATGCCGCAGGAACCCGCGGTGGGAGCGGCCACGATCTTGCCCATGCAAGCGTTCTCTTCCGCCACAGCCAAAGCTGTCGCCACAACTTCGCTGAAAAGCCCACCTACGATGCGCTTGCCGCAGTTGGCGTAAGCGTAAGCGCCGCCGGCTACCAGACCGCTGCGGGAAAAAAGAGGTTTTTCTCGTCCTTCCCGCCTGGCCTGCCGCATCACAAGCAGGCGCGCAGCCAGCTTCTTTTTGATTTCTTCCGCCGGAACGCCCGTTTCCTTCTCTTCCGTTTCCAAGACCAGCTGAGAAAACGTGATGTTCCTTTGCTTGGCCGCAGCCAGCTGCTTATCCAGACTCTGTGCCATTTCAGTCCTCCAAGCTGGGGATGGTCCGCACCCACTTTATTTTGGCCGCCAGGCGAGCAAGCAATTGCGCTGATAGAGTGGAGTCCATCTCTGCAGCCAAAAGAGCGCCTCCGCCGCGTCTTTCCCTGGACACGCTCATCTGCGCGATATTTATTCCTTCTTCCGCCAGTAGGGCCGTGATTTCAGCCACCATGCCGGGCTGATCGTGATAACTGGCCAGCAGTGTAGGATATTCGCCGCCCAAATCTATTTTAAAAGCGTCCAGTTCCCTGAGTCTAATCCTGCCGCCGCCGATCGACGTTCCTACTATTCTTAATTCTCTGTTACTTCCTGCAAGAAACAAATCCGCCTCATTGGGATGATAGCGATATTCGTCCTGGAATTCAATGCTATATGCCAGGCCGAGCTTTTGCGCCAGCTGATCGGCGTTTGAAATTACAGGGTCATCTGGTCGAATTCCCAGGCATCCGGCCAGAAGGGCCAAGTCTGTGCCGTG
>DIPB01000061.1:9305-9467 GCA_002426275.1 Firmicutes bacterium UBA5499
AACTCTTTCGGGCTCCTGACCCAAAATCAGCCGGGCCGCTCTGCCGATTCTAGCGGCGCCCGCGGTATGAGAGCTTGACGGGCCAATCATGACCGGGCCGATTATCTCCAAAATACCCATTATTTCCCCCTGAATACAGCAAAACCCCCGTTGGGGGGGCGC
>DIPB01000061.1:9558-9920 GCA_002426275.1 Firmicutes bacterium UBA5499
GGCGCTGTTATTGTGCGGATGCTTTCAGAAGTTTGGCCAGACGCGCTTTTTTCCGAGCTGCGTTGTTCTTATGCAGAATACCTTTTTTTGCCGCTTTATCGATGGCGCTCATGGCCTGGGAGAGATTATCCGCTCCAGGCTCTTCTTCCATCTTGCGAATCAATGATCTGTACTTCGTCTTGTATACTCTGTTGAGGGCAGTCCTCTCTGCAGCGATCCGAACGCGCTTCTTAGCCGATTTAATGTTAGGCACGAAAATGCCACCTCCCTATTACACTGGTGTTAATTTTATCATATCCAGGCAGGTATTTCAAGCATTTTTTTCTTGAGCGATTTCAAGCCGTAAATTGACAAAGTAAACG
>DIPB01000194.1:0-1292 GCA_002426275.1 Firmicutes bacterium UBA5499
ACAACAGCGCATTTGACTGTTTTTGGCAAAGAGCCAAGCTCTTTGCCGTAAGCGGCTGTCCATCGCCAACTAAGGACGCCAGTTTTTCCAAGAGCAAAGCCGATTTCGTGGTTACCGTCCGCACCGATTTTCCATTTGCGTGCTGGATCAATGGTAAATTGGACGCTGTCTCCAGCCCAAAGATCAGAACCGACTCCCTCTTGGTAGAAAACGTCGTCTGTGACTGAAACGGACAAATACAAGTATTCGTCATCCCATTGCAGGTAGCCTGTGCCGCTCAGATCATCCGGCCCTCCCCAGTTTGCAATGTCCTTTACTTGATCTGCTTGATTCATACTGAAAGGCATCGCTTTTCCCCATTCAGACTCGGTGATCTCACCATCGATAACTAGCGTGTTTTTGCGCCGTACAGCCGCCAAAAAATTCATATTCTTTCCCAATGAAAACTTATCGCCAGAAATTGATGTAACCTCAGCTTCCACATACACCGGCTTCGTCGGTACGTTTTTGAGCGGCAGGGAAAAATTATGCTTTTCGGAAGGTCCTAGCGTAAAAGTTAACGGTGTCGTTGATGTTAATTCTGCTGGCTGTAGAATATCCAGCGTACCGCTGAACTCGCGGGTGCTGGTACGATTAATTACCGTGGCTTCAATCCCCCAGGTAGCGTCCTGCAGTACAGGGCTGAGCGTCAGTTCCAACGGCTTTTCCACAATCACAGTGGCTTGCAGTCTGGCCAGAACTCGTTTTTCTCGTAAAAGATAGATTGGCAGCTCGTACGCTTTCTCCTCGCTCCCGGACGGCAGGTTAATAATCAGCTGCGAGTTTTTCTGCTCTTTAACCGTCCAACCGCTCGGCAGATCAGCTGCTAATTGAAGGCTATCGGCGTTCGGTTCTGCGATTTGCAGCTCAATGCTCACTGTCTCCCCGGCGATGCTGTTTATTGCATGATTTTTCAAGGAAAACCGTGGCTTACAAATGGCGCGATTGGGAAAGTCGCCCAGCAAATAAATGGGGACTTCGCTTGCGGTCACCGTAAGCACTCCGTCCGTTGGATAGAGAGAAAAACGATTACCAAATAGATCCACAACCTCGACCTGCTCGCTGACTGTCTTGATGCCTATGGTAGTGGCCTCTTGAATATTAAGCGCCCACAGAACAAGCAGCTGCTTCTGTTCTGGCAGGGCAAATTTATAGGCGGATATTGCGGGAGACGCTTCCAGTTTCTCTAGAAACTTAGCGCTTTCCAGCATTCGGTTCATGGTATTGAAGGCGATGAAATTCTGCTTGGCGGC
>DIPB01000194.1:1429-3402 GCA_002426275.1 Firmicutes bacterium UBA5499
ATAGTATTGAAAGCGATGAAATTCTGCTTGGCGGCAAAGGGTACTTCCACTCCGCCTGAAGCCTTCACCAAACCGAAATTATCTTCGTTGTACTCGGGTCTGATGCCTTTATCCTGCAAATTATACCAATTGAGCATAGCCACAGGGATAGCGGACGCTAGCGATAAAACATTAATTCTTACGGCGTAGGCGCCTGATTTAAGTTCGGAAACTCCTCTTGCAGTGATATGCGTTGGCCAGCCGACTTCCGTGATCCAGATTGGCTTAAGCTCGCCGTAACGTTCCATCAACTCTTTGAGTAGCTGTAGATTCTTCAAATAGCCGCCTTCTTCGGGACTGCGCGGATAGCAGTAAGGATGAACGGAAACCCCATCCATATAATCCAGCGCGCCCGCTTGGAAAACTCGTTCTAGCCAGCTTAGATCTACTCCGGCTGCGGAACAACCGATCACCTTTGCGTCAGGGTTGACAGCTTTAATCGCCTGATATACCGCCTTAATGAGCTTAGCATAATCCTCCGGCGGCCTGCTTGTGGGATTAAACATGCTGTCCATAGCGTTGGGTTCATTCCAAATTTCAAAATGGTTAATCCGTCCTTTGAAATGGTCCGCCATGGTAGTGCAATACTTAACAAAGGCCGCTATTCCTTCGTCTGTGTAAGGAATACCCCCTTGATCGTAAAAACGATTGCCGGAGTTCAATTCCAACAGAGGCATCAAGCCCTTTTGCAGAGATTTATCGATTCTTTCATCCCATTCTGGGAGAATCTCAATCTTGCCCTTTGTTTTTTCAGCATTTCCCCAACACATCTCATCTCGATACCAAGCGGCGCCGCTGAGCCGCAAAAGCTCTAAGTTTTCCGCCAGTGGGTTTTTCGCCAAACCATGCTGAAAATGCGTTTGCGCGCCTACGATGCCGGTCCTGGGCTTCTCGCTTGGAGAAAGGCAACGGCTGAAAGGTATCTGCTTTTTAAGCATGATCTTCTGATCGGAACTGCTGATTTGCAGGAGCAATTTGAAGCAGCCATTGAGTTTAAAGTTATCGAGCGCTATCTGCCGAGTCGCGCTTTCGCCAGCATCTAAAGCCACCGCCATTGTATTCCGCGGGAAGGACCGATCGTTAGCCGATTCCACCCAATAACGGACATTAAGCTGCCGCCTCTGATTAGAGTAATTCGTGAAGCACAGAGAAAACTGGATTTTATCTTTGTCTGTAAAAATATTCCCTAATTTAGGGCTGCCGGCTTCCAGCGTTACGTTTTCGGCTTCTGTCAAGAGAGCCGCTACGCTGACGCCGCCGACGTATACTTTTCCCTTAGCCACTGTGGCCAATGTGCGAGGTTCAATCAAGAATGATTTAATGCTGATTTTACCGTTCATCACGCCGTCATTGGCGCCACCCCAATGAGTTTTCAGCGCCGAAGGGTCTTTCAGCTTAAACTCAAGCAGCTTCCAGCCGCGCCAGGTAATGGGAACGCTTCGGTATTGAAATATCTGCCCGAAATCGTCACCCAGACGAAGGATAAAATTGTGGCCGGAGCCGTCGCCATAGAGCCAAATCCTCACTACAGTTGCCTTAACGGGAAGAGGGAGCGAGGCTGAATAGGCGCAGTTATTCAACTCCGTTGCCACACCGAGAAAATCATATGTGAGTTCCAGAGATTGCTCGCCAACCTTCAGCGGGCTGGTTACCAATCTGTTTGTCGTGCCGGGGCCTTGGTTTTCCCCGACGTTTGACCAGGCTACGCTGGTAAATGGCACCTGATAGAATCTCTCCTCCGCTATGGTAAAGTCAAGGCAACCCAGCAAACAGAAAACTGCAACTAGTCTGGCGCTTTTCCAACTCATCAGCTTCCCTCCTGTGTTATATTGGAGTTAGTCGCGGGCAATACATACTGCCTTATATACAATCGGTATTTGAGAACCCCATCCCGGGGTATCGTTTCTGAAGCAGAGAAATAGCCAGCCAAGGTT
>DIPB01000194.1:3571-5250 GCA_002426275.1 Firmicutes bacterium UBA5499
TGGGTAGCCTCCTACTCGATTGCTCATATCTACATCATATTAAGAAAGCGTTCTTGAAAACCTTTAGCTGCTTTGCGCAATAAACCGCCGGCTTCAGCGTTTCTGTTTGTCAACACCTCCTGCAGCGCTGGCCCTAAGTATTCCGAATATAACTGCTGGCAAAAAAACGAAGGTTCAGGATGGAGATACTTAACGGCTTCCTGCCACACCTCGTGATAGTCTATCAAAACATCGCTGTTTTCTTTGGCCGTCTGACGCATCACTCGATCCAACTCGCCGGTAAAAAGGGGCAGAGCTGTCAAATTACCGATTTGCTTTTGCTTGCGTAAATCGTCGGCCTTTTCTCGAATCGTCTCCGGTTTCACACTGCGCAACAGATTCCATGTTATCCATTTAAATGCCGCCTCTTGTACTTGGGGTGAAGAGTTAGGATTGATAATGTTAAAAAATCCTCCCATTTGATTTGCTCTGCCTGCGGGGCCGGCCGGAAGAATGGCTACGCCAATATCAGAAAGCTTCATTCCGTATTGATTGATCAGCTGCGTTACCCTGTCCTGAGCCGCCATCAGCATCCCGATTTGTCCCGCTGAAAACCTGGCCTGCAAATCTTGGGATGTCAACATCAGATTGGATTGAAGAACGTCATGCTTCCATTTTAAATTTTGAACGAACGTGTATGCGGCTGCAGCTTCGGGAGAATCGAAAACTGCTTTCCATTTTCCATCCACTTCCTGTTCAAATTCGCCTCCGGCTTGCCAGACCCAATTGAGTACTCCCCAGCCTGCTTCCGCGCCGTTGCCCATGATTCCGAACCCGGCAATACCGGCTTTTTTATTGGTAAGCTTCCTAGCGCACCGGACAAATTCTTCCCAGGTATCCGGCGGATCGGGATTCCCATCAGCATCTACCAAACCAGCTTTTTTGAAGAGAGCCTTGTTATAAAGCAACCCCATTAGATAGCCATCCGTTGGCAGGCCGTATATTTTGCCATTTCTGATGAAAAGCTTCAGAACATCATGGTTTACCTGATCTTTGTACTTCCATTTGTTGATCATCTCAGTTAAATCCAAGGCATAGCCGCGTTCCGCCACATATCCTTCCGTCGCCCACAGCCCGATTACGTCTTCTGCTGTTCCTCCAGCCATGCTGGTGGCAAAGCTATCTGGACTGTAAGGGCGATCTGTCCAACGAATTTCAATATTGGGATACTCTTTATTGAAACGGGCAATATTAGTCTTCAGCCTCTCCACAGCTACTTTATCCGTTTCTTTAGGGCCGGCGTTTATTACCACTACAACTTTCCCATCTTGTTCTGTTTTTACAGCCGCTTTTCTTTGTTTATTTCCAATGATAACGCCCGCTAAAGCCACTGCAATAACCGCGATGACAATCCAAAGCTTTTTCATTTTCCTCCTCCGTTCTATAAGATTGTCAATTCCTTAGGTTACAGGCTATTCACTCAAGAGCAAATCGCCGAATAAGGTAACATCTTTAGCGGAACCAATGCCGCTCATATACTCAATCCAGCCCCGTCCAGAGCCGTCATTATCATTAATCAATAGTGAAAAGCCTAATATCGTCCCCGCGGCCGGCTTTACCATCACTAGCTCGCTCCAGGGTATAGCCGCCTCATAACTTGTGATATTGTTTTTTCTGACAACAGCGCATTTGACTGTTTT
>DIPB01000178.1:0-154 GCA_002426275.1 Firmicutes bacterium UBA5499
CTCCTGCCATATTTGCATCAAAGTCGTCATCCTCCAGAAACTCTGTCAGATTCATACTGCCGGGAAAGAGTTCAACCTCGACGGTGGCAGTGCCGAAGAAGAAGCGTGCCGCGTCCAGTGCCTTGGTGTCAAAGTACGGGAAGATGGAATTGAC
>DIPB01000178.1:262-4834 GCA_002426275.1 Firmicutes bacterium UBA5499
ATGTCGCTGTAAGCGGCCGCGTCTGTCATGCGTGTGATCGGAAAAAGAATATGGAACTTCGGCCGAGCGGGCTTTCCATTTTTCTCGCGCATGTTGTAGCGGCTGTAGTGGACCGTAAAGCAGACATCCGGGAAAGCGGCGGCGACGTCCGCAGGCAGTACCCAGTCAGCCGGATTCTCAGAGTGGTCATTGTCGCAGTCGACTGGGAGACAATCCGCTCCGAGAAAGTTGTCGCCGCTTCGGTAGCTGTTTTTGTACTCGGCGCAGACGTAGTCATGGCAGACTGCCGCCCGCAGGCTTTCCTCATCCGTGACCTCGGTTTTATTGGGATAAGAGCAGTTGCCGGGATTGCCGATGATGTCGGAACTATACAGAGTGAACATCAGTCATGCACCTCTTTCGAACCGTCCTCCAGAACCTTGGTGATGAACTTGAGCGCCGTGATGATTGTTTCGAGCTCACAGTCGCCGCCGAGGGTAACTTCGAGACATTCGCTGCCAAACTTGTCCCGCGTCACATGGACATCCATCTCCGTGGAAGCCAGGTCTTTAATACGAAAGTAGGTACGGCTGCCGTGTCCACCGTCGCCACCCTGATAACCATTTGTGCCCGCCTCCACTTCGAGAATATTGGCGCTCACGACCTCGCGCTTGTAAGTAGGAACTTCAATACCACCTATGCGGCGCGTACCTTCAGTGATTGCAAACATCTTGTACCTCCTCCAATTCTTCTGTGAAATAACGCAGGCGGTAGTTTTTCCACCTGGCTCGTTTGATCTCTGCCTGCATGCCAGCCGAGATATTGCTGCCGAACACCCAGACCTCCGAGCATTTGCTCATAAGGGCGTTTCCGAAGAACAGCCCAAGTTCACGTTCGTTCGGATTGGCGTCATTCAGGAACTGCGGAAACAGCAGATGCGGCGCAATAGGGATATAGCCCTTGTCTACGGCAAAACGACTGTAACCACGCGCAACCTTTACGTTCTTTTCGATGTCTCCCGCATAGGGAGAACAGATATATACGATTGGCCGGAAAGCGCGGAGCGCGTGTTCCTCTTTTTCAATCAGCGTAAGGGCTTCATAGGCAGTTGGGTCATAGTAGCCCTCAGCGTTACGTTTATCAATACTCATTTATGAGCCTCCTTTCCGGGCAGACTTTTAGTCCACCTCTGTTACTCAATGGAGCTGAAAACCCGCCTTGGCCGAAAACTTTTCAGTCTTTTTTATAAAAATCTGTCTCGTAGCCATCCGCACGGAGAAGAAGGTCCTTTGCCCACGGCGGGGTTCTACCCATCTGATCGCAGACCGCCTGCAGAGACATACGCGGATCAGCCTCAATGACCAGTTCATCGTGGATATGCATGACAATGGAGCAGTTCCGAAGCGTCTGCATGGCGTAGCACAGGATATCCCGGCTGGTCGCCTGCACGATATTTTCCACAAATTTTGGACCATAGGAATCGAGTCGTTCCCATTTCTTTGTGCCGCCGACACCTTCGTAGGTGATGCAACTGCCGCCGAATTTGTTCTCGCCGATATGCGGTTTGACGTAGACGAGCTTCCGTCCGGAGGGCAGCGTAATAAAGAGCATGCCGCTCTGGCAGGAGAAGATAATGCCGTGCGTTGTATTGGTATGTTTATTGCGAACAGCCTCCATTGCGGCACGGTCCACATCCCACCAGAGTTTTACGATGTTTGGATTGGACTGCCGCCATGCGTCAACCAACGGAGGAAGTTCCTCCTCTGTGAGTCCCATTTCCAAAGCTCCCATCGCTTTGAGCGCCCCGACCGAGCCGCCGTAACCGAGCGCCAATTCCGCGATTTTTCCTTTTTGCCGCAGGTGACCGTTGATGCCGTGCTTTTCGACAGGGACCTTGAACATCTGACTGGCGCTGGCGCAGTAGATGTCGCCGCCTTTCTTGAATACTTCGGTTCGCCAGTTTTCTCCGGCCAGCCACGCGATCACGCGGGCTTCGATGGCGCTAAAGTCCGATACAATGAACTTTGTACCGACTCTCGGCACAAAGGCTGTGCGGATGAGCTGCGAAAGCGTGTCCGGGATATCTTCATAGAGAAGTTCCAGCGCGTCAAAATCTCCGCAACGCACAAGGGCACGGGCCTGTTCCAGATCGGGAAGATGGTTCTGAGGCAGGTTTTGCATCTGAATCAGCCTGCCTGCCCAGCGGCCGGTCCGATTCGCGCCATAAAACTGGAACATCCCACGGGCGCGGCCATCGGCGCAAACGGCAGTCTCCATTGTCTGGTATTTCCGCACCGACGATTTGGCAAGCTGCTGCCGGAGGGAAAGCGCCTCACTGAGCGGTTCCGGCGCAGTTTTTAGAAGTTCAGCAACCGCTTTTTTGCCAAGGGTTTGGTTTCCCAGCCCTTTATCCGCAAGCCACTGCTTCATCTGCTGCACCGAGTTCGGATTATCCAACTCCGTCAGTCTTTTCATGGAGGCAGTGAGCTTTTCGCGGGAGCGGACGTCCATGTCAATGGCCTGCCTGACAAGCGTCATATCTAAGGCAACGCCACGGTCGTTGATTTCCTGATCCAGATGGTATTCATCCCACACGGATTCCGGCACCGAGAAGTTTGCGAGCTTGGCCTGAATCGCCATTTCCGTTTCGACATCCCGAACGTTGTATTTTTTGAACATGGACCATTTCTCCGGTGCATGGTACGGGTAGTTTCGGATACGCTGGCCGTTCACTTTTGTCGGTGCGCAGGGCCGACAGAAAAACTTGACGAGGTCTTTTCCTTCCGTCAGCTTCTGCTTTTCAAGACCGAGGACCGTGCCGACGCCTTCCAGCGAAAGCGGCAGGCCCATTGTGGCAGCCCATATCATGGAGCAGTGCCATTGGGCGGGATCGAGATATTCGCCGGTCGGTAAGCCAAGATACCGGGACAGGCAGATCCGTTCAAAGCTGGCGTTGAAGGCCCACTTCGTTACGGATTCATCCGTGAGTGCGGCTCTGATTTCATCCGGCAGCTTTTCACCGCAGGCAAGGTCGATGGTTTGTACAGGGCCGTTGTCGGCGCTGTAGCCAAAGAGCAGAATCTCAAAGTCAGGAGCCTCCACATAGCGGTAAACGCCTGATTTTGAGAGGTTGATGCTACTGAAAGTCTCCAAGTCCACGGACAATGATGTTATGGTAGCCATGAAAATATCCTCCCGTGTTTTATGGCGCTGATAATCGACTGTGACACACCATACATGGCAGCAAGGTCCGAGCCGCGTATGCCACACCAAATTCCAAATCGAATCGCTCCAACATCATCAACAGACAGCTTTCTCCATAGCTTCCCTTGTCGATAAACATCAAGAATGTTGTCGGTTCTGGTGCCATAGCGAAGATTAGATAAACGATTATCAGTTGGTATACCATTTAAATGAAGTACCTCCATGCCCTCCGGAGGCTCTCCAGCAAAAGTTTTCATGACGAGTTGATGAACAGGTTTGCCGTTGGTGCCTCGGCGAAGAATTACAGAAACATGGCCGCATTTACAATAACGACCGGGTTTTAGAATTCGTTCTGGAACGGTATGGTAGAATGGCTTTCCTGTATACCAATTCTTGCTGACGGCCATGCGCTTAAGGCTTTTAATGCGGCCCATAGTGCTTGCCTGATATTCACCCTCATAGCCGGGTATGTCTTTCCATATTTCGTTTTTCATATAATCGTCCTTTCATAACTCGAAAGGGTGGCAGGATTGCTCCCACCACCCACGGGTCAGACCTTACTTATTTAACTGCTCCATACGCTTCTGGTGGTATTCCTCATCACGGGCAGCCTGTTCCTGCTCACGTTTGTCGCGTTCCTTACGGTACTCGATATCGCGGGCGGCGGATTCCTGCTCACGCTTTTCACGCTTGCGGTCGTAGATCCAGCTCTGAATTGCGGTGATCAGGAACACAACGCTGAAGATAAGCCAAATGGCGATAAGCACGGTTACTAAAATTGTCTGCAATGTAGTCATATTCGTTTTCCTCCTTAGTTCAGGAAATCATCGTCGTTGTCAGTAGCAAAGTCGTCCTCTGCGCTCATTTTGCCGCCGAGAGGTTCCCCAGCGCGGATAAGTTGCAGATTGTTGAGGCCGCAGGCGATACCCTTGTTGCCGTTGCTGTTGAAGGCATACAGGTTGATGCTGGCGCGGCCGTAGACACCGGAGTAGACCTCAGAACGGGTCAGGACCGGATTGAGGTCGGCATCCACGATGCCGGGTGCCGTAGCGGAGTTGGCGTTGATGAAGTAGGCATTGGCATAAGCGGGATCGTCCGGACGCTCGACATCACCATTGCGCAGTGGATTCTTGATTGCGGCCAGCGGCGGTACGGTCTTGCCGTTGCCCTTGAGCTTGGATTCGCCCTCGTGGTAGGCAGCTTCAATGGCGGCCTTCAGCTTGGCGACAGTCTTGGTATCAGATTTTGGGATAATCAGGCTGACACTGTATTTCGGAGTGCCGCCGTTGATGCTTTTGGGCTCCCAGACGTTTGCGTAGCTCCAACGGGTGTCGGGACCGGTGATGACCTTCATGGGGTTTTTGACTTTGTTCGTATTATTAGACATAA
>DIPB01000182.1 GCA_002426275.1 Firmicutes bacterium UBA5499
ATCATGGCTCTGAAAATGGCGGCGCAAGCATCAAAATTCATGATTCTGGTGAACTGGGGACTTTGGTCCAGGAATGAAGATATGGTGGCGTCAGACGCATTGACGTGGGCGTAATAAGCTTTGAAATGCAGGATGCTGTTGCGGGTCTGCTTTGGCTTGGCGACCAAGAGCAGCCCTTTTTTGATCTCGTAGCGGCGGCCGTCGATAATCGTCTGGCCGCTTGTCTGCGCGAATAACTCTATTTCATAGGATTTAATCTCTCTTTGGGGAGAGACCTTTACATTCTTAAAGAACAGTTTGCTGTCATAAAAGCCGACTGCTTCAATGTTAGAGGTTGGCATTGTCATCTCTCCTTCTGAAGATAAGATTTCTAAAAAAGATGATAAGAATATGATATATTATGAACTCGTTTTAGACTATGATCTGGGCATAGGATATCATAAGATATCTTAAAAAGCAACGATGAGCGTTCCTGTAAATAAGAAAAAAGGAAGGAGCGCGTCATGTTTATCCTAGCCAACAAATATTTACAGGCTCTCTTTGACGGTCAAGCGCGCCTGGTTTCGCTGCGCAACGTAGCAGACAACGGCCATAACGTTATCGAGAAACCAGGCGAGACCAGCTTTTTGCTTAACTTTCGACAGGGAAATTGCTGGGAGAGCCGGTGAGCAACTTTCACTGTCCGGCAGGAGGAACAGTCACTGCTCTTTTTCGCTGAAACGCTCAAAGTACGCGGTGGGAAGGTGGCGACGGGCTGGCATTCGTACTGCCGAGGGAGAGGAAGCCGGCGCAGTATTGGCTCCCTAGCAGGTGATTTTATATGAATACGACAGATACGAGGAGGAGAGGATGTATGAAAAGTTTTGCGGTTGACGGGCATCAGCCCAGCATTCTTCCTGACGGGCACGAGTGGGAATTGGTCTGGCACGACGAGTTTGACGGCACGGAGCTCGACGGGACAAAATGGGATTTTCGGCTGAATTTTTGGGGCAAGCCGTTCGACGCTTACACCGATCAGGGAGTGGTACTGGACGGGAACGGCTGTGTTGAGTTGCACCGCACCGAGCGGAACGGCTTTTACGTTTCACCGCAGCTGCAGACGGGGAGCAATTCTTTCGACATTCCAAAGTCCGAAAGAGTAAATCCGTGGGACCAAAATGATTTATGGCCGCTGGGTAAGCTGCCGGAGCCGAAATTCATGCATCGCTACGGGTATTACGAGTGCCGTTGCAAATTTCAGCGCCAACCGCAGGTGATGTGGAGCGCATTCTGGACGCAGTCGCCGAGCATCGGCGCGGCGTATAACCCGGCGTACTGCGGCGTGGAATCAGACATCATGGAATGCTTTAAGACGGGAAACGTGACCACCGGCAATATTATGGGCGGTTATGGCAGTCAGTTCCGCGAGGAAGGACGCGTCCGTTACGCGCTGAAGGATACGCCGGATGGGTTTCACCGCTTTGGAATGGACTGGTCGCCGGAGCAATATGTGTTTTACTGCGACGGGCGGGAGGTTTCGCGCGCGTCGAAAGATGTGTCGCAGGTGCCGCAGTTTATCCTGCTGACGACCGAGGTGCAGGGATATCGCAGCGACAAACCCGTCCCCGTCCCGCGAGGAGAACCGTTCACAGACGACGCGTTTGTCGTCGATTATGTGCGCGTGTTCGACCGCGCGGAAGGATACACGCCGCGGTAGGCGTGGAAGTGAAGCGGACGACGAGCGCGGCTACGACAGAGATGCTGCCTCACAGCGGATTACGTTTGGTCCTTCGATGAGGTGCAATAGCTGATTCAGCTTGGCCGGAAGTTTGGCTTAGCTAATGAGAGAGGTGACGGCGTTGCGGGTTACAGAGCTCAAAACATTTGTGGTGGATGCTTTTCGCACGAACTTGATTTTTGTAAAGCTCTACACAGATGAGGGAATATGCGGTGTGGGAGAGGCGACTCTGGAATATAAGGAAAAGGCTGTGCTGGGAGCCATTGAGCACATTGGAGAGTATTTAAAGGGAAAGAATCCCTTGGAGATAGAAAAGCATTGGCATAATATCTATCGCGATGCGTATTGGCGAGGCGGAGCCGTTTTGATGACCGCGCTTTCAGCCGCGGAAACGGCTTTGTGGGATATCTTGGGCAAGTCCTTGGGCGTGCCTGTGTATCAGTTCTTGGGCGGCATGGTGAATGACCGCGTGCGGATCTACGCTAACGGCTGGTTTGCGGGGGCGAAAACCGGATCAGAGTTTGCCGTCAAGGCCAAGACGGCGAAAGACAGGGGCGTCACCGCACTCAAGTGGGATCCGTTCGGCCAAGCATACATGAATATCTCCAGTAAAGCCTTGCATGAAGCCTTGGAATGCGTGGCGCAGGTACGGGAGGCTGTCGGGGAAGATGTGGATCTTTTAATTGAAGGACACGGGCGTTTCAACGTCCCGACGGCCATTGGGATTGCCAAGGAGCTTGAGCAGTTCAAACCCATGTTTTTCGAAGAGCCTGTTCCTCCTGACAAGCTCGAGGCGTTGCGGGCTGTGCGGGAGAAATCTCCGGTGGCAATCGCGGCGGGGGAGAGGCTTTACACACGCTGGGATTATAATCAATTGTTCGAGAAGATGGCGGCAGACTACATTCAGCCTGACGTGAGCCATGCGGGCGGAATTATGGAGTTGAAGAAGATTGCGTCTGCGGCCGAAAGCAGATACATCCCCTTTGCGCCGCACAATCCGTCAGGACCTGTGGCCAACGCGGCCACGCTGCAGCTGGCGGCGTGCTGTCCGAATTTCTGCATTTTGGAGATCATGTACAGCGATGTGGCTTACAGAAAGCAGCTTACAGACGAATGTCTTGAATATAAGGACGGATGCGTAAAGATTCCGCAAAAACCGGGACTTGGACTTGAGCTATCCGAGGAGGCGTGCCTTGCTCATCCTTACGTTCCGCATGAACTGCGGCATTACACCGGGAAATTGACGGACATCCGTCCGCCCAAGACAGAATTTTATTTTTAGAGGTGGAAGATGAACAAGTCCGTATTGGTAACAGGCGCGGCAGGCGGCACGGGTTTTGCCATCGCCGAGCGTTTCGCTAAAGAAGGGTATGACGTCTTCATTGGCAGCCGCGAGAAGCAGCGCGCACAGGAGGCTGCAGCAAAATTACGCGAAAAATATTCTGTCTCTGCTGTGGGCTATGCGATGAAGACCAATGATGAGGAAAACGTCAGGAGCATCTTCGGCGATCTCAGAGCGCGGGGTTCCCTGCTGGATGTTTTGGTTTTGAACGCGGCGAATTTGGGGCTCCGGCAGAACGCCTTAACTGTAGATATAAAGGATTTCTTGGATGTTATCGCCACTAATTTGGGCTGGAATTTTATGCTTGCCAGGCAAGCGGCGCTGCAGATGAAGGAAAAAGGAAGAGGTTCCATTGTGTTCATCTCTTCCAATACGGCTTATAGGGCGATTCCGGACAGAGTGGCCTACAGCGCCTCCAAAAGCGGCATCCTGGGCCTGAGCCGGTCGCTGGCCCTTGATTGGGGCAGATATGGGATCAGGGTCAACTGCGTTTTGCCTGGGATGATAAAGACAGAAAGATGGCGCCATAACTACAATGACTGCCAAAACGCGCCGTCTAACTTCACGCCCTTGGGCGACATCGCCGAATTTGAGGACATAGCGAACGCAGTTTGGTATTTTGGCAGCGAGCAAGCGCGAAATACCACAGGCGCTGAACTTGTGGTTGACGGCGGCAACATGATCCAGCTTTATCCGGTTATTAATTGATAAGCTGTGCTATTGTCGCGCCTGCGGCTTGCCGCGGAAAGCGGCTAGCAGTGAGCGCAAAAGATTTAAAATATGAGTAAAGCCATCGCCCATAAGTAAAAGCGGGCGGTGGCTTTACTCATATGCGGACAGCTAAGGCCCGTTTTTGTGATTTGTCTGTTTATCAGCGTTCATACCGCGCGGCATTTTACGCTGCCATAAAGGTCTGCTCGATGTTAACTAGCAGTCATTTTTATTGTTTTTAACTCGTTTGTAAAAATATTTTAAAGGAATGGAAGGAATTGTCTTCTGAACGGAGTATATTATATATGTATGGACAGTTAAAATTGTTAGCCGCTAACTCGGAGGATAAATGAACGGACCTTTGTGGCGGCTGGCGAACAGCTTCGAGGAGCGATACGAGTGGAAATTTGGCGTTCAGAAGCATTACCGCCGAATGCTTGACAGTATTTAGCGCCAATTGGGGCTATCACTTGTTAAATTGCGTTAACATTTGACGTAGTTAGCTTTTGATGCCAGCAAATGTCGAGATGACGCCGCTTATATAAATCCGGACATTAAGCTGCGAACTGTCCGTAAGTATTGTTGGCGAAGTGGGAGAAAGATGGCAAAACCATTATATCAACAAGTGAAAGACGATTTGCTCGGGGAGATCAGACGAGGCAGATGGGCGATAGGAGATTGCCTGCCCAGAGAATTGGATCTGAGTCGGCAATATAATGTCAGTCGCTTCACAGTTCGGCAAGCTTTGCTGGAACTCACCCGCGAGGGTTTATTGTACAGACGAGCGGGGAAGGGCACGTTCATCAAATCGAATGTTCCCGTACGGGATAGCGCGGATAAGAGGAAAAAACAAATCGGTTTTGTGCTGCCGTACATTGCAGATGCGCACACAGGCAGAATTCTGAAGGGAGCGGAAAGAGAAGCGGCGGAAAATGGCTATAGGATCATTTTTGTTAACTCGCAGAAAGCGGCCGACGAATGGAGCCTGCTTGATGAGCTATACCATGAAGGTGTGGCAGGCATCATTTATTATTACCTCGATCCGGCCGGCTGTGAGGAAAATGTCATCAAGCTCAGAGAGCGCGACTTTCCTTTTGTGCTGGTGGATCGTTTTCTGCCGCATATCCCCACTGACTATGTTGTGTCAGATAACTTTACAGGCTCGTATGAGGCGGTACGGCATCTTTTGACTCTCGGCCACAGAAGGATTGGCATGATCGCCTGCGACAGGCGGGTGAGCTCTGTAGAGCAGAGGCTCAAGGGTTACTGCCTGGCCATAAAAAATCAGGGGCTTGACATAGATCTCGACCTGCTGCTCCTTGAAGATGAAAGAGAGCTCGCGGAGCCGAAGCTGACAGCGTTCATGGAGAAGACAAATCTGACCGCAATCTTCACTTCCGACTTCATCGCCATTGGGGCGATGAAGCTTGCTGCTCGATTAGGGAAGAAAGTCCCGGAAGAGTTGGCAGTGGTAGGTTTTGATAACGCTCCGGTAGGAAACTTTACAATTCCGTCTCTGACTACAGTGGAGCAACCGTGCGAACAGCTGGGAGCAGAAGCGGTGAAAATACTGATCAATAAGTTTAAGGGAACTGAGCTCTTGACACAAAAAGTTTTGAACACCGAGTTGATTGTCCGCGCGTCAAGCGGCGAGGCGGTCGCCATTAAAAAGACTGAATTTAATCCGATTTTTATGCGCTAAGCTGACTGGCATGTCAAGTGGGAAGAACGTCCGAGTGTATTAAAAGTTGTTTCTATGCAGTTATATTTTTAATTTAACTGATATTCGGAAAGTAATAT
>DIPB01000017.1:0-5648 GCA_002426275.1 Firmicutes bacterium UBA5499
CGCCACCATGGAATCGTAGGAACAGGAAGCAAAGCAACTGCTGCTAGATATTGATGAGAGACTAAAAGAATGCAAATTGGAATTACACCCGACTAAAACAAAGCTGGTCTACTGCCAAGACAAAGACAGACAGAAAGACTATCCCAATACGGAATTTGATTTTCTCGGATATACCTTTCGGAAAGTGTGGATAAAAGATCGTCTTGGCAGGCTGCAAAAGAATTTCATCGCATCCGTAAGCAAGAAGGCAGAACAGACGCTAAAGGACAAGGTTAAAACCATGGAAATACACAAGAAAACAGGCAGCAAGATTGACATGATAGCCGAGATGCTAAATCCCATTCTGCGAGGATGGATGAATTATTTTGGCAAGTTCAATCGCTCCGCAATGAAACGCGCGCTGGACTGTGTGCAGAGGCGCCTGATAAAGTGGGCCATGTGCAAGTACAAGAACTTTCGTGGACATCGTCGGAGAGCCGAAGAATGGCTAGTCCAGATAAGAAAAAGAGAGCCCAACATGTTTGTACATTGGGCCCTCTGTGGGAATTTTTAGTATGAGTGAATGATAAGAGCCGTATGAACCGAGAGGTTCACGTATGGATCTGTGAGAGCCTTGAGGTGAAATTCCCTTTGGCTACTCGACTGAGAGGTCGGTCACTCAATTAATGGGTGACCTCCTACTCGATTAAGGATACTGAGCTGTTAGAAACTGTATGGACGATAGTAGATAATTATTTAATCAAGGCGACTGCACTCTGCGGTACATAGATGTCGCCGCTATCAACGACTACGCCGTCTAAAGTCACTGCTTTGCCATTGACATATGCGATATTTTTATTAACGGGCAGACGAAGGACAGTGCTACCTTTTGTAACAACGACAACCGGATTTTTGGCGTCGGTTTTATCGTAGGAGACCGTGGCGCCTTTGGCTGCAAAGGCCTGGTGTGCCCGGACAAAGAGCTTCTGTGAGGCTTCGTCTAGGTTAACATTTATGGCCTTAGCCATATATTTGGCTATATCGGTGTTTTCCACCGTGCCGGTGAGCTGAGTTACGTTGCTTGGTGCGTATACATAGAGGGTCACATCGCCGCCGGTGTGGCCGCCGGTAGTGAAACCGATGTTTGCGCGCTTGCCGATCATCGGGCCTACGGTATAATTCATGGAGCCATTGGGAGTGTTCTTAATAGCTTTGATTTCTTCTTCAGTGAGATCGGAAATGCCGTAGTATTTGGCCATTACTTCAGTTACGTTGGCTCGGTCAGCTTTGAGTACCTTTTCAAGTCCTTCTCCAGTGAGTTCGGCGTTCTGAAGCGGAGTGATGAAGGCGGAAAGAGGAAGCTTGTCATAGGTATTTGTAGTATTAGCGCTACCGATGGTAATGCCGCTGTTGCCGTGATCTGTGGCCGCGATTACAAGGGTGTTTCCGTCGGCCTTGGCAAATTGCAGTGCCACTCCAACCGCATCGTCAAACGCGCGTATATCGGAAATGATGCCGATGGGGTCGTTGGCGTGTGCGGCCCAGTCGATTTTGCTGCCTTCCACCATCAGGAAGAAGCCGTCCTCATCCTGTGAAAGCAACTCTATGGCTTTTTTCGTCATCTCAGCCAGAGAAGGCTCTTTTTCGGGAGAACGATCGAATTCATAGGCCAGGGAAGTATCGCTGAACATACCCCACAGTTTGCCGGAAGTGACGGTTTTCAATTCGGATGGACGGGTGATATATTTGTAGTTGCTTTTGATTACGGATAGAAGATTTTCTCCGTCTCCGCGATTAGCGGCCTCAAAGAACTTTGACCCTGCGCCAAGTATTACGTCTATTTCCTGATATACCTGTTGTTCTGATAAAGCATCGTAATTTTTCCGGCTGGGGTCATGAGCGGAAAAATCGGCGGGGGTAGCATGCATGATTTCGCTGGTTGCCACAAGGCCGGTGGCTTTGCCAACCAACTGCGCTGCTTCCAGAATGGAGGCAACGGGTTTTTTCTTGTCTTTCGGTGAAATGGGAGGTAGGCCTGGCATAGTGTTTTCATCTGGCAACACGCCGACATAGCCGGTGTGGGACTTGTAGCCAGTGGCCATAGCGGTTCCGGCTGGGGCGGAATCGGCAATGGCTGCGTCGGCGGAGTATGTTCTCACAAGTCCGCTGGCCATCTCGTCCATATTTAAAGCCTTGCCGCCGTAGTACCATCTGGTCAGAGTGACTCCATCGGTGCTCATTCCGTCCGGGATCAGGAGAATTACATTTTTAACGGGCTTTGTCACAGATACTTGGTTCAAGCTGGCAGTGAAACCGGGGACTAAAGCTGAGACGAGCAGGGCGATTAACAGTACGCAGAAAGTGGTTTTTACTCGCATGGTATTCCTCCTTAGCTTTCGCTATTTTAGTTTATTGTAGCAGACAAGTATCAAGTCCCAATCAAAACTTGGTGAAATCCGCGATAAATTTCTTTTCTGGCGGGAAACAGGCGCTCAGAGAAAGGAGCTTCGCCTTTTGTAGCGAATTATATAGAATTAGGAAAAAGCACACTAACTTGAAGGTGAAGATGGTGAAACCCAAACAGAAACAATTAATTGAGCTGCTGGAGGCAGGCCCTTGCCGGAAGACTAAGCTGCTTGAGAGGCTGCATATTTCCGAACGCACTCTGTGGAGATATAAAAAGGATTTGGCCCAGGAAGGCTTGAGCCTCATTGTCACAAGGGATTTATGTAGGTTGATTCGCATTGGGTGTCAGGAGGAAGTGAGTCAGCCGGCAAAAGATGAGGATGTACGTCAGCTGGCTATTCTTAAGTTGATTTCCGAATGCCCGCTGACGCAAGAGCAAATCTCTGAAAAACTAGAGCTGAGGTTTGACAATTGCCGAAGCACCGTCAAAAGTGATTTAAAAAAATTAGTTGCCAAGGGGTTTCTGGCCCAGGAAAAAGAAGAATACACGTTGGGAGAAGCTATGCTGCCGGAATTAAACCTCTCGCAGGAGGAAGGCGGCAGGCTGCTTTCTTATTTGATCATTAAGCAGCAAATTGAAGGCAAAAACGCAGCGTACTCCTCTTTGGTGCATGCGCTGGCCGGCAGCATGGGCAAAAACAGTCGGCTTTCCTGGCAGCAAGCCAGGCGCACTACACAACGCATTTGCATTAAAGGAAAACAGCTGGAACAGGAACTGCGAGAACGTGCCATGGCAGAACGATTGGAACTGGCCAGCTGGGAAGAACGGGCGGTGGAGCTGCTCTATAAGGGAGAAGTGCGCAGAGTTGAGCCTTTGGGCGTCGTCTACTCTTATCATCAAGACGCTTGGTATCTGTATGCCTTCTGCCGGAAAAGACAGGATAGAAGAATATTTCGTCTGGAACAAATTGATGAATTGCGAGTGTTAGAAGAAGAGTTCTCTTATCCGCAAGACTTCGATTTGAAGCAGACATTTGCCTGCCCTTGGGGAATAATGCTGGACGAGGAACCAGTGCAAGTCAAGGTCCGCTTTTACGATGAGTTTAACGTCCTCTCCAGGCTCAAACGGGAAGTTGCGGATCGCACGGGCGCCAAGCTGACAACAGAAGACGGCTCTGTTTTGTATGAAGACTTAGTTGAAGGCAAGAACGAGTTTCTGGTCTGGGTGCGCAGCTTCGGCAGCTCAGCCGAAATATTGACGCCTGTGGACTGGCGCGATACGCTGCTGGACGGAGTACAGGAAGCCCTATCCCGTTATTGCGAGGTGAGAGGCTGATGGCTGGAGATGTGGTGGTACGGTTGAGTCAGCTTGTCACTGCCCTCAGCGCCAACCCAGGCGTGGGCTTAGCTTCCGAAAAGCTGGCCAGCTTTTCGGGCGTGCCCCATGAGGTTGCAAACGAGGATTTGGAGATGCTCAGCTCTTGGTTTCCCATCTATTCCGAGCCGGAGGAAACGGAAGACTTCGCGCAACACAGATTATGGTATTATGATGAGAGCGTGGATAGAGGAAGTCCTTCATTTCGCTTGTCCGTGAAGGAGACAATGGAGCTTTTGTCTTGCTTGGAAACAGAGCGGGATCCCGTAATCTGTCAGCTGATGAAAAAGCTTCTTTCCTCTCTTTTTCCAGCTGCGGAAAGACAAAAAGGCAGACCCAGAAACCGGCGCCTGATTAAGGGCGGCAAACCTCCCTTTGATCAGCTGCAGCCTTCGGAGCTAATTTATCAGCTGGCGCAGTCGTGCGGCAAACGCCGGCTGATCATTGAATACACAAATCAGAAGGGAGAAAACAGCAAAAGAAGCGTCGACCCTTTGGGCCTTGTCTATTGTTGGACAGCCGGCGCCTGGTATCTGATCGCTTATTCTTTGCACAATGAGGAAATCCGCAGTTTCCGTATCGAACGCATAAGGCGCTACAGAGAAGCCGGCCAAGCGGATACATACGAGACCTTCTGCCTGCAGGATTATCTTGCCGATGCCTGGGGAGCACAGGTGACCAGCCAACTGTATGAGGTGAAGGTTCGCTTTTACGATGACTTTCACACCATCAGCCGCGTGCGAAGAGAAACCCAGGATAGACGCTGGGGCGCGCTGGAGCAGGAGGAAGACGATACGTTTATTTATACGGATCTAATCTCCGGCCTGAACGAGTTCAGAGTCTGGGTCCGTAGTTTCGGCGAGTCGGCTGAAGTTTTAGAGCCGCAGAAGCTGAGAGCCGATTTAATCGAAAGCTATCAGAGGATTTTAGAGCGGTACGAGTGACAGTGCGCTACCCTCCGCTGTGATATGGTTAAAGCGGGGGGAGTTAAAATGCAGGAAAAGATTCGCGCTGTGCTGAGAGATTTGCAGGTCTGCAATCGTGGGAAGCTCTCTTATCTCGCGGCGAAGCCTCAAACTGCGATTTTATCTTTAGCTGAATCCCTGCGGGACGGCAATGTGCTGATTAAGGAGAACGCGGGCTTCATCACAGTTGACAATGCCGGCGCTTCTCCCGCCTTGCTGCTGGCTGGCGAATTGCTGATTGGCCGCTGGCAAATCAAGGTTACAGTCTTGAGCCCGCCGGGCAGCTTGTTCATTCCGGCGGATTACTTGTCCGCGCTGCCGGCAAAAGCCTGCGGCCTTGAGATTGACTGTCCTCCTTGGCAGGCGGGCTGCATTGGCCTGGCGTCAGAGGGGGCGCTGGAAATATTGCCCGTAGAGCGTCTGGCGGCGCAGCTTTGGCCGCTCATGTTCGCCAGGCAGCAGCCATATCTTGATACTTGCGCAGGCACGGGCGAGAATTTCTTAGCCAAAGCGGCGAATGGGCAAATCCGAGTTTGTCCCACAGTGGGCGCAGGCGAAGCCTATACCATTTCAGGCTTGGATTTCTCAGGCAAAGCGTTAGTATTCGAGGATCGACTCATTCATCTGTATATCACCAGAAAAGGTGACCAATTTGGAGAAAATACAGCGAGATTTTTATGCGAGAAATGGGCGTATTGTAGCCAGGGCGCTGTTGGGTCAAATTTTGGTGACGCGGCTGCCGGAAGGCGAGACTAGCGCTCTGATCGTGGAATGCGAAGCATACTTGGGCAGAAAAGACAAGGAGGCTCACTCTTTCCGAGGGAAGAGAACGCCGCGCAACGAGGCGCTGTTTGGTCCTCCAGGATATGCTTATGTTTATTTAATTTACGGCCTCTACAATTGCTTCAACATTGTGGCGGGAG
>DIPB01000017.1:5770-8939 GCA_002426275.1 Firmicutes bacterium UBA5499
GGGAGCTCTGGACGATCCCCAGGCGGTGCTCATCAGAGCGCTGGAGCCGCTTACCGGTTTGGATCTGATGCGGCAAAGACGCAAAAAGACGGATCCTAAATTGCTCGCCTCAGGACCGGGCCGCCTGACGCAGGCCATGGGAATCACCAGAGAGTTGAATGGCACCGATCTGTTGGGTGAGACGATCTTTATCAGACCGGGCGCAGGCGCCAAACCTTCCCAGATCGCGGCTGCGAAGAGGATTGGCGTTGATTATGCAGAGGAATGGGCTGGCAAACCTCTGCGCTTTTATTTGCGCGACAATCTTTTCGTCTCCAAGCTTTAGGGACCTTGACAGGGAAGGTAGATCTGCTATCATAAAACTAAGCTAGTAAGTAAATATTAAAGAGCGCGGAACCTGGGAAGACTAGGGGAAACAATTTAGGAGGTGCGGAAAATGACAGAACTTACATTGAGACTGGAAGGCTTGTCCTGCCCCACGTGCGCCAGCAAGGTTCAGGACGCGTTAACGAAAAAAGCAGGCGTTCAGGAGGCAAATGTTAATTTTCCCTCGGGCAGAGTCCAGGTTAAATATGATCCTGCTCAGGTTGAGGAAGCTGATCTGCGGGAACTGATTGAAGATATGGGCTATGATGTGCTTGCGTAATAGCTGATCGTACCGGTCAAAAGCTCCACCCTCCAGGGATGGAGCTTTTTTAGACGAACTTTCGGGAACACTTGAGAGGGGGGATACAATGTCCGAGACAGTGACCATCAGGATTAAAGGTATGACTTGCGCCGCCCATATACAGAAAGCGATTGAGCGCATGGATGGTGTGGAGGCAGCGAGCCTGAATTTCGCCACGGAGAAATTAAATGTCCGCTACGATCCGGAGCGCGTCGCCTCCGAGCAGATTGGATGACGGGAAAAAGTGGAGGCATTTTCACAAACCCTTGGTTGCAGTTTCTCCTGGTCACTCCCGTCCAGTTTCTAATCGGTTATCGTTATTACCGCGGCGCCTATCACTCTCTGCGCGGCGGGGGCGCTAACATGGATGTCCCGATTGCCGGGCACATCTATTGATCACTCTGGGCAAATATTTAGAGGCTGTGGCCAGGGGCCGGACATCCGAGGCCATTGTCAAGCTAATGGGGCTTCAGCCCAAAACCGCCAGGGTAATTCGGAAGGGGAAAGAAGAACTGCCCGTGAAACTGGTGGTTGTGGGCGACGTGATTGCGGTGCGGCCAGGGAAGAGGATCCCTGTGGACGGCGTAATTCTCGAAGGTTATTCCTCGGTGGATGAGTCCGTGCTCACCGGCGAGAGCATCCCCGTGGAGAAAAAAGCCGGCTCCGAGGTGGTTGGAGCAACCATCAATAAAACGGGGGGTCTTCAGGTTTCGAGCCACGAAAGAAGGGCGCGATACCGCTCTGGCACAGACCATCCGGCTGGTGGAACAGGCCCAGGGTTCAAAGGCGCCGATTCAGAAATTAGCGGACCAAATTGCCGGAATCTTTGTGCCCACGGTCATTGGTATTGCCTTGCTCACTTTTGTGATCTGGTATTTTCTCCTCGGTGACTTTTCCGGTGATGGTAGGCACAGGTAAGGGAGCCGAAAGCGGGATCTTGATCAAGGGCGGCGAACATCTGGAGTTGGCGCACAAAATAGACGCCATGGTTTTGGATAAAATGAATCCACAGAAGAGTTTTTCTCCCAGGAAGATTTAGCATCTGTTCTCAACAGCCTGCTTTTTTTACGGTTAGCATTTTTCTTCCCGGAGAGATTGTGAGGACAAATGCGCCGGTAGTTAAGGGGCAGGGCGTCAGATGGACGCAAAGGCCAATGCAGCTAAATAATTCTATGGTATTTCAGGTTAGCTCCCGGGAGTTAAACTGGCCGGGGATCACGATGATGATCATAGCATTAATTTTTTTGACCACGGCGGGAATATGGAGGATGAGAAAAGTTCGAATCCACCGGACTCAAAATAGCTTGAAGGCGGAGGAAGATTCCAGTCTTGTCGCTTTTTTAGCAGGGGCTCGCTTTTTAACGTTCAGTAATAATTCTTTTTTTGCTTTCGGATAAAGGTATGGGGACCAAGATCAGAGAATACGTTACGCGCCGTAGCTGCCTCCAGCAGCGTTGGGATTTGCTTGGGATCGGTTTGAACAGGATTGCGAAAAAGTAAATGAAAGTTCTGAAAGCACGGCTCTTTTGCCAGGGAGGCCCTGATATGAGAGGAAGCGACAAAGCCGCTTCTTCCTCCTGAATATCAGGATAAGGCAGCTCTTCCCCAAACAAGACAGTGAAATTTGAGAGTAGCCGTTTCTCGCTGCAATATGGTAAAATTGTTTTGTCAGAGATGATAATTTAAGATAACCAAGAAGACTTCAGAGCAAAATCCAATCATGCACCGCGGATTTCTTAGAAGGCGTACGGACAAAGACTCATCTTAAAGAAATATTCTCCAGGCTTGTGTAAAAAATAATTTGTGATTGTCAGAAAACGAGAAACAGGGAGAGGCTGATGAAAGAAATCAACGAGATGCTGAGAAGGGAAAAATACGGAGATATCGACAGCCTGCGTTATCTGCTTGGTAACATTGTCCAAAAATACGAGGTAAGAATCAATCTGACAGATATTGCCGGTTTCAGTAAAATAGACAGCCGGCTGGAGGATCTGTTTGCTCATTATAATTATCATAACAACTGTTTCTGCAATAAAGTCAAGAGAAACAGAGAAACCTTTGGCTTATGCGTAAAATCAAAAAGCAGGCTGTGCCAGGCTTTCAGCGGGGGGAAACCGGCATTTTACGGGAAATGTTATATGGGCGTCAATGAGCTCTATTATCCCGTACGATTCCATGAGCGCCTTATCGCATTGCTCTGCATCGGGCAGTTTGCTGGTACGGAAAAGTCGCTTGAATTCGTTCGTCATCAGGCGGAAAAATACGGCCTGAATTCCGCTTCCTGTGTGGATGATTACGTCAAAATAACGAAAGCTCTCGATTTCTCATTAAGCGCCCTGAATGAGGACGTTTGGGCGGCATGCAATTATCTGGAGCTTCTTTACCGGAACCGGATCTTGGAAAGCACCGTTCAGGCCGGACTCTCCGCAGATGTGCGCGCCACTGCGGATTATTACCAGAATAAGCAAATCGTTTCCTCCGCAGTGGGCTTTATGAATGCCA
>DIPB01000017.1:9072-11031 GCA_002426275.1 Firmicutes bacterium UBA5499
GCAGTGGGCTTTATGAATGCCAACTATTCCCGCAGAATTTCCTTAAACCTTATTTCAAAACACTGTCATTGCAATGCAACGTATCTCAGCCATCTGTTTCGGAGGGAGACTGGGCTGTGCATCACGGATTATCTTAACCGCTGCAGAGTAGAGCGGGCCAAGCAGCTGCTGGACATTACGGATTTGACGGTCACCCAGATTGCCAGCGAAGTGGGATTCGGCGATTCCAGCTATTTTTCCAGAACCTTTAAGAAAATACAGGGACTTTCTCCCGCCGATTATCGAAGCAGAAACTAAAAAAAACTCATCATCACCAAAAGATTTTCAATGCCGCATGCCGGTAGTTCCGCTACAATTGCTTTAGAGACAGACGAAAGGAAGGATGGACTGTGCAAAGCAAATACAGAAAATACAGCGGGATCTATCCGCAGCTGGCGGTGACAAACGAAGGCGGCAGCGAATGCGGCATCGGGGCTTTGCTGGCCTGGAACGGGAAGCTATGGTATATCACCTATCCCGCCCATAGCCCGGAAGGGAGCGACGATAGGCTATACTGCCTGGATGAAAATCTGGAGGTTAAAATCCATCCCGCCAGCGTAGGCGGGACCCATGCCAACAGGATGATCCACCGCGAATCTAAGCAGGCTAATATCGGTTTGTATTTTATCGATGAAAAGGATGCAGTCCGTGCCCTTGCGCCGCACGAGCTGCGGGGACGCTGCACGGCTTCAGCAAGACATCTGGCAGATCCGGAAAACAAGATCTATATCATGACCATGGAAGAAGGACTGTATGAGGTGGATGTCCATACCCTCCAGGTCCGGGTCCTGATCCCGGATCAGGCCGACGTTTTGCCCGGCACCCATGGCAAAGGCGCCTATAGCGGTCAGGGACGCTTAATTTATGCCAATAACGGCAGAGGAGGGATTTTGGCGGAATGGGACGGGAGGGGAGATCCTGGGGAAGCTGAAAACTGGACCATTATCGACAGGAATAAGTACACTGAAATCACAAGCCGCGGCGGGATCTACGGTTCGCCGGACGATGCTGCCGTTATCTGGGCGCTAGGTTGGGATGAAAAATCTGTGCTTTTGCGGATCTGTGAAAACGGAAAATGGTACCGCTACAGGCTTCCCAAAGCCAGCTATACATATGATGCGGACCATGGCTGGTACACGGAATGGCCGCGGATCCGCGAAATAGGCAGGGAGAAGCTGCTTATGGATATGCACGGCATGTTCTATGAGTTTCCAGCTTCGTTCTGCCGGAATAATTCCGCCGGACTCCTTCCCATTGCCAGGCATCTTAAGATGGTCGCTGATTTCGCCCAGTGGAATGGCAAGCTGGTAATGGCCGCGGACGATGCCTCGGTAATGCAGAATCCGCTCCTTGGCCGCTCTCAGTCCAACCTGTGGTTCGGCGATTTTGAAACGCTCTCTCAAATGGGAAAACCATCCGGTTGGGGCGGCGTCTGGCACAAGGAAAACGTAAGCCCAGGCGAGCCGTCAGAACCGTTTCTGTGCTGCGGCTTTGAAGACCGCGTGCTTCACCTCAGTCACGACAGCGATGAGGCTGTATCTTTTTCCATAGAGCTGGACCGGCGCGGGACAGACGTCTGGGAGGAGTATAAAGTCCTAACTGTGCCAGCCCATGGGTATCGTTACGAGATCCTGCCGGAACCGGATGCCTGTTGGCTGCGGCTGAAAGCGGACCGCCGCGCCAAGGGGGTATCAGCATATTTCCATTTTTCCAATCCCGAACCCGGCTATGACAAGTCCCTTTTCGAAAGCCTGCCCCGGGCGGAGGAAGACCGGGCATATTCCAGGGGAATTCTCTATCCGCGAAGCCGAGGCTCAGAGCCTCATCGTCTTTTGGATAGAGAATTCCCCTGGAGGAAGACCGGGCATATTCCAGGGGAATTCTCTATCCAAAAGACGATGAGGCTCTGAGCCTCGGCTT
>DIPB01000035.1:0-1710 GCA_002426275.1 Firmicutes bacterium UBA5499
CAGGTCCGGAAGGAAGCAGCGGTAAGCAGATCTTTACATGTGCCGCAAGGAAGCCTGATTTGAGCTAACTGCATCTGTACCACCCGGAAGGCGCAGTCAAAGCGAGATGCACGGCTTTTTTTGTAGGCGTTCTTTTTGCAAATATTCAGGATGAGGCGTATGCCATGAGCTATCTTTCACTTTATCGAAAATGGCGCCCCCAGGTGTTCGCCGATGTGGTGGGACAGGAACATATCACCAGGACGATTTCCAATGCCCTGAAAACAGGCCGCGTTGCCCATGCTTATCTTTTCAGCGGTCCCAGGGGCACAGGGAAAACCACCATGGCGAAGCTCTTGGCCAAGGCTGTCAACTGCAAGGAGGGACCCGCACAGGGGCCCTGCAACAAGTGCGCTTCCTGTCGAAGCATTACAGCCGGTAATTCCATGGACGTAATGGAGATCGACGGCGCTTCCAACCGCGGCATCGACCAGATGCGGGAACTGTGCGATAAGATTGGTTTTGCGCCTGTTGAAGGTAATTTTAAGGTTTACATCATCGATGAAGTCCATATGCTTACAAAGGAAGCCTTTAACGCCCTGCTGAAAACTTTGGAAGAGCCGCCCGGGCATGTGCTTTTCATTTTCGCCACCACAGAGCTGCATAAAGTACCTGCCACAATTCTGTCCCGTTGTCAGTGCTTTCAGTTTCATCGTATCGCGGCGGAACAGATCGTGCAAAGGCTAAGGACGATAGCTGAGGCCGAAGGAATTAAAATCAGCGACTCTGCCCTCTATCTTTTGGCTCGTTTTGCCCAAGGAGGATTGCGGGATGCCATCAGCTTGCTGGATCAATGCGTTTCTTTTGCCCAAGGCGAGATCGGCGCCCAGACTGTGGAAGATTTGTTGGGTCTTGCCGGGACCGAAGTCTATCTGCGCTTTACCTCCGCTTTAACCCAGGGAGATTTGAAAGCCGCTCTAGGGGAACTCGCGCAATTGCGCGAAGAGGGGCGGGATCTTAGTCAATTCGTTGGCGAGCTGCTGGAAAGCTGGCGAGAGTTATTGTTGCTGAAGCTCACGGGCCAGAAGCAAAGCGCCTGGAGCCAAGAGGAGCTAGCCAGGCTGGAGAGCTCCGCTGAGAATGTAGGCGCCGCTACTCTCGCCAGGTGGTTGGAGATTTTCAACAGAGCGCTGGAAGAGATGCGTTGGGCTAATAGGCCTCAGCTCACGGTGGAATTGGCGGTCATCAAAGCTGTCAAAAGCGAGGAGCAGGAATCGGGAGCGCTGTCGGCCAGGATTGAGGCTCTAGAGGAGAAATTGCGCAACAGTGCCTTTCCGCAGCGGCAGCCGCGGGAAGAGCATAGCGGCGGCATTGAACAGCCTTCTGTGCCCGCGGAGAAGCCGGCGGCCCATCTTCAGACGAAAAAGGCGGCGCCAGAGAAACAAACTTCCCGGTCGGCCTCACAGAGCGCAGGTTTGGAGCAGCTCAGGGAAGCTTGGCCCGCCATAGGTCACTGGCTACGGGAAAACAGACACATTCAGATTCAAGCGTTTGTCCGCGATGCACAGCCTTGGGCCATCAATGATCAGACGCTGGTTTTGGCCTTCGGCCCTAACCAGTCTTTTCATAAAGCGAACGTGGAGCGGGAAGGCAATAGAGAGCTTCTGAGCAAGGCCATTTTGGCGGTGACGGGAATGAAGCTTGAGATTGAGTGCATTGTCACAGAAGCTA
>DIPB01000035.1:1872-7661 GCA_002426275.1 Firmicutes bacterium UBA5499
CACAGAAGCTAAAGCCCCGGTTGCCGTCTCAGATTCCGTAAAGCGAGCAGATTCCGGGGAAATGGAACCGTTAGTGAAGGAAGCGCTGAAACTCTTCGGCGGGCACGTGATCAAAAAGGAAGAGGTGGACGAATCATGAAAGTGCCGGGCGGCAACATGAATCAGCTGATGAAGCAGGCCAAGAAACTACAGGATAAAATGGCCCAGTTAGAGGAAGAGCTTAAGGAAAAAACAGTGGAAACGTCAAGCGGCGGCGGGGCGGTGAAAGTAATCGTGGGGGGAGATCAGCAAGTAAAAGAGATCCAGATCGACCCCGACGTTTTGGATCCAGACGACCTTGAGATGCTGCAAGATCTCATTATGGCCGCGGTGAACGACGGTCTCCGTAAGGCTAAGGAGATGGTGGAAGAGCAAATGGGCAAACTCACAGGCGTTATGCTGCCCAACATACCAGGGCTCTAGGATGGCTGCCTTTCCACCGCCTTTGCAGCGTTTGATCGAGGAGTTGAACAAGCTGCCCGGGATCGGCAGCAAAAGCGCCCAACGGATAGCTTTTCATCTTCTCAAGGAGCCGGAGCGCGAGACGACGGCTTTAGCTGAAGCGCTGATCTCGGCAAAACGCAAGATTGGCTACTGTTCAATCTGTTTCAATATTACAGATACGGATCCTTGTCGCTTTTGCCAAGATCCAAGGCGAAACGATGAGATCATCTGTGTGGTTGAGGATCCTCGAGATGTTGTGGCCTTGGAAAAAACGAAATTTCAGGGCCGTTATCATGTGTTAGGCGGCGCCATTTCACCGCTCGAAGGGGTAAGTCCGGATCAGCTGCGCATCAAGGAACTTTTGACCCGCTTGCGGCAGCATCCGGTTCAGGAGTTGATTTTGGCCACCAACCCCACCTTGGAAGGAGAGGCGACTGCCATGTATTTGGCGCGGCTGCTCCGGGGGATAGTCCCTTCCGTCACCAGAATCGCTCACGGCCTGCCGGTGGGCGGAGATCTTGAGTACGTGGATGAGATGACGCTAAGTAAAGCGCTGGAAGGAAGACATCAGATTTAATGTTGCAAGTCAGCTTCAGACTTCCCCAAGGAGTCTGAAGTTTTTTTTGCGTAGAGATTTTTAAAATTGCGGCCTTCCTGGCATAATTTTACTTTTTCCGGCTATACTATTGCTGGAAAGGGAGGCTAGAGCATGTGGCAGGACTTAATTGGCAGGGCGGCGGAATTGCTCAAAAAGGATGACGATAAGTCTTCCGAGTTGCTGGACAGCGTGGAAAACGCCAGAAAACAGTGGCTCAGCACCAAGGTCTATTTTGATAATGTTACGGATCCGGATTTGATCGATCACGCTATTTATACCATGACGGCGGCAGAAAGGCGTTACATTTATCTGCTGCGCGCAGCTAAGGAACAAGGTCTGAAATTGCCTGAATCGCAGTTGTGAAAACAGCCCTCACCTTTACCGGTGGGGGCTAACTTCATCTCCCCCCTTGGCAGGAAAAAAAAGGAAGAAAGAGAATAAATACACGTGAGGGGGGATAACCATGGGTCAGGAAGAATATACCACAAGATATCAATGCCATGAATGCCAAGAGAGCAAGGCTGCCAGGGTGTTGACTCAGCTTACCCGCGCTTTGGCTTCCCAGGGCTATGATCCTGTCTCTCAGCTGGTAGGTTATTTGCTCTCTGGGGATCCCACATATATCACGAAAAAAGACAATGCACGCGCAAGTGTCCGCACCATCCAGCGGGATGAATTGCTTGAGGAATTGGTTCGTCAATACATCGCAACTAAACGTGTGGGATAGAAAGGGGCAGAAGGTTGAAATTAAAGCTAAGGGGAATTTTATGTTTATTATTCTTCTTACTGGGCACGCAGCTTTGCTTTGGCCGACAGGTGATTCTACTTTTAGTGGACAGAGTCAGCTGGGAAGAGCTAGCCGCCTGGCAAGACCAGCTGCCCAATTTCCGCTGGCTGATGCAGGAGGGGGCCTTGGGCCTCCTTAATACCAGAACTGAAAGAGGTACTACGCAAGAAAGCGCATACCTGACCATAGGCGCCGGTAATCGCGCTGTGGGCCATGAGGGCGTCGCAGCCGGCTATCAGGCGGATGAACTGGTTGAGAAAGAGCCGGCAGCCGTCGTCTATGCCAGGCGCATAGGGCAAGCGGCGGCGAAAGGTTCAGTGCTGGCCGTGGAGTTAGGCGCGATGCTCAGCGCCAATGAAAACAGCGATTACGGCGCGGAGCCCGGAACGCTTGGCAGCGCCATTCACCGGGCAGGCAAAAAGACGGCTGTTTTGGGCTGCGGCGACACTTTGGACGAGATCCACAGGCCGCATGTGGCCATAGCGATGGATCAAGCGGGGCTCGTTGATTATGGCTTTGTGAGCAAAAAGCTTTTGCAAAAAGATCCCCATGCGCCCTTTGGCATTGCGACGGATAGGAGAGCTTTGCTTGCCGCTTTCGAGCAAGTCAAGACTAAGGCCGATTTCATCGTCATTGATTTCGGCGATACTTCCAGGGTTGAAGCGTACCGTGATTTCCTGACGGCGGAAATGCTGGCCAGGCAAAGACTTTACGCGCTGAAATCTGCGGATCGGTTTTTAGGTTCATTGCGAGGACTGATCGACTGGGACAAAACTCAATTGCTTCTGGCAACGCCGACGCCTAATTTGCAGGCCATGAAGGACGGCAGACGCCTGACGCCAGTTATGGCAATCGGCAAGGGATTCGGTCACGGCTACCTCATGGGCCCCACCACCAGGCGTCCGGCTGTGGTGACAAATGTGGATCTGGCGCCCACAGTGCTGCGCGGCCTTGGGATCAGCCGGCTGCCGCAAGGCAGCGGCAGGGCCTTTGTGAGCAAAGCACATCCGGAGCCGTTAACTTATCTGCTCAGACACAGTTCCAAGCTGGTAGCTCAGAATCAGTTGCGGGTCCCTTTCAATCAAGCATACGTTTTTTTCTTGATCCTAGTGATTGTTCTGGCAACCTGCGGGGTATTTGCCGATACCGCAGGGCGGCTGACGGTCAAGCAGACTTCGCTCTTGCAGAAGCTGCTCTTGGCGGCCATGGCAGTGCCTGCCGTCACCTTGCTTTTGCCCAGCCTGCCTGGTTCCGGCACCTGGGTGGTTTTCCCCGAGGTGATCTTGGTCACCGCATTAGTGGTTTGGCTCTTGGGATTTTTTGGCAGCAAGCGGTCTCTTTTGGCATTGTCTTTGCTCACTGTGGCTGCGCTGTGTATAGATGTGCTGCTGGGCGGAGCGCAGTTGCAGTACTCCTTTTTGGGTTATTCTGCCATCATCGGCGCCCGCTTCTACGGCATAGGCAACGAGTTTATGGGAGTGCTGATCGGAGCCGCCCTGGTGGCCATGGCCGGTTTAGTGGAACGGGGCTGCAGCCTGCGAACCGTCTTTTTGTTTTTCTTTTTTGTCACGGCTGTCATAGGGCTGCCTTCTCTGGGCGCCAATGTTGGGGGGACAATAACCGCAGTTGCGGCTTTTGTCTTGGCCGGACTGCGGCTTTCAGAGCGCACAGTGAAAGCGAAGCAAGGCTTTGGCATCGTGGGGGCTGTGGTTTTGGCAGTGCTGGCCATGGCGCTTTTCGATCGTTATTTAGGCTCAGGTTCGTCTCACTTGGCCAGCGGCATGAAATATCTCACGGGCGGCCAGTGGGATCAAATTTTTCTGATTATAATCCGCAAGCTCAGCATGAATATGCGCCTCATCCGCGTTACTATCTGGAGCCGGGTGCTGTTGTTTTTCCTTGCCGCCTGCGTGGTGCTCGTCATCAGACCGCAAGGGGTGCTCAAGGGGCTGTTCGGCCGCAAAAAGAGTTTTGCCAGCGGCTTTTACGCGGCAGCGCTTGGCACAATCGTCGCCTTCATTTTCAACGATTCGGGAGTTGTGGCTGCCGCCACCTTGATGATCTTTCCCGTTCTGAGCTTATTCTTCCTCTTAGTTGAAAAAGAAGGATAGAGGAGGTAATCTCATGCAGGAAAAATCCGGTCTTTATAAGGTTGAAGCTCAAGACGAGCTGAGCATGATCCTCCATGTGATTGGAACTGCGGCAGAGGAGAAGCTCATCTTCATCGTTGACGAAGAAGGACGGACTTTTCACAATGCGGCTAATTTACGGGTGATAAAAAGCTATGCTCAGGACAGGGAGCGAGAGCTCGTTTTGGTCTCCGGCAGTCTCCAGCTGGAGAGGCTCTGTGCGGAAAATCAGATTCCCTGTTTTGCAACTGTAGAGGAGGCCAGGGGGAACAATTTCCCCAAAATTGCCAGGCCCAAACGCGGCTGGTTGGGAGCTGCGATAACTTTGGCAGCGCTTTTGAGCTGCGGTTTTTTTTACGCTGCTCAAAAGCGTGCTGTGCTGGTTGTTACCCCCGCCGCCCGCCAGTGGCAAGGCGAGCTTGTGCTGACAGTAGATCTCAAAGCTCTGGGTTCGCCCGGGGACAAAGAGCTCACATTGACGGGCGGCATTCAGCCTACGGGAAGAAAGACTGTGGGCGTGAAGCCAGCTAAAGGCAATGTGCGCTTTTTCAACAACAGCGGCCGGAGCGTGACTGTGCCCAAAGGAACCGCGGTCGCCACCACGGGCGGCCGGCGTTATCTGGTGGAAAAAGAGATTGTGGTGCCTAAGCAAGAGAAAAAATACGTGATGACCGTACCTGTCGGCGTCAGCGCCGGGCAGGCTACGGTCTCCGTTGTGGCCGCCGTCAAGGGGACAGCGGGCAATCTGGCTGTGGGCAGGCTGACCAAGCTGGAAGGGCAGCTGGCGGACAAGTTGCAGGTGATCAATACCGTTCCCCTCAGCGGAGGGGAGGATCGGGAGATTCCCGTGGTGACAAACGGCGATCTGACAAAGCTGAAGCAAGTCTTACAACAGCAGGCGCGTTCAAAGCTGAAAAGTGGGCTGGCGGATCAAGAGGGAGTTTTCTTCTCTGATTCAGACCAGTTCCAGCAGCTGACTTTCACACCGCAGGCCGCTTTGGGGCAATCTTTAGAGAGATTAACCGGCACGTTACAGATCAAGGCGTCTGGATACGTGCTGACAGAGCGGCAGATTAGCCGGCTGATCGCCCAGTCCCTGGCAAAACAGGGGAATTGGCAACCTGAGAGGAATCTGAGCTGGGAGATCTTGGCTGTTGAATCTCAAGCCCAGAAGTGCCTGGTGAAAATGAAATGTCAGGGAACTTTGGTTGGAAAGATCTCGGTTGAAAAATTGACGCAAAACATTACGGGCAAGACTAAAAACCAGGCTGAGCGGTACTTGGGAAGTTTGCCCGAAGTCGATTCATTTCAACTCTCAGTGAGCAGGAAGAAGCTTCCCAGATGGCGAAAATTAATAAAGGTTGTTCAAACAAGCGAGCAGTGAAAAGAGGAAGATAATTTTGCACTCTGCTTTTCTAGGACAGACGGGATTGAAAGCCGCAAGCCTTCGCTTTGGAGCGCTGACATGTTGTCTTCTCCGGGCTAACATTCCCCCATCCGGGGCGCCAAGGTGATCGGGGCTGCTTTGGAGATGGGGGTTAATTTTATCGCTCTCGCGGAGTGACGGCGCTATCCCGGCCGTCGCGAATTTGCAATTAAGGTGGTTTAATGAAAGCAAAGAGAAGATTGGATTTGGAAATGGTGGAGCGAGGCTTGGCCGAAAGTCGCAGCCGGGCGCAGGCTCTTATTTTGGCGGGCTCGGTTGTGGTTGACGGAGAAAAAGCTCAAAAAGCGGGATTGATTGTAGAGCCGGAAAGCCAAATCCAAGTTCAGCAGCTGCCGCAATACGTGA
>DIPB01000035.1:7740-11288 GCA_002426275.1 Firmicutes bacterium UBA5499
ATTAAAGGCAATCCCATTCCATACGTGAGCCGGGGCGGCTTGAAGCTGGAAAAGGCTTTAGACAGTTTTCACATCTCTCCCCAAGGGAGGATCGCAATGGATGCGGGAGCCTCCACGGGAGGGTTCACGGATTGTCTCCTCCAACGCGGGGCAGCGCTGGTCTATGCGGTGGATGTGGGTTACGGACAGCTGGCGTGGAGTCTGCGCCAAGACTCCAGGGTAGTTTGCTTGGAGAGAACCAATGCCAGGCAGCTGCAGCCGGAAATGTTTCCGCAGAAACCAAATCTCGCTGTGGCGGACGTTTCTTTCATCTCCCTGGAATTGGTGATCCCGGCGATTGTCTCGTGTATGGCTTCGGACTGGGAGCTCATTACCCTGATCAAGCCGCAGTTTGAGGCTGGCAGAGAGCAGGTGGGCAAACACGGTGTGGTCCGGGAGGCAAAGTTTCAGTTGGCAGTATTAAGACGGCTGTACCAATTCGCCCTTGAGCTTGGTTACCCTTGGC
This sequence comes from Firmicutes bacterium UBA5499, assembly GCA_002426275.1. Classification (GTDB taxonomy): domain Bacteria; phylum Bacillota; class DTU084; order DTU084; family DTU084; genus UBA5499. The sequence goes on from DIPB01000035.1 coordinate 8,246, forward strand.
AAAACCTCACTTATTCCCCGCTTTTAGGCCCTCAAGGTAATATTGAATTTTTAGCCCGTTGGACAGCTGGCCAGCCTGCCGTCAAGCCGGAGGATTTAGCGCAGGTTGTCCGTCAGGCTCAACAGCTAAAGAAGAAGGAGTGAGGCCCGTGACAGTCGGCGTGATCCCTAATCTGGGGAAAAGCGAATCCATGGCCGTGGCCTCCCAGCTTTTGTCCCGCTTGGAAAAAGAGGGGATAGAAGTCTGGCTGGAAGGACAAGCGGCTGCGGATTTGGGCAAAACCGCGCATCCCTTCAGTCAGTGGTCCGGACAAGTGCGGTTCGCAATCGTGCTGGGGGGAGACGGCACTCTCTTGGCGGCCGGACGCAAGCTTTTGGGCCAGAATGTGCCCTTAATCGGCGTGAATATGGGCAGGCTTGGTTTTCTCACAGAACTGGAGCTGGATGAGCTGCCTAAATATCTGCCGAAACTTTTAGCCGGGGATTACAGGGTGGAAAACCGGATGGCGCTCTGCGCCAGCGTATTCAGAGAGAAAAAACAGGTGGCGAGGCTCCGGGCGATCAATGATATCGTCATCGCCAGAGGCGCCTTTGCCAGGATCATTAATCTGCAGACCAAAATCAGCGGCGAATACGTAGCCACTTATCCTGCGGACGGACTCATCGTCGCTACCTCCACAGGCTCCACGGCGTACTCCTTATCCGCAGGCGGACCGCTTGTAAATCCCAATTTGGAGGCAATCGTCATTACCCCCATCTGCGCCCACACTCTTTACGCGCGTTCAGTGGTGATCAGCGGCTCGGATGCGGTGGAGGTGAAAGTGAAGGCAGAAAGAGAATCAACGATGCTTTCTGTGGACGGTCAGGAAGGTTTTGATCTGGCAAACGACGATTTGGTGCAAGTACGCAAAGCGTCCGATAGTCTGCCTTTAATCGAATTGGGCTGCCGCAGTTTTTACCACCGCTTGCGCACCAGGTTAAGCGAGGGAAGGCTATGATGGATAAAGCCAGACGGCGGAAATTGATTCTCAGCATAATTTCGTCCCGATCCATTCAAACCCAAGAAGAACTGGCAGCTGAGCTGATGAAGAACGGTGCTTTGGTCACGCAGGCCACCATTTCCAGGGATATCAGAGAGCTGGGGCTGGTGAAGGAGCCGCTCGCCTCTGGCGGCCATCGCTATCGCGCTCCCGGCAGGGAAGAGTTGGGCTCCAAAAAACATATTTTTGCAGATCTGGTCGCCAGCATAGATTACAGCGAAAACTTGGTGGTGGTGAAAACCGTGCCGGCAGGCGCGCAAAGCGTGGCTTCCATTATCGATTCGCTTTCACATGTTCATATTTTAGCTACCTTGGCGGGTGACGACGCAGTGCTGGTAGTTGTGCGGCCTAAGGAGCAAGCGCCTGCGGTCGCTGCGGAACTGGAAGCTTTGGTTAACAGCTAGAGGAGTTGAGCTTATGCTTCTTGAGCTTATGGTTCAGAATTTTGCACTTATAGATGAGGTGGAAGTGGAATTTCACTCAGGCCTCAATGTGCTCACCGGAGAGACGGGAACCGGAAAATCCCTGCTCATGGATGCGCTGTCTTTAGTGTTGGGAGAACGCGGCAGCGGCGAGGTGGTGCGCCGAGGCGCTGACAAAGCTTTGATCCAAGCTTGCTTTCAGCTGCCGCAGCCTTTGCCGCAGGAGTTCGGGGAGCAATTGAAGCAACTTGGCTTAGAGCCAGAAGAAGAGCTGATTCTCTCCCGGGAGATTACCTCCGAAGGCAGAAATAAATGCCGCCTGGGGAATAATTTGGTCACGGTGGGAACGCTCTCTATGGTGGGACAATGGTTGGTTGATATCCATGGCCAGCATTCTCATCAGTCGCTTTTAGATCCGAAGACGCACTTGTCTTGGCTTGACGATTTCGCAGGGGAAGAAACTTTGGCTTTAGCCAGGGAGTTTGCCCAGCTGTTCGCGGAATACCAACAGTGCCAGCGGAAGTTAACAGCTCTTGCGGAAAACGAACGTTCCCGGGAACGGGAGACGGATCTCTTGCGCTTTGAACTTGCGGAAATTTCAGAGGCAAAGCTCAAGCTGGGAGAAGAAACCGAGCTGGAACAGGAACACGGGAGACTGGCTCAAGCCCAAACTCTCAGTGTGATCTTAGAACAAAGCCACCTGGCCCTTGCGGAAGAGCCGGGAATAATCGTCGCTTTGGGCGAAATCAGCAGCAGACTGCAACAGGTTGCCGCCACGGATCAAGAGTTGACCCAGGTATCCGAGCAAGCGGCAAGTCTCCTCGTTCAGGCTCAGGAGCTCAGCGGCGCCTTGCGCTCCCTGGCCGAAGAGATCGTCTACGATCCGGAAAGGCTTGCGTACGTGGAAGCGCGGCTGGATAATCTCAGCAAGCTGGAGCGCAAATACGGCAAAGGCACGGCTGCCGTCTTAGAGCATGCCGCCGCGGCGGAAGCGAAACTTGCGGAATTGGAGAGCGCGGCGGAAGACAGCGCGAACTTCACGTTGAAACTGCAGCAGCTTCAGGATAAGCTGACTCAAATTGCCAAACAGCTTCATGAAGGGCGCGTCGTAGCTGCGGAGAACCTTGCGGAGCGCGTCTTAGAGCAGCTGGCTGCTCTGCGCCTGGAGAAAGCTCGCTTTCAAGTGCAGGTAACTGAAAAAAATTGGGATCGCACGGGCGGCGATAAGGTAGAAATGTTAATGGCTCCCAACCCTGGAGAAGGATTGGCGCCTTTGGCGAAGATAGCATCCGGCGGCGAAATCAGCAGAATCATGCTGGCGTTGAAGTGCGTGCTGGCGGAAGTTGATAAAATAGATACCTTGATCTTCGACGAAATCGACACCGGAATTGGCGGCAGGACGCTGCAGGCAGTAGCGGAGCGCCTTGCCTTGCTTGGTCAAAGACGCCAAGTGATCTGCGTGACTCACGCGCCCCAAATTGCCTCCATGGCGGACAGCCATTTTGCCATCAGCAAAGAGAGCGAAAACGGGCGCACCAAAACCAAACTGACGCATCTGACAGGAAAGGGGCAGGTGGAGGAA
>DIPB01000035.1:11463-12907 GCA_002426275.1 Firmicutes bacterium UBA5499
GGAGGAAATGCTGCGCCTGGCCCGGGAGCAAAAGGAAGGAATAAAACAGACGGCCGGCGGTCAACCTACTAGCTAGACAATGACTTCAGGGAGGTTGACCAGAAGCTTTGAAAAGGCCATTGCGGGCGAAGCCCCGCCTTTTTTTTCTGCTCTTGCTTTTGCTATCCGTGCCAGTGGCGCATCAGATCGTCTCCCTTCCCAGTCAGCTCCGACTGGTGGTTGGGGAAGAACAGCAATTATCAATTCGTCAGCCTCTGGCTATTTTTCTTTTGGTAGCCGACCCGATCGCCGGCGCCCCGGAGAGAACAGGTTGGCAGCAAGTGTCTAAAGTCACGCCCCTGCGAAAAGGCAGGACCAAGTTGGAGGTGCGCCTTTTCGGTCTCATTCCCGTACGGCAGATAAATGTAGAGGTCGTCCCGCAATTGCGCGTTCACGTGGGCGGTCAGGCTGTCGGCATTCTCATCAGCTCTCACGGGGTTTTGGTCGCCAGAATCATGCCGGTTGAAACCCAAGAGGGCAGGGAGTATCCGGCTAAGGAAGCCGGCATTCTGCCCGGCGATATCATCCTGGCCATCGACAATCAACCCATTTATCAAGTGGAGCAGGTGGGAAAAATGGTGGCTCAAGCCGGCAAAGGCGGCAGAAGAGCGCGGCTTGATCTTGAGCGAGGAGGCGAACGCCTGATCCGCTTTCTGGAGCCTGCAATCTCAAAACAAGGACAGTATTTGATGGGACTGGAAGTTGAAGATCCGGCAGCCGGCGTTGGCACTTTTACCTTCTTCGATGCCGCAACCGGCCGCTACGGCGCTTTGGGGCATGTGATCACCAGCACTTCCTCCGGCGGAGTTTTTCAAATTAGCTCAGGGCGCATTGTTCCCGCCTCCATCGCCGCTGTGGAGGCAGGTAAGCGCGGTAAACCCGGCGAAAAGATCGGGACCTTCACCACCGGCAGCAATACTGGTCTGGGAACAATAGACAACAACAGCCAGCTTGGCATTTACGGCAGGCTTTTCCGCGCACCGAACCACGCTTTTTACCGAAATTCATTCCCTGTAGCCATGGTTCATCAGGTTAGGGAAGGAGCAGCCGAGCTGCTTACAGTTTTAGACGATGAGAAGGTGGAGCGGTTTGATGTGGAAGTCGTCAAGGTGGAACGCCAAAGGAAGCCTGCGGTAAAGGGCTTGGTAATTAAAGTCACGGATCCCGAATTGCTGAAGCGCGCCGGAGGCATTGTGCAGGGCATGAGCGGCAGTCCCTTGATTCAGGACGGCAAGTTTATCGGAGCGGTAACTCATGTCTTCGTAAACGACCCCACCCAAGGTTACGGCGTGCTGGCGGAGTGGATGATCCAGGAAGCGGGATTGTTTTCAAGAGAAGAGCTATCCCAAGCCAGCTGAACCGCTTGCTAGGCTCTCCCTTTTCGTTGGTGTAAAGTTATCGTAGG
>DIPB01000114.1:0-1307 GCA_002426275.1 Firmicutes bacterium UBA5499
GGCTGATCCCCAACCTCAATGCGCGCGCAGCTAAAAAATGTTCCCGGGTTTTCCTTGAAAAACATTAGGCCTACGTTCAAGGATTCCTGCTTTTCAATATTTAATTTTCTCCGCCGGTCAATAATTTTTCCTGCCACTCCGCTTCCTTAAACCCCACAAGGACGAAACCGTCGCCGACCAGCAGCGGGCGCTTCACCAACATGCCGTCGGTAGCTAGAAGCTGCAGCTGCTCCTCCTGGCTCATGGACGGCAGTTTCTCCTTGAGATGCAGCGATTTGTACAGAAGCCCGCTGGTGTTGAAAAACTTCCGCGCCGGCAAAGAGCTCAGCGCCTGCCACGCTTTCAGTTCCTCATAGGTGGGATTGTCAAGCTTGATATCGCGGAAAGCATAATCCAGCTTACGCTCATCCAGCCAGGTCCGCGCCTTTTGGCAGGTGGTGCATTTCGGATAACAGATAAAATTCAGCATCTTTACGCCTCCTTTAGTTAGCATTCTGAACGTCCTCAAGGGCCGCAGGCAGTCGCTGTGCCGTCACGACCTGTCCTCTGTCCAGCAATTGCTCATATAAGCGGCCGGCTTCACCGCCTGTATAATCCCGCTGGGCAAAAGGGCCGCCGGCGAGCAAAAACAGTCCCCCTTCAGGCGCTGAGAAAGCAGCCCGCAGGTTCTCCAGGTTCCCAGAGCCAAAGGGCACAGCCGTCAAAACAACGGCCCGGGCTTTTTTGATTAAAGCTAAGTTTTCTTGGCCGGCCTTTTGAGAAATGGGGTTGAAAGCCGGAATCTCCACCATTTCCAAGCCGAGATTTTTTGCCGCCTGCCAATCCGTATCTCCCTGGTTCAACACGCCTGTGGAGAGAGTAAAGCCAGCCTGCAGGAGAGGGTAATATACAGACGCGGCTGCTCCGCCGCCGCCGATGATATGCACCCTGAAGCCGCGTTTCCCCCTCGGCAGGGGAAGCGGCGTCAGCAAAGGTCCGCCAGTCACGGGACTTACGCTCACCTGCACTTCAATGCCGTATGCTTGCCGAATCAAATCCGCGGTCAATACTTCCTCAGGCGTGCCAAGAGCCAAAACGCTGCCGCCGGAGAGCAGCACAAGCTGCTGGCAGAAGGCGGCCGCCAGGTTGAGATCGTGCAGCACAGCGATAGCGGTGAGCTTCCCTTGGGAGACCAGCTCTTTGAGCAGAGAGAAAAACTCCAGCTGATAATTGAAATCCAGATGCGCGGTTGGCTCGTCCAAAAGCAAAACCTCCGGCTCCTGGGCCAGAGCTCTGGCCAGCATTACCCGCTGCTGTTCCCCGCCGCT
>DIPB01000114.1:1411-5717 GCA_002426275.1 Firmicutes bacterium UBA5499
GCTGCTGTTCCCCGCCGCTGAGCTGACAAAAAGGGCGAAAGGCCAGCTCCCAAGTATTGGTGAGGCGCATGCTCTCTTCCACAGCCGCAAGATCTCTGGGGCTTTCGCCGCCGAAGCGGCTCTGATGAGGAGCGCGGCCTAAAAGCACCGCCTGACTGGCAGTAAGATCGAGATCCTGCGGGCTTTCCTGCCCCATCACCGCCAACTTGCGGGCCAAAGCTGCCCGCTTCCAGCCGGCCAGGGAAGCTTCTTTGAACTTGACGACTCCCTTCTGCGGAGAGAGAACTTTCGAAAAGAGCCGCAGCAGGGTTGATTTACCGCTGCCATTCGGGCCTATGATCCCTAAAAATTTGCCTTCTTCCAGCTCAAGCTGGAGGTTCTGCAAGATGGGGGTCTTGCCATAAGCGAAAGTCACCCCCTGCACGCTGAAGACGATCATCTTCTCCCTCCCGTGCGCAAAAGATAAAGAAAGAAGGGCGCGCCCAAAAGCGAAGTGATGATGCCCACAGGCAGCTCCACCGGAGCCATCACGGTCCTGGCTAAGGTATCTGCCAGCACCAAAAAAAGCGCGCCCGCCAACAGGGAGATGGGAAACAAAAGCCTGTGCTCGGAGCCGGCCAGCAGCCGCACCAGATGAGGCACAACCAGCCCCACAAACCCAATGGTGCCGCTGGCAGCCACGCTAGCTGCCGCAGCCAAGGTGGCGCCCAAAAGCAGGAAGCGTTTGCCCCACTCCACCTCCATTCCCAATTGTCCCGCCGCTTCCTCCCCCAAAAGGAGCAGGTTTAATTCCCGCAGCCGCATAAAAATCAAACAAAGCCCAGCCGCCAGATACGGCAGGATGGAGACCAAATCCTGCCAGCTGCGGCCGGAAAAACTGCCCATGAGCCACAGGAAAATGGTCTGCAAGTTGTTTTGGTTTTTCAGCATCAAAATTGAAACCAACGCGGAAAGAAAAGCGCTGGTGGCAACGCCGGAGAGAAGCAGTCTCAGCACCGGAGCCCTTCCTTGGTCCTGTGCCAGGAGATAGGCAAGAGTTGTGGCCAACAGCGCTCCCAAAAAGGCAAAAGGCGGAATCAGCCAGGAGATATGCAAAGCCAGGGCCGAAGCCGCTCCCAATGCCGCTCCCGAAGAAAGACCCAAAATATATGGATCCACCAGGGAATTGCGGAATAAGCCCTGCAAGGCCACGCCCGAGCCTGACAAGGCGGCGCCCACTGCGGCGGCAAGCAAAATCCTGGGCAGCCTCAGCTGCCAGACAATGGTCAGGGCAGCTTCGCTTGCTGTTTCCTCGCCGGTAAGCTTTTGACAGTAAACCGCCAAGACTTCTCTGAGACTCAGGCGAACGGAGCCCAAAGCTGAGGCGATCAACATCAGCAGCAGCAAGGCCGCTCCTAAACCCACTCCCGCCAGGCGCCACTTGCGGCGTTGGTCTTTCAGCTGCGCGTCCAGTTCCCGCACTTGCGCTCCTCCTACTTGCTCATCACTCGGGCCAGTTCCCGGACGGCAATGCCCAATCTGGGACCCGGTCTTGAGATTAAATCGGGATCTACGGCGTAAATCCGCTTTTCTTTCACTGCCGCGATGTGCCGCCAGGCAGGTTTGGCCAGAATGCGCGCCTTCTGGTCTGCTGTGACCAAGATCAGATCCGGATCTTTGGCAATGACCACTTCTTCGTCCAACTGGGGCCACGGATTGTCCGCGTCCTCCGCGATGTTTTCCCCTCCGGCCCTCTCCAGCAATTCATGCTGAAGGCTGCCCGGCCCCACTGTATAGAGCGGATCCAGATCCAGCACTAACAACACCTTTGGTTTAGGCTTTAGCTGTTTGACGCCTGCCAGCTGTCCTTGAATTTTCGCTTTAAGTTGATCAGCCTCCGCCTTTTTGCCGGTCACCAGCCCTAAAGTTTCTATGGCCTCAAGCGTGCCGTCAATCCCTTGGGGCTCTAGAGCCAAAACCTTCAGGCCCAGCTTCTGGAGCCGCAGCAGGGCGTCTTCCTGCATGCTGCGGATGCCCACCACCAAATCCGGCTTCAGGGAAACGATCTTTTCAAAGTTAAGATTAAGATCGCCCACTTTAGGTTTTGTTTCCGCCTCCGGCGGATAATTGCACCACTCGGTGACTCCCACGATCCTATCCGCGAGGCCAAGGGCGAAAAGAATCTCCGTATGGCTTGGAGCCAGAGAGACGATCCGCTGAGGAGGCCTTGCAAGCTCAAAGTCTTTGCCGAAAGCATCCGGGATCGCAATTGGGAAGCCGGCCTGAGACGGCGCACCCTTTTTCGGGGCAGTACCGCAGCCTAAAAACAGAAAGGGAATGATGAGTAAAAGAAAATATTTCCGCACCTCAACCCCTCCCACTGAAAAATTCGGCATAAATTCCCTACTCCCTCCTTGATCTGTTTTTTTCATTATGGTAGCATTAAGCTGTGATTTAACATTGAGGAGGAAGAGAAATGGGAAAGGCCCTCACGCAGGAGGACGTCCTGCGCATTGCCCAGGAGAAAAAAATCGAATTTATTCGTCTTCAATTTACTGATATCCTTGGAACCATTAAAAACGTTTCGCTGCCAGTAATCCAACTGGAAAAAGCTCTCTCGCAAGGTATTTCCTTTGACGGATCGTCCATCGAGGGCTTCACCAGGATCGAAGAATCCGACATGATCCTCAAGCCTGATCCTCGCACTTTCGTAACTTTCCCTTGGGAGTCCGCAGACGAAGCCCGCTTAATCTGCGACGTTTACACGCCGAATGGACAACCGTTCCCAGGCGATCCCCGCTACGTGCTGACTAAAGCTATTGAAGAGGCGGAAGAGCTTGGTTTCACGCCCAAAATCGGCGCGGAATGCGAGTTCTTTCTTTTTCACCTGACCGAAGACGGCGCTCCCACCACCCTGACCCACGATAAGGGCGGCTACTTCGATATGGGCCCCGTGGACCGGGGAGAGCGGGCCAGGCGCAGCATAACCTTGGCTCTGGAGCAAATGGGTTTTGAAGTGGAGACCTCTCATCATGAAAACGCTCCCGGCCAGCACGAAATAGACTTCAAATATTCCACTGCGCTCACTGCCGCGGATCGAGTCTCCACATTTAAATTTGTCACCAAAACCGTAGCCAGACAGCACGGTCTGCATGCCACATTCATGCCCAAACCCATCTATGGGATTGCAGGCTCAGGCATGCATGTTAATATTTCCCTCTTTCGGGACAGCGAAAACGCTTTCTATAACCACCAAGAGCCTTATGAGCTTGATCCGGTGGCCATTCATTTCATCGCGGGTCTTTTGGCGCACGCCAAGAGCATCACTGCCATCACCAATCCGCTGATCAATTCCTATAAGCGCCTGGTGGCCGGCTTTGAAGCGCCTGTCTATGTCTCTTGGTCCGCTTCCAACCGCAGCGCGCTGGTGCGAGTGCCCGCGGGCAGGAAAAAGAGCACTAGGTTAGAGCTGAGATCCCCGGATCCTTCCACCAATCCCTATTTGGCTTTTGCCGTAATGATCAAGGCGGGCCTGGACGGCATCAAAAGAAAGCTCACGCCTCCGGATGCGGTAACCTGCAACATCTATGAGCTCTCGCAAGCGGAGCGGAACGCCTCAGGGATTGAAAACCTCCCTCGGGACTTAAACCAAGCTCTGGAGGCTCTGACCGCCGATCCGCTGATGCTGGAGACTCTAGGCGAACACGTCTTCACTAATTTCGTCAAGGCTAAGCGCCTGGAGTGGGAGATGTATCAGAGCAAAGTCCATCCCTGGGAAGTTGAAACATATCTGCCCGTATTTTAACGTTGTTCTCAAGCCGGCAGGCGAGCAATTCACCTGCCGGCTTCTCACATCGCTGGCCGTAACCGTCACTTACGTTCGGCTGACAATCTCACCTGCAGCTCGTATCCACCGAACTGAACATGCCCGCCTCATGGGAGGCCTGCGGCTCTAAACTCCGGCCCATCGCTATAAACACCTTTGCCAGCTTGGAATTTTTATGACTAGCTGACATGAGCCTTCGGGCAAAACGCAAATGCTCCACTCTCAATTCAACCGCAATGCTTTTCAGAGCTCTCGCGCTGGCGCTCTCCGGCGACGGAGTAACAGCTTTACGTCCTTGCCTTCCTCTGCTATACTTGACATGATCGCTACAGCAAAGCTAATCTGATCCAGAGATTTCGGAGGCCGGAATGAGTAAAAACACTCCCGTTAAATGTTTTACGTTGTTCATCACTTTTCTGAAGGCAAGCGCGTTTACTTTTGCGGGGGGCCTCGCCATGGTCCCTGCTATTAAACGCGATGCTGTGGAAAAATATCAGCTTT
>DIPB01000114.1:5868-7432 GCA_002426275.1 Firmicutes bacterium UBA5499
GCCACGCTCTCGCAAACCATGCCCGGAGTGATCGCGCTGAATTGCGCCTCTCTTGTCGGGCGGCACGCGGCCGGTATAAGCGGAATGTTAGCGGCAAGCTTCGGCGCCATCCTCCCGGCGTTTTCTCTGATGGTCCTGGCCACCGTTTTAGCGAAGATGATCCCCAAGCAAGGACCGCTCCTGGGAGCAATGCGCGGGATCCGGGCGGCGTCCGCCGCGCTGCTGCTCTCGGCTGCCTTTTCGCTGGGCAGATACAATCTAAAAAATGCTTTCGCCATCATCGTGATGATCGCCGCTTTTCTGCTTGTGGTTCTCGGGAATACCGGCGCGCCGGTTGTCGTTCTGCTGTCCGGCGCTGCCGGATTTATTTATCAGCGGCTCAGGCGATCCAAGGTGAGGAGGCGCGACGATGCTTCCTGAATGCTTCAAGCTGTTTTACACGTTCGTCAAACTGGGCTTTTTAAGCTTCGGAGGCGGCTATACCATGCTCTCCATGGTCATGACCGAAGCGCGGCGCTTTTCCGTCAGCCCCGCTCAGTTCGCAGATTTGACAGCACTGGATATGATAGTTCCAGGTCCCATTGCCATCAACGCGGCCACCTATGTGGGATATCTGCACCAAGGGCTGCCGGGAGCTGTTGCGGCTACGCTGGGCGTGTCCGTGCCGTCCTTCGTCCTCACCATTGTCATTATGCGCTTTTTTGCGCAGTTTCAAGACAGTTTTTGGTTGACGGATACCTTGTCTGGAATCAAGCCTGCCGCCGTAGGTCTAATCGGAGCGGCCGCGTTTACCATAGCGGCCAATGTGCTTACGGTAACGGGAAAAAATATTGGGGATGCCTTTATAACTCCTATTGGCGCCCTGTCTTTGAATTGCGTGATCATCTTTATCCTGACAGCGGTACTGAATATCCGCTTCAATATAAATCCGATTTTATTGACCGTGCTGGCAGGGATTGCGGGAGCCATTATTATGGGGTGAGGGAGAATCCCTAATGAATACAAAAGAGGGACTCGCCATATACGGCGGCAGCCTCGCAAAGAACGGTAACTAAAACAGCGCCGCATGCTTCCAAACGTCCAGGCTGACTCTGGTACACGCACAGCGGCCTACCTTTGCCCCATGCGGTCCTGTTCTTCCTGCCAGGCCGCAAAAACCGCCTCAATATTCTCTTGAGGAACTCCGGGCTCCAACTGGCACTGGGCGATCACGCCCCGCCGGCCTAAGGCAGCGCGCAGCTTCTCTACGCCGGAGCGTACCTCCTCCGGCGTGCCCAACGGCAGCAAGCGCTGCCGATCTACCTCGCCCCAAAAAACGATTTTCCCGGCGTAAAGCGCGCCCAAGCTCTGGTAATCCATGCAAAAAAGCTGAGAATTGACGGCGTTTACCCCTATCTCAATCAGATCGGGATAAATCTCTTCAATGTTGCCGTCGGAATGAAAGAAAACGGCTTTCCCGGCTCGGTGCAAAATGTCACAATAATCTCTATATAAGGGCTTAAAAAAAGCCCGCCACAAAGCCGGCGAGATGAGCATTGCGGTCTGAGAGCCCCAATCATCCAGC
>DIPB01000114.1:7493-7835 GCA_002426275.1 Firmicutes bacterium UBA5499
GCCCCAATCATCCAGAAAACTCACGCCGTCCACAGCGGTTCGAGCCCAGAGTTCCGCTTCCCGCAGGAAAAATTCATGCAGCATGTCCCGCAATGTATAAACTTCTTTGCCGCCATAGGCTAAATCAAGCAAGAGCTTCTCCGTGCCGCGCAGAAACTGCATCCTTTCAAAAGGGCTGATCTGCGTTCTGGCCAAAATGTAACGGCGGCTTTGGCCGCAGCTCTCGTCGACCTGTGAAAAATCGGCTTCCTCCAACAGCTCCCAGGGAACTTTGTACGTATGCAGGCGCTGCCAGTCGGAGAGCGGAAATTCCTTGACCTGACCCGTAGAGCCCGGCTGGAG
>DIPB01000019.1:0-1864 GCA_002426275.1 Firmicutes bacterium UBA5499
AAGCCCGCCACCATCAAAAGCTGCTTGAAGAGCTGGGGCGACTGGGGCAATGCGTAAAACTTGCCCGGATGTACCCTGCTTGGCACCAGATAATCCCTGGCTCCCTCCGGGGTGCTGCGGGTGAGCATCGGGGTCTCTATCTCCCAAAACCCTTCCTGGTCCAGGAAATCCCGGACTGTCTTCACCACTTTGTGCCGCAAAAGCAGATTCTCTTGCATGGGCTGCCTGCGCAAGTCTAAGTACCGATAACGAAGGCGCAGGTTTTCATCCGCCGGTTCGGAGTCTAACTGAAACGGAGGAGTCTGCGCTTCGCTGAGAATCTCCAGTTCCTGAATTTCGATTTCGACCTCCCCCGTGGCTAACTTAGGGTTTGCCGTTCCTTCCGGTCTCAGCCGCACTTTGCCCAGGGCCGAGATCACGTATTCCGAGCGCAGCTTCTCGGCAAGGGCGAAGGTCTCTTGCTGTTTCGGATCCACAACCAATTGAATCAAGCCGCTGCGATCCCGCAAGTCTATGAAAATGAGCCCGCCGTGATCCCGCCGGCGGTGAACCCATCCCATAAGTCTCACTATCTTGCCCACAGCCGCGGCGTTAAGTTGGCCGGCGCTGATCCGCTTTGTCATCAGTCTCATCTCCCTTCTTCCAAATAAAGATTAGCGATTGCCTCGCTTATTCCTGCAAGGGAGATTTCTCTTTGCGTTCCGTCAGACATTTTCTTGAGAATAGCCCTCCTTTTTTGCAATTCCTCATCGCCTATGATTAACGTCCACTTGACGCCTTGTCTGTTCGCCACTTTCATTTGTGCCTTGAGGCTCTTCTCCGCGAGCGGCACATACGCTGGAATTCCCTGATGCTTCAACTGGCAAGCAAGTTCAAATGCGTGCGCCTGGGCCTCCCTGCCCAAAGGAGCCATGAAGACGAACGGCGCATCTTTTTCCTTGAGCTTGATCCCATACTTTGCCAGGACCAACAGTATTCGCTCCAGGCCCGCGGCAAAACCCACGGCTGGAACGGCCGGTCCCCCCAGCTCCCGCACCAGATTATTGTAACGGCCGCCGCCGCCGATGGCGTCTTGGGAGCCAAGGCCGGCTGCCGTGACCTCAAAGACCGTGCGGGTGTAATAGTCAAAGCCGCGCACAAGCTTCGGCTCGGTGACAGCCGGGATTCCCAGCGCGGAAAGTCCTTCCTTCACCCCCTGGAAATGCGCCTTGCACTCTGGACAAAGGAAATCAACCAGCTCCGGCAGGTCTGCCAGAGCAGCCTGACACTCGGGGTTCTTGCAATCCAAAATCCGCAAGGGGTTGCGCTGATAACGGGCCCGGCAATTGCCGCAGAGCTTCTCCAGTCGATCCTCAAGGCGCCGTCTCAATTCGTCCCGGAAAGCCGCGCGGCAGGTCTCACAGCCCAAAGAGTTGATTTTGATCTGTACGTCCGCGACGCCTAAACTTCTATAGGTTGTCCAGGCCAGATCAATGGCTTCCACATCGGCCAAAGGGCCGCTTTCCCCGAACAGCTCGAATCCAAACTGGTGAAATTGGCGCATGCGTCCTGCCTGCGGCCGCTCATAGCGAAACATGGGCCCCAAATAAAAAAAACGGGCGGGAAGCTCACGGGCCAGATTATGTTCCAAGAAAGCCCGCACAACAGGGGCCGTGCCTTCAGGCCGCAGCGTAATATTTCTGCCGCCGCGGTCAGTAAAATTATACATCTCTTTGTCCACAATGTCCGTGCCCTCTCCCACTCCCCTGGCGAAAAGCTCGGTGGCTTCGAAGAGCGGCGTGCGCAGTTCTCCATATCCGTAAATACGGCATAGCTCCCGCAGCCTTCTTTCCAGCTCCTGCCACTGGCCTACCTCATCCGGCAC
>DIPB01000019.1:1968-3657 GCA_002426275.1 Firmicutes bacterium UBA5499
CGGCAGAAGGTCTGCAGTTCCTCGTGGTGCTTTAATCATGATCAGTCTCCTCGGTCTGAATCCGGAAAGAGGGAAGGTGAACCTTCCCTCTTTCTGCTTTATTTTTTCTTGGTCTCTGACTTCTGCGTTTTTTCTTTCGCCTTTTCCTCTGTTTTTGCTTTTTCTGTAGCTTCTTGGGCCGCTTTCTGCCGCTCCATATACTCTTGCTGGATTGACATCAGCACCTTCTCTTCAGCCTTGGCTTTATCTGCCAGCTTCAGCTGCTGATAGGTATTGTAAAGCGTCATGTGCGTCTGCCAATCTCGCGGCCAAATCTCGCCGGCCTTGGCGAAATGCGTCAGAGCTTCTTTTTCTTTCTTCTGCTCTTTGAGGGCAGTAGCCAGGCTCAGCTCCAAGGAAGCGTCGCCGGCGTTATACTTCACGGCCTCTTTCAAGTGCTCCAGTTCCTTAGCAGGCTGTTTATTCTGCTTGTATACCTGCGCTAGCCCATAATGCAGATAGGGCAACTGGGAACTTGCGGCGTACTCTTTAATCGTTTCCTGATATTTGGCGATTGCTTCCTTTAATTTTCCACTTTGCCACAGCCGATAAGCTTCGATGCTCTGATCTTTGATCTCGAGTTTAGCTTTTGCCTTAAGATCCGATACCAGCTGCTGGTAAGCTTCCTGACCCTTTTTCTCTTTTACCTGTTTTTCCAGATCCGCTTTCTGTTTGGCGAAGTCTTTACCTTTAGCTTCTTTGCGATCCACAACCTGAATGATATGATAGCCGTAATCGGACTTCACCAAATTGCTGACCTCGTTCTTCTTTAAAGCGAAGGCCGCCTTTTCAAATTCAGGCACCATCTGTCCCTGTCCGAAAAAGCCCAGATCGCCGCCTTTATCCTTGGTGCCGGGGTCTTGGGAGTACTTTTTAGCCAGAGCGGCAAAGTCTTCTCCCGCCTTCACTTTTGCCAGCACTGCTTTGGCATCCGCCTCCGCCGCCTTTTCTTTGCCGGCTTCGGCTTTGATCAAGATATGGCGAGCGCGCACCTGGGTATAGGCATCGGCTATATCCTTGGCCGAAACCTTTACCTTACGTACTTTTTCCCCAAACTTGGTGTATACTTGGTCTTCTTCAAGCAGAGCCCTAAATTTTCTCTCGCTGAGACCCATTTGCTTAAGTTGCTGACGAAAGGCATCTTTATCAGGAAACTGCTTGACGATTTTATTGTACTGCTTATCAAGCTCAGCTCTGGAAACCTTAAAATGCTGACGCTTGGCCTCTTGCACGATCAAATTATATTCGATGAGAGAATCTAGGACATCGTTCTCAAGCTTGAGCCTCTGGTCAGCGCTGACATTAACTCCATTTTGTTCCTGCTGGCGCAGGTAATTGGTCAGCATGTTGTTAAATTCTTCCCTAGTTATCTTCTGGCCGTTGACTTTCGCCACCACAGAAGGCGGCCCTGCGGGACCTTGGGGGATCCCGAAGCCTGTGTACAAAAGCGTGGCCACAAAAGCCACACAAACCACAATAATAATTGCTTTCATGCTTTTTCGCATTCGGTAGAGCAGCACAAGCACTCCTCCTCTTTTTCCTTTACCCCATAAAGACAAAATTATTGTACCCCTTTTCAGGTATGGAAGTCAACCGTCTTCTTTCAGCCAAGATAGGGATTAACTGTCAGTTCCCGGCTCATGGTGCTGT
>DIPB01000019.1:3776-8961 GCA_002426275.1 Firmicutes bacterium UBA5499
CGTCCGTGGCCCGGCAAAACCTTGAGCGTGCCCGGCAATTGTGAAAGCCTGCACAGGGATTCTCGAAGGCGGGAGGCGGAACCTCCGGGAAAATCCGTGCGGCCGCAGGAACCCGCAAAGATGGTATCGCCTGTGAACAAAACCTCTTCCGCCAGGAGGCAGATCCCGCCGGGCGTATGTCCGGGAGTATGAAGAACCTCAAGCTGCAAATCGCCAAGCGCAATAAACTGCCCGTCCTCAAGGAGCGTATCCGCCTTAAGCGTCTGCCTGCCTCCGCCCAAGGATTCCGCCAAACTCAAAGCCGGATCCGAGAGGGTCGCGGCATCGGCTTTGCCAATGAGCAAAGGCGCTTGCGCTCGCTTCTCAATGGCGATCACGGCGCCGAAATGATCAAAGTGAGCGTGGGTGAGAATGATCTTCTCAAGCCTCCAGCTGCCCAAAGCAAGCTCCGCTAAAATCGTGTCCGCCTCTGCTCCCGGATCTATTAAAGCCGCCTGTCCCGTGCTCTCGCATCCCACCAGATAACAATTGACGGCCATCTCTCCCACCACTATGCGCTTAATGAACATCTCGCTTCCCCCCGGAAAAGTGTCGGTGTGCGGAAAAAACACCATCCACCTTTTGTAGCTGCGCTAAGATAGCGTGCATGTGCTCCAGATCCCTAATGTCCACCACCAGTTCGATCACTGCCTGTTTGTTTTTCGTTGTCCTGCCGTGTACGGCCACAATATTTGTCTTCATATCTGAGACTGCCAGCATGATGTTGGAGAGCAGGTTAACCCTGTCTTCCGCCAGCACTTCAAGCTCCACCGGATAGCTGGTTTTTTCGTTCTCTCTTTCCCAGTATACCTCAATGGCCCTCCCCTTTTCTGCCAAAAGCGATTTCACATTGGGACAATCTTTGCGATGAACGCTCACTCCTCTGCCCCTGGTGATGTAACCGACGATCTCATCTCCTGGGACGGGATTACAGCAGCGGGAAAAGCGGATGAGCAAGTTATCTAGGCCTTTTGCCCGTACGCCGCTTGAAGGTCTCCTCTTAGGTTCCAGCCCCAACCGTCTTTGCCTCTCCAGCCTCTTGCCCAGCCGGATACTCTGTTTCTGCCTTGCCAGTTCTTCAGAGCCCAGCAATTTTTCCAACGCCTGATTTACCGTCACCCTACCGAAGCCGACGGCTGCATAAAGGTCATCAACCGCCGCATAACCATAGCGCCTGGCGACCTCTTCCAGCTGTTCGGTGAGCAAAACTTTCCGAGGTTCCAAATTCAACTTACGAACTTCTTTTTCCAACAGCTCCCGGCCGTCGATTGTCGCCTGCTGTTTTTGAGTCTCGCGCACATATTGACGAACTTTGCTTTTGGCTTTTGAGGTTTTGATGAAGTTCAGCCAATCCCCTGTTGGTTTTGCCGCCTTAGAGGTGATGATCTCCACGATGTTCCCATTCTGGAGCTTTGTATTCAAAGGCACCAGCCTGCCGTCCACCTTCGCCCCTGTACAATGATAGCCCACATCTGAGTGCACGCTGTAGGCAAAATCCACCGGCGTGGAACCCGCGGGAAGGCTTTTCACGTCTCCTTTGGGAGTAAAGACGAAAACCTCGTCTTCGAATAAATCGATCTTCAGGGTTTCCAAGAAATCCTGAGCGTCTTTCATCTCCCGCTGCCATTCCAGAAGCTGCCTCAGCCAACTGATTTTCGTTTCAAACCTATCTTCGGCGCCGCCTTCTTTGTATCGCCAGTGGGCGGCCACGCCGTATTCGGCGGTATGATGCATTTGCCAGGTGCGGATCTGGATTTCGAAAGGTTCGCCTCCCGGTCCGATCACCGTGGTATGCAAAGATTGATACTGATTGGATTTAGGCATGGCAATATAATCTTTGAAGCGTCCCGGCATCGGCTTCCACAGGGTATGAACGAGGCCCAAAACAGCATAGCAGTCTTTCACGGTATCCACAATTACCCTGATGGCGATCAAATCGTAAATCTCAGTGAATTCTTTGCCCTTTTCGGCCATTTTCTGGTAGATGCTGTAAAAATGCTTAGGTCTGCCCTCGATCTTGGCGTTGAGCTGAAATTTAGCCAATTGCGCCTTGAGAGTGGCCATCACCTCATTGATGTACCGCTCGCGTTCCTGCCGCTTTTTGTCCACCAATTGGACTATATTGTAATATTCTTTAGGATTTAGATAGCGCAGGGCAAGATCTTCCAATTCCCATTTCAGCCTGTACATTCCCAGCCTATGGGTAAGAGGGGCGTAGATCTCCAATGTTTCTCTGGCGATTTTTTTTTGCCTTTCCTCAGGCAGATCCCGCAATGTGCGAAGATTATGAAGACGATCAGCCAACTTGATGATGATCACCCTGATATCCTGGGCCATAGCCAAAAACATCTTGCGCAAGCTTTCAGCCTGTTGCTCTTGTTTGGATTGAAAGGGGAGCCTGTTAAGCTTGGTCACGCCGTCCACCAAAGCCGCCACTTCAGAGCCGAAATGCTCGCGAATCGTCTCCAGGTCGATCTGTGTATCTTCAACCACATCGTGCAAAAGGGAAGCTGCCACAGTGACCTCATCCATTTGAAGTGAGACCAGAATCTCCGCCACACCTAAAGGATGAGAGATAAACGGCTCTCCGCTTTCACGTTTTTGCTCGCCATGAGCTTTCTGGGCAAAGGCAAACGCCTCGGCGACAAGCCTTGTATCAGCGTCAGGACGGTTTTGTTTTAATGCTTGCAGCAGCTTTTCTAAGCGCTTTTGCACCTGTTCCATTTCTTTCCCCTAAAACTGGTATTTCAACAAAGAAACCAACTCATAATCGGCAAGGCGCGCCCTGCCGCCCAGTTCTTCCAGTTCAATCAGAAAAGCCAGGCCCCGGATATCTCCTCCCAGCTTTTCCACCAAATTCGCAGCGGCGGAAACCGTCCCGCCTGTCGCCAGCACATCGTCCACAATCAACACGCGCTGTCCGGGTCTGATGGCATCTTCGTGGATCTCCAAGGTATCCGTGCCATATTCCAGCTGGTATTCATAACTTAATGTCTTCCCAGGCAGCTTCCCAGGTTTCCGTACCAGAACAAAACCGGCTCCCAGGTTGCAAGCGACCGGGGCTCCTATGGCAAAGCCCCGGGCTTCCACTGCCACCACCAAATCTATTCCTTTATCCTCGAACGGCTCGGCCAAAGCCTTGGTCACATACCGCAAAGCTCTGCCATCCTTAAGTAGAGTGGTGATGTCCTTATAACTGATCCCTGGTTTTGGGAAGTCCGGCACCTCCCGGATCATGCTGCGTATGTCCACTTCTCTCTCCTCCTCAGTTGCACGAAAATAATACATCTTAAACAATTATAACGAAAAAGACGTCCTACGTCCACCCTGCGGCGCGCTATTTTACCTATTTTAAACAGCCGTCGCTCCGCTTGGGGGAAAAAGCAAAAAAAACCGCTGAAAAGCCCCAATTTAAACAGCTCAACCCGCCTACCGCGGCCAGGATATCTTTGCGCAAAATGATAGCTATATGCTAGCATATGATCATAGTTCAGACTGAAAGAGCGCCTTTCCCATCCGGGAAACGTGATGAACATAAATGGAGGTACCGAGATGTTAAGCTACCGCAAGTTTTTCTCCCGGAGGCAGCACAAAATTGAGGAGTTTGTGAGCTGGGCGCGCCAGCATGCCGTCCCTTTTGAGAGCCTGGAGCAAGACATAGAAAAGCTTGCTTTCCTGGACGACTCGCTGGCGGATAAGCGCGTCGTTTACTTGGGGGAAGAAGACCACTGGATTCAGGAAAAAAACGAATATCGAACTTTAATGCTGCGCTACCTCCTCTCCCGCGGGTGGCGGTACGTGGGAGAGGAGCTGGGATGGTCCGACGGCATCCGGACAGACTGCTATCTTCAAACCGGCCGGCTGTCGGCTCTTGAGCGCCTTGCCACTTACGGCTACCGCGGAGATGTGCGGGCCGACCGCGAAGATAAGCCTTCTGGTATTCTCAAAGACGGCTGGGACAACTATCCCACGCAGGCTTTTAAAGCCGAACAGCTCCGTTTTGCCAAGAGCCTGCGGAATTTCAACGCAAGGCTGCCGCAGTCAGATAAGATCCGTTTCTTCGGCTTTGACGTCAACGCGGCAGCGGGCGGAGGATATGAAGATATCCGAGAATTGCTGAAGCCTGCAGCCTCTCAGCTTACGGAACTGCAAAAGGCGCTGGCTCTGACTCCAGGTGAAACAATAGAGCAGGAAATCGACCGGCTGAGTCGGACTCTACAGACTGTTGACGATCAGAAAATTATTTTGCAGGCGCTGCTTGGAGAGAAGCGCTTTGCGCAGCTGCGGCAATCCCTATGTACAATGCGCGATAGCTTCGCTTATTTCCGCATGGCCAATCCCGCGGCCACCTACAAAGCCTTAAATAAAGCGATGGCCGCCCGTGAAGAGCTGATGTACAGACATGTGACTTTTATTCTTTCGCAGATGAAGCCACAGGATAAATTAGTTTTAATGGGTCACAACAGGCATTTATCCAAAAATATAGAGAAAATCAAAAACCCGGGCGCGTCTCCTCCGGGCGGCAAGCTTGTCCCCTCGGTGGGCACCCTCCTTAACCGCCTGCTGCCTAATCAGGTCTTTTCAATCTGGATGCTGTACGATCACGGAAAGAGCTCTCACCCCTTTAGCACGCTCAGCCATGAGTATACCAGCGGGCCGGAGAGCTTAAATGCGCTCCTGGCAAAGGTAGGCTCAATATATCTGCTCCCCACCGCCTCGCCGGACGCGCCGGCTTTGCTCAACGCGGAGCTTGACATTAACGGTATCTATAATGTCCCCTTTCGCGCTGCAATTTCCCAACAAGCAGACGCCGTCTTTTTTATTAACGAAGTCCATCCGCTAATGACGTAATGGGGGTTTGCTCCGGAAGTTAGCTTAGCTGAGCATAAAAGTCATAAAGGATTGAACTACCGTGATTGGCGGCTTTTTCAAGCCGGAAAAACCGAGCCGAATTTGGCTGATCGCCGCGCCAAAGCCTAAAGCTACCATAAATAACCGGAGATCTGCCTTTCCCTTGAGAGCTTTTCAAGAAAATCTTTTAGCTCGTCCGTAACGGTATTAATTTTAAAATGGAAATATCCGATATTCATTACTGGACAGTGAAAACTTCTGCCCTTCTAAGAAACTAGCAAATCCTCATCAGAAT
>DIPB01000002.1:0-1760 GCA_002426275.1 Firmicutes bacterium UBA5499
TCACTTTCCGATTATGGGTTAAATCTTCCAAGACCCTTCGTTTCAGAAGGAGGCTTTCTTTGGCCAATTCCAACAGCTTGGTCAACCGTTCGAAGAACTCTTCCTCGCTGCCGGCCAGATAACCAATCCTCGGCAAATTAATGGTCACTACCCCAATGGAACCGGTAAGTGGATTTGCGCCAAACAGACCGCCGCCGCGTTTGCGCAGTTCTCTGGCATCCAGGCGCAGCCTGCAGCACATGCTGCGCACGTCGTCCGGAGAGAGGTCTGAATTCATGAAATTGGCAAAGTACGGAATCCCATATTTGGCCGTCATGGCAAGGACTTGCTTGAAAACTGGAGTTTCCCAGTCCAAATCGTCAGTGATATTATAGGTGGGGATGGGGAAGCTGAAAGTCCTGCCCTTGGCGTCTCCTTTCATCATCACCTCGCAAAATGCCAGGTTAAGCATGTCCATTTCCTTTTGATAATCGCCATATGTGGCAGCTTGATACTGACCGTCTATGATCACCGGACTCTTCGCCAGGGCGCCGGAAGGGGTTAAATCCATGGTGATGTTGACGAAAGGAGTCTGAAACCCTACTCTTGTCGGCACATTCAAATTAAAAACGAACTCTTGCAGCGCCTGCTTAACCTGTTCGTAATCCAGCTGATCGTGCCGAATAAAGGGCGCAAGATATGTATCAAAATTAGCAAAGGCCTGGGCTCCCGCTGCTTCCCCCTGCAACGTGTAAAAGAAGTTAACTATCTGGCCCAAAGCAGTCCGAAAATGTTTAGCGGGCCTGCTCTCCACTTTCTCACTGACCCCGGTAAAGCCGCGAAGCAATAAATCCTCCAAATTCCAGCCGCAGCAGTATGGGGCGAGCAGTCCCAGATCGTGAATGTGAAAATCTCCGTTCAGATGCGCTTCACGAATCTGAGCCGGATAAATTTCCTCCAGCCAGTACTTGGAAGTCACCGCGGAGATAATGTGATTGTTCAATCCCTGCAGCGAATAATTCATGTTGCTGTTTTCGTTTACTCTCCAGTCTGCTCTGCCAACGTATTCTTTGATCATCTTCTCCGCGTCAACCAGGGTACGGGCAAAGTTCCTGTATTTGCTTCTCTGTTCGCGGTAAAGAATATAGGCCTTAGCCACCGGGGCTTGTCCATGCTCAATGAGGACTTGCTCTACAAGATCCTGTACTCCCTCTACAGTTGCCAAGCAATCAGGCCGGAGTTTGCTCACTACCTCCTCTGCCAGCTGTTCCGACATAGTCCGATCAGGGTTACCGACAGCGCAGGTGGCTTTGTAGATCGCGCGCACGATTCGGTCAGAATCAAAAGGCACGATTCTCCCGTCTCTCTTTTTGATTTGTTCTATCATTTGAAAACTCCTCTCTTTGCATGGCAATGAAACTCAACAAGTATCCAGCAACCCGTATATGAAAAAACGCCCCACCGAGATGGGGCATACGCATGCGCCACCTTTCTTCCCGCTGAAGACGGTGCTATAGAGCAAGCCAGGTTTCCGGACTTCCAGTTCAAACCTCGGCCGACGCCTTCTCAGATAACTGATGGCACTTGTCGGCTTTGTCGCTGGTTACCGTAGCAGGGGCTGTACCGGATTCTGCACCGGTTTCCCTCACAACTTGAACTCTAAAATTTTCATTTTGTCTCTTTCAGACTTTGCTTATAAATTCCACACCAGCTCTCTGTTTTCCTGCTACAACTGACGACTGTTTTCTATCAGCCTTTGATCCCACTGGCCGCTCAACTGC
>DIPB01000002.1:1765-11456 GCA_002426275.1 Firmicutes bacterium UBA5499
AACTCCAAAGGAAGCATGCCCAGTCTTAAACAGAGAATCACCGAAACAAACGAAGGCATACAGGATGAACTGACCGTAGAAATATATGAATGGAGATGTACTTGAGGGGTCCGGGTTACGGCCTTGAATGGCTCAAGTCACCTTCTGATTTCACACTTACCGGTTGTGAGATCAGCCGTGAGATGATAAGCCTTGCTGAAAAAAGAACGAGAGAATACGGCTTTACGTCGAGGGCGAACTATGTTGACGGCAACTGTATGCAGATGCCGTATTTTCAAACGGCTCGCTGCACGAATGGGAGGACCCGGTCAGGGTTTTCAATGAAAGAAACCGGGGAGCAAATAGTACAGCATTTCTGCCAGATCGTGCCGATGGAGTGGGAAAGCCCTGGTTTGTTCTTTTGTCACGGTAACGAAAATCTGCATAATTGGCCTCCGCTTTTGATCGCTAGCAAAACATTGCATTGCTGAACATGACAAATAGCAACTCATATGGACAAAGACATATCTGCTTTTGGGGAATCTCATCGCCATTTAATGGAGAACTTCGGGCTAGCAGACAATTAAACCGTTACGTTTTATCCTTTTTTTTGATGTAATCCCGAGTTGCTTTCATCTTTCTCTTGCCGCCAAACATAGTTTTTATCTTTTCGTTTTCGATCTCGCGTGAAGATAGTCCATCGTAACGCGCTTCTTTTTTCAGTTTCTGATAATTAGCAAAGCGTCTTTGTTCAATCGCGCCGGATTCTAGCGCATTGCGAACCGCACATCCTGGCTCGCCGGTATGAGTACAATCACGAAATCTGCATTGTCCCGCCAGTTCATCAATATCGGTAAAGGTTTTTGCCAGGTTTACCGAATCCACGCCAAGTTCCCTCATCCCGGGCGTGTCGATTACAATGCCGCCCTGCGGCAAAAGGAATAATTCACGCCGCGTGGTGGTATGCCTGCCTTTATCATCCTGCCGGACGTCCGATGTGGCAAGGATTTCCTCCCCTGCCAGCCGGTTTATTAAGGTGGATTTGCCGACTCCCGAGGAACCGATAAAAGATGCTGTGACACCAGGCTTCAGATATAGCGAAAGTTTCTCATACGAAGCTTGCGCGAAGATAGACGTGGCAACAACATCAACGCCCGGGGCCACTGACTGGATTTGGGAAATTACGTTTTCCAAATCAGCGCATAAATCTGCTTTGGTCAGTACTACAATGGGCACTGCCTGATTGCTCCACGCAACCGAGAGATACCGTTCCAAACGGCTCAGATTATAATCGTTATTCAGTGACATACAGACAAACACCAGATCGATATTCGCTGCGATAACCTGAGTCTGATTCGCAATGCCAACGGCCGCGCGCACAAAGGAACTTTTACGGGACAGAACCTTTTGGATAATCGCATTGCCCAACGCAGGACTACCGCTGTCCACCATCACAAAGTCCCCCACTGCCGGATAATCGACCAATCGCGCCGCCTCGTGACGAAATCTGCCGGAAACCTCAGCTAGTTTTTCGTCAGTCTCCGTCACAATCCTGTACAAATCCCTGTACTGCGAAATTACCCGCGCCAGAAGCAAATTCGGGTAGAGCGCAGCTTCCGCAAAAAAACGCTCATTTGCGCCATATGATATAAGTTTCAAAGTCTCACCTTCTCTATTCAGCTTGTGGCAACTATCTATGTTATGGTAGTACTAAAAACAATAGTATTCAGAAAGCTATCCTTGTTCTGAAAATAACAACTAATCTTGTTTAGCCAAATCATCAATAGATGCTAGATCTAATTACCCATAGCGTCTCCCGTACAGTTTCTTTGCCTCCCTGGTATATTTCTCTATAAATTCAGTCTTGTTCAGTATAGGCGTCGCGGTCCTGCTCATACTTTTTCGCTAAGTCGCGTTTCAACTTCTCATATATCTTTGCAATCTGCAGGTGAGCTAGGAGATAATCTCTGAAATACAACTCCGCATTGTCTCCCGAACGCCGCAACTGCAGGTTATATACTTTCTCTGCAAAACCGGTTTCAGTATATCCCTTATGCAAAGAGATTCACCTGCTATTTTCAGACATGCACTCCCACCCGCCCTGAATCAGCTTAGATTTAACGAAAGCCCAGTCGCACTCGGCTAAGGTCTCAACAATAGGTTTTGCCAAAATGGTATTGACTGCTGTGCTGCCGATCTGGCAGATCCGTTTAATTTATTCCATTGGGACAAGCAGCCGCAGATTGCGCTGCTCTGCTTGTTGATGCTCAATCAAAAAAATTGAGAACAGTTGCCATAGCTCTTTTAGTGTCTTTTCCGAAAGGTGTGTCATCGCATTCTCCAATCTAGCTACCGGTGTGCGCATAGCTTCGCACAATGGTCAAAGAACCGACGTTCGCAAAATCCGCTATGGTGTCTGATGCTCATTGTCTCTCCAAGCGCCCCGCGTCTTTTGGAAAATTTCTACCATCGGAGCTTGCGTCAACCAGACAGTCTCGTCCTCCATGCGAACGCCAATCTTTGTGCGCCCGTCCTCGGTTGGCAGATGATGATTTCGGAGTTGTCAGATATCATACCCGAGGGCCCCCAGCCTTTTACGAATTTCGTCCTCCAACCCGTGAGAGCGTTTGAACATCGCGGACAGTTCGCCAGTCAGCCACGTCATTTTTTCCCTTCGAACGGCTCGCCTTCATCCTCCAGTTCCTCAATGCCGACACCGATGAAAGTTCATCGTTCGGAGATCATAATGTTGTCCGAAGAAGCGGTGGTTTATTGTCCATTGCGCCTCCCGTCAGTAGTTGCCTTCGCAAGGGCTATTTAATGCGGCGCTGTGAGGGATAGCGGCCATGCTCATCTTTTCTTTGAGAGTTTCAACTCTAAGGTATCAAGTTCATCAAGCAGAGCGGGGCGGCGGGGGTTCTTGTCTCTCAACTCTGCGATTATGCCATCCGCTTCGGCAATACCTCCTAACATAAACAACTTCTTGATGAGGCCGCAGACTTTCCTGTACTTAATGCGAGTATCGGCTGCGGCGGCTCGGCTGCGGATTTCGTCAAGGCAGAGGGCGTAGGTTTCCGTCGAAAACTCCGCCGACAGTTGCTTGCCGTAATCGAACACGCTTGACGGGTGCTTGCGGATTTCCTCAAGCAGAAGACGTTTTTCACCTTCTTGAGAGAGGATCTTCAGATAATCGCCGTAATATAAGCTTTCAGATAGCTGCCTCAGAAGCGCTGGATATTCGCGATCCCAGACGCCTTTTTTGGTAAGCAGTCGCTTCAAAACGGGATAATATTTCGCGTCACGCTCATGGATTAACAGCTCTCTGGCAAGGTCGGTTTGCTTTTCACTGTCTGCTGTTTGGATGTAAATCTCAAAGAGCTCATCATACCATTGACGAAGCAAGCGATATTCCCAATCGGAAGAGTTTACTTTGTCCAGGCATAGCTTTTCCGCGCGGGCAAAATCGCCCTTGTCCACAGCTTTGCGGACGGCGACCCGCCGGATGCTATCATATTTCAGGTTCTCGGCGATGAAATCTTCTGCGGCCTGCTCACCGTCAACCGCCGTGATTGCCGCGAGCCGGACAAGCCTGTCGTTTTCCAAGTACCAACGATAGCCTCTTGCCCGCGAAAGTTTCTCGTCGAGTCCGTCCAGGATGGCGTAAAGTTTAGCGCTGTTCTTTGCCGTGGCAAGACGGGCTATGGGTTGGAGCAAATCATAGACAAAATCGTCCCACCCATCAAACGCCTTATTTTGGCTATCTTTCAGCGCCTGCAGAAAGATCTGCTCCGCATCGTCGGAGCCATACTCCACGCTGGAACAAATTTTATCCAAAGCTTCCTTGACATAGCACTGCGTATCCGTAATGCCGCCCGCGCTATCGTCAGCAGAACTTGCGAGTTTCGCGCTGTTGATGAGGACAAGCGCGACGATGGAATAAGCTAGAACAAACTCGCCGCGCTCCTCCACCTTGCCAGCATATTCGATAATATCTATAAATTCTTGGCAGACAGATATGCAGCCGTGATAGTCGATGAAGCCCCGATGCCTGCCGCGTCGCTTGGCAATGCTTATTCGTGCGCGCACGGCGGCTAGCTCCGCCTTAAACTTTTCAGATTTTGGGACCATCTCTCCAACCTCCTTCGCGACTCTCATGCGGTGGGCTTTGCGCTTGCCGCACCTTGAGGCATTCGAATGCCTCAGGAAAGCTGAAATCGCCGAACGTTTGCATATAAAAAACCACCTATCAAAAAGCCTCTTCGGCAGATAGATGGTAACTTTCATGGTAGCCCTAAGGGGATTCGAACCCCTGCCGCCGCCGTGAGAGGGCGGTGTCCTAAACCGCTAGACGATAGGGCCATATTGGCTGGGGAGGAAGGACTCGAACCCTCGCTACCAGGGCCAGAACCTGGCGTCCTACCACTAGACGACTCCCCAACAAGCAAGTTTAATTGTAGCATGAAAAGCGTTTTACGTCAAGGATTTCTTGCGGCATGTTTCGCCGACAGTGTTTATTCTATCGCGTTTTCGGCGAAAATGCAAGTCCTTGAAAAAAGTTGCAATTTTCGTTTGATTCTTCCAGCTCAGGCGCTGAATAAATCCCATAATTCTTCTTCGCTGAGTTTAGTCAGGAGCGTCTGGCCGGGCTTGATTACCGAATCGATCAGCGCTTTCTTTTTCTGTTGCAATGATAGAATCTTTTCTTCAATGGTCCCATGGGTGATCAATTTGATCACTTGCACCACCTTATCCTGCCCGATCCGGTAGGCCCGATCTGTAGCCTGATCCTCAACGGCTGGATTCCACCACGGATCGAAATGGATCACCGTATCCGCTCCTGTGAGATTGAGACCCGTTCCTCCCGCTTTCAGCGAGATGAGGAATACTTCCTTTTCGCCCTCGTTGAAGGCGGAGACCATTCTCCCCCGCTCCTGGGTTGGGGTATTGCCGTCGAGATAAAAAGGCGGTATTCCTTCTGAGACAAGATGATCGCGAATCAGCTGCAGCATGCTGGTGAACTGCGAAAACAGCAGAATCCTGTGCCCGCCGCTTCTTGCTTCTGTGATCACTTCGTCCAGCAATTCCATCTTTCCGCTTTGGCCGCGGTAATTTTCCAAAAAAATCCCCGGATGGCAGCAAATTTGCCGCAGTCTGGTCAGACCGGCTAGAATCACAATCTGGCTTTTGGCAAACCCTTTGCGACCAATTTCAGCTTTAATCTCACCTTTGATTTGTCGAAGGTAAGCCAGATAGATTTTTTTCTGCTCGTCTGTGAGCTCTGCCGTAAGCTGATGTTCAATCTTCTCCGGCAGTTCCCGGAGCACGTCTTTTTTCAGCCGTCGGAGGACGAACGGGCGAATTTGTCGGGAGAGCTCTTCGCTTACCGCTTGATCTTTATTTCTCATAATGGGTAACAAAAACCTTTTCTTGAACTTACCAGAGGAGAAAAGATATCCTGGCAGCACAAAATCGAAAAGAGACCAAAGCTCAGCCAGCGAGTTTTCCATCGGCGTACCAGTGAGGGCAAACCTACCTTGAGCCTTAAGATGCTTTACCGCCCTAGCTCCCTGAGTAGCCGCGTTTTTAATTTGCTGCGCTTCGTCCAAGATACAAAAGCGAAACGAATACTTTAGGTAATCGTCGATATCGCGCCTGATGAGAGGATACGAAGTGATTACGATGTCAGTTCGCGGTATTTTCGTCATCTGCTCTGAACGTTCTTCTTTCGAGCCGGAAACCACCAAAGCCGAAAGGCCGGGAGCGAATTTTTTTGTCTCCGCTTCCCAGTTGTAGAGCAAAGATGTGGGAGCAATCACCAATGAAGGCTTGGCTCCCTGCTGTTCTTTTTCCGACAGCAGCAAAGACAAAACCTCCACGGTTTTGCCTAAACCCATATCGTCAGCTAAAATCCCTCCTAGCTTGAGATGAGAAAGCGTCTTCAGCCAACGAAATCCAGACAGTTGATAATCGCGCAAAACCGGCTTCAACGATTTTGGCGGCGCCAATTTGAGAGCAGACGGATGACAGATGCTTTCCACTAATTGCTCAAAAGCTCCGTCCTGGCGGAAGTCTTTTAGGCCTGCGTCTTCCAGTTTCTGCGCCAAATACGGCGCACGATACTTCGGCAGTTCAACGAATTGCTGAGCTAGATCTCTAGAGTCCAAGTCCAGACTGACAGCGAGCTCAGCCACCTTCTCCAGCTCAGGATTATCCAGAGAAAGGAAAGAACCGTCTTTCAAGCGATAATAGCGTTTTTTCTCATGCAAGGCGGCAAAAATGTCTGCTAGTTCTCCCTCTTGCACTCCCTCGACTCCGAAATTGAACTCTAATAGGTCTTCTTCAGCATTGAATCTCACGCCGCCGCTAACTTTGCGCTTCGGCATGGTCAGGCCTTTGAGATCTTCGGAATAATAGACTGTTGCCAGTTCCTGCAAGCTTGGCACCCCTTGGGTGAAAAAGCTATAGAGAGATTCTTCGTTTTCCAAATAGAGCTTACCAGGTTGAACGAGAAAGCCATATCTATCCAAAAGATACAAAACTTCCTGCTCGCGCTGCAAATCCCGCAGTAGGATCTTTTCCCCCGGCTCGGCATCCTCGGCGTCGAAAGGGTTGATCTGCCGCTGACCGTAAATAAACTTTACCTGCGCTCCGATCCCTTCTCCCTGGCGCGAGAGGTATATTTCAGTCTGCAAATCCTCCTTAAGAAGCAGCTCTTGAACTTCGGGGCTGATTTGAACATGTCCCAGCTTCAAAATTTGCGGGAAAATCTCCGTGAAAAACTTCTCTCGCTCTTCCTTGCTAATGCTGAGTTCATTGGTATTTAGCACTTTCGCTGCTTCAACGAGAGGATGTAGGCGTCTGGCTTGTTCAGGCAAAATATGA
The DNA here is from genome assembly GCA_002426275.1 of Firmicutes bacterium UBA5499. Lineage (GTDB taxonomy): Bacteria > Bacillota > DTU084 > DTU084 > DTU084 > UBA5499. The sequence goes on from DIPB01000002.1 coordinate 8,627, forward strand.
GAGATCTCATCCCCGCTGAAAACGTATTCGCCGTCATCAGTGAGCTCTACGGCTTCGCGTTTTTCCTCGTTGTTAATTGTAAAAGCCAGTTTTTCTCCTTTCTTCTCCAGCGTAAAAGCCACGGGTATTTCTCTATCCACCACGCGCTTCACCTGGTAGGTGACGCCAGAGATCTTGAGCAGAAAAGGCTTCTGTTCCATGATTCGGAAAAACCGCTTGGCTAGAGCTTTGGTAAGAGGCAGCTCCCGCTCCGGACGATTTCCCGACATTTCCACTAGCTCGCTGATGAAATTAACAAGCCGCAAATCCTCTTGAGAAAAGGTATGATAAGACGGTTGGTATGTGAAATTCTTCCCGAAATATTCCTCATGGGACTTTGTGACGTTGTAAATTAAATCGGAAATATTTTTTACCACATAAAGCCGATCTTCGCCTATGCGGAGACTCAAAGTGCCGAATATACGATCATACTTCCGCACAGGATAGTTGCAGGCATACGTCACTTCTAAATTCAGCGGCTGCCGGGGCTGCGTCTCAGCTAAATCCGCAAAATCCCGAAATAATTGTGCCATCACTCGCTGTTTACGCTCTTCCGCGAGTTTCTCTGTATCGTGCTCGCGCAAATACAGTAGGACAGCCACCATGTGTCTGCAAAGGCTTCCGTATTGCCCTTCTGCCGGACAAGTGCAAGATATCTTTTCAAGCGTTCCATCTTTACGAAACGAAGCTGTCACAGTATACAATTTGGCGTCCCGAACAAGTGCGACAATACTTAAGCCTTCCCTTTGCTTCCAGACTTGAGTAAGCTTATTTTTCAAATAATATTCCTCGCCTCGATCATAGGTGCTTTCCGAAGCAGCGCTCTGTCTAATCCCATTTAATGTGAGTTTATACATTGGATACATCCCTTCAGATGAATATAATCCATATTATAACAATTTGTTCGAAACTTCAAGAGGCAACCAAGCATGCTCTAAAAGCTCCCATGGTAAAAGACGCTGAATAATCTACTACGCTAGCAAGTTTTACTACGAGCCTGCGCCAAAGCGCCGTCGTCTTGCCGCAGGAAAAAAAAGAAGCCGATTGCGCTTGCAACGACTTCTTTTGTCTTATCTCGTTCAATTCCTCTCCAAGCTTCTTAAAAATCCGATTTCGCGGATAGTTACCTCTGCTCTCCTGAACAGAATCCCGCGTGTCTGAAACCGGATGCAGTTCGCATCCGATATCAGCTGCTTCATTCAGCGGCTCTGGCGAGACGTGGGCAATTCCAAGCCTCTACCAATTTAGCTGCTTCTAGTTTTGGGCTAGCTGCTCCACACACCGCAGAGACTACGAAGAAGCCGCCAATTCCGGTTTCTTCAAGCTTAGGTATATCGGCAAGCTTGATCCCTCCGCCCACCACCACCGGCAGCGGGCTGAGTCTGGCAAGTTCCGCAATCTCGACAAAACTTCTGGTGATTATTTTTCCATTTTCATCGAGTCCGCAATCAGGTTTGGTCTCAGTTTCATGCAACGGCCCGGCCCCAAAATAGTCTATGGGACTGACTTCTACCGTTTTGATGTACTCGAATAGTTCATGCGTCCTAGCTGATAAGCCGACAACGGACTCCTCTCCCAAATATTCCCGGCAAACTTCCACCGGAATATCCGATTGTCCCACGTGGATTCCGTCGACTTTTATCCCCTGCTTTCTGGCCGCCAGCACTACGTCCAGCCGGTCGTCCACCAGCAAGGCGACTTTATCCTCCTTGCCGGCTTGTGCAATCACCTCTGAAGCTTGACGAACTAATTCAATCAGCTCCCGCGCCGAAGCGATCTTTGAGCGTATCTGCACGCAGGTAAACCCTGCCTCCAGCGCATCTTTAATGATTTTCGCCACAGGTCGGCCTTTTGTGTTCTCCGGTCCCACCACCAAATATGCTGAAATATCTAATGTTTCTCTAATGCTCATTTTGTCCTCCTAAAATAATGTTGACTTTATTGACTTTCGCCTTCATCATCTTGGTAAAACCAGGACGTATATCGGCCTTCAGAACGACTTCCGTACGGATGCCTTTGTCAGCCAGCACAAACGTCGCTTCTTTTATCACCTTCATCACTTCATCCCATTCGCCTTCAATCTCTGTAAACATGGAAGTCGTACGATTGGGTAAGCCGGATTCACGAATCACCTTCACAACTTTCGCCACTTCCGGCGCCAGTTCATCACCTACGCCGCAAGGAGCGATAGCTACCGCAACCAAAGTATTCATAGATTTAAACCTCCTCAATTTCAAACTTGTTGTTGGCAATGTCCTCTGCGGTGGCCGTATACAACTCGTCCAAAAACGCAATCTGGAAACTTCCTGGACCATCCACCTTACTTTCAGCCCTTCTCGCCGCTAAATTGTATACAGCAGTAGCTGTAAGCGCTGCGATGAACGGCGGAGCGACCGCTGCATATACCGCGACCACGCCGCCCAACGAACAGCCCGACCCGGTGATTTTCTCCATAAAATGGGACCCTCCATGGGAGAGGGCTATAATAGAGCCATCAGTGAGCAAATCCGTTACGCCAGATACGGCCACAGCCCCGCCCGTCCACTTCGCCAGCGCCACAGCCGCGGTCTTGGCTGCGGTTACCGAATCCGTAGAATCGACACCGCGAACATTGGATTGCTCTGTACCGCCATCTAAGCCCCATAACCCGGCCAGTGCGATAATTTCCGAAGCGTTTCCTCTGATCACACTGGGTTTATACGCTTTAAACTGCCCCAGCAAATGAGTTCTAAGCGAACCGATCCCAATTGCCACCGGATCCAGAACCCATGGCTTCCCCGCATCGTGAAGG
>DIPB01000002.1:11565-12029 GCA_002426275.1 Firmicutes bacterium UBA5499
GGCCATGGTTTATCTGCATCGTGAAGGGCTTTAGCTGTGCGCGGCAGAGACTGTTCATAAATCGGCAGAAGAGTACCGACGTTTATATAAGTGGCGCCACCTGCTTCAGCCAAAATCTCTCCCTCATCGGGCAGATAAACCATGGCCGCGGACCCTCCCACGGCAAGCTGCGCATTGGCTACAAAATTGATGGTCACCGAATTAGTTATGGATCCCGCCATAGGATTCGTCCGTCTTACGCTTTCGACTGCCTGAACTATCTGCTCTTTAATTTCCGCTTTCCTACTCATTTTCATATGCTCCTTCCGCTTGTTCAACCAGACTAAATTAAAGCTACCTTAAATTTGCTGAGACTCTTGCCTCACGGTGTTTTCAACCTTAGCCTTGCTTCCGTTCAACTCCACATCAAGCCCTTCCAGGATCCGGTTCATAGTGCGCACCGCGCACATTTTGCCGCACATGGA
>DIPB01000002.1:12203-12514 GCA_002426275.1 Firmicutes bacterium UBA5499
CGGGCTTCGCTGATCTGAAAATCTGCCATCCGGGCGTTCTTCACGCCTTTGGCGATGTCCGCAGCGTGTGCCGCAATTTTGGAAGCGATAATTCCCTCTTTAACATCGCTGAGATCTGGAAGACGCAGATGTTCAGCTGGAGTCACGTAGCACAGAAAATCCGCACCGTTCGCAGCAGCGATGGCACCGCCGATGGCAGAGGTAATCTGGTCGTACCCGGGCGCGATATCTGTGACCAGCGGCCCCAGCACATAGAAGGGCGCGCCGTGGCAAAGCCTTTTTTCGAGTTTCATGTTGGCCGCAATTTCATC
>DIPB01000002.1:12676-13952 GCA_002426275.1 Firmicutes bacterium UBA5499
ATTTCCGATTTCCGTAAGTTCGGTAATCTGCGCTGCGTCCGTCGAATCCGCGATACTGCCCGGACGCAACGCATCCCCAAGGCTAATGGTGACGTCGTATTCCCGCAGGATATCGAGCAGTTCGTCATAATGCTCATAGAAAGGATTTTCATTGCCCGTCATCTTCATCCACGCAAAAAGAAGGGAACCGCCGCGGGAAACAATGTTCATCTGCCGGCTTTCGCGCAAGAAGACTTCCATGGCCCGACGGTTGATACCCGCATGGACGGTCATGAAATCCACGCCTTCTTCCGCATGCAAGCGTACTACTTTCAGAAAATCCTGAGCCGTGATCTCCTTCAAATCTTTTTCCAGATAACCGATAGCATCGTAAATTGGGACGGTACCGATGATCGCGGAGGAGGTTTCGAGCAATTTTTTGCGAAACTCCCGCGTCTTGCCGTAATTGCTCAAATCCATAATTGCTTCCGCGCCGAGCTTCTCTGCTAGCTCTACTTTTTCCAATTCAGCACGATAATCGGCGCAATCGCCGGATATGCCCAAGTTGACGTTTATTTTTGTCCGTAGGCCCTCGCCGATGCCATAAGGATGAAGCAACCCGTGACGGATATTCGCCGGTATCGCCACCAAGCCCGACGCCACCAGCGGTAAAAGTTCCTGCTCCGTAAACCCTTCGTCCGCAGCAACCTGCGAAAGCTCTTTAGTGACAATGCCCTTTCTGGCTGCTTCCATCTGTGTTTTGTAATTCATCTCGCCTCTCCTGTCTGTAATCCGTGTAGGTAAAGATTATAAAAGTGATTGGTAGGTCCGCAGCCCTCACCGATGGCCAGCGAGTGCAGGATCGCCGTGGTAACATAGCCTTTCGCCCTTTTTACCGCCTCCTCTAAGTCAAATCCCAACGCGAGATTGGAAGCAATCGCGGAGGAATAGGTACAGCCAGTCCCATGCGTGTTTTTGGTGTCAATGCGTTCTGCACTGAAGCGGTAAAAGCGTATACCGTCAAACAGGATATCCAGTGCGTCTCCCGCGGCGTGTCCACCTTTGATCAACACGTTTTTGACCCCCAGGCGGTTGATCCGTTTTGCGGCGTTCTCCATGTCCGCTGTGGAATGAATCGGAAATCCTGATATTTTTTCGGCCTCCGGGATATTGGGCGTCACTAGGTCCGCCAGCGGCAGTATCTCCCGGATTAAGGTCTCCACGGAATCCGGCTGCATGAGCGGACAACCGTTTTTCGCAACCATGACAGGATCGATGACAACATTCCGCGGCTTAT
>DIPB01000117.1:0-284 GCA_002426275.1 Firmicutes bacterium UBA5499
ACAAGAATCCCGGCAGTGCAGGAGGCAGTGCGCAAGTATACGGGCAAAGAGCCATATAAGGGCATTAACCCCGACGAGTGCGTGGCCATCGGCGCTGCCATTCAGGCGGGCGTGCTCACCGGAGAGACAAAAGACGTTGTGCTGCTGGACGTGACACCACTGTCCCTGGGCATCGAAACATTGGGGGGAGTGTTCACCAAGCTCATCGAGCGTAATACCACCATTCCCACCACGCAAAAGCAGACTTTCTCCACGGCTGCGGACGGCCAGACCGCGGTGGACAT
>DIPB01000117.1:487-2355 GCA_002426275.1 Firmicutes bacterium UBA5499
CGGGGTGTGCCTCAGATCGAGGTTGCTTTTGATATTGACTCCAATGGTATTCTCAACGTGTCGGCCAAAGACTTGGGCACAGGCAAAGAGCAGGCCATCACCATCACTAAAAACAGTGGTTTGTCCGAAGACGAGATTAAGCGCATGATGAAAGAGGCCGAGTCCCATGCGGATGAGGATGCCAAGCGGAAAGAAGAAGTGGAAATCCGCAATACTGCCGATAACCTGGTCTACAGCACGGAAAAAACCCTCAAAGATCTGGAAGGCAAGGGCGATCCGGCTCACATGGAAAAGGTGAAAACGGCTTTGGAGGAGCTGCGCAAAGTCAGCGGCGGCAAGGATGTTGAGGAAATAAAGGCCAAGACCCAAGCGCTCACCGAAGCCTTGAACGGGCTGACAAGTCAGATTTATGAGCAAGCTAAAGCACAACAACAGGCCGGCAAGACGGAAGGCGGCAAGCAAGACGGCGATCGGGTTGTGGACGCGGATTACCAGTACGTGGACGACAAAGAGAAAAAGGATAAGGCTGATTAATTTCTGGGCGGCCAGGCGTACCTGGCCGTCTCTGGTTAAAGGATGATGGTGGTGAGCAAGAGAGACTACTACGAGGTTTTGGGCGTAAACAAAGAGGCCGGCGATCAGGAGATCAAAAAAGCCTACCGCCAGCTGGCCAGAAAATATCATCCCGACGTCAATAAATCGCCGGACGCGGAGGCGCAGTTCAAACAAATCAACGAAGCCTACGCCGTGCTTTCGGATCCGCAGAAGCGCGCTCAGTACGATCAGTTGGGGCACGCGGCCTTTGAAAACGGCGGCGGCTTCAGCGGAGCCGAAGGGTTTGGCGGCTTCGGCGGTTTCGACGACTTGGGAAGCATTTTCGACATGTTCTTTGGCGGGGGAGGCGGCGCCAGGGCTCAGCGGCGAGGCCCTACCAAGGGCGCAGACTTGCGGTACAATCTGGAGTTGGATTTTCTTGAGGCCTGCTTTGGCGCGAAAAAGCGGATCAACGTCAGCCGCAGAGAGGTTTGTCCCCATTGTCACGGTAATCAGGCAGAGCCCGGCACCAAGATCAAAACCTGTCCCCAGTGCAATGGCACAGGACAGGTTCAAAGCGTCAAGAACACTCCCTTCGGCAGGATGGTGAACGTTGTAACCTGTCCGCGCTGTTCAGGCGAAGGCAAGATCGTAGAGCAGCCCTGCAGCCATTGTCACGGCAGGGGAAGGGTGCAGAAAGCGCGGGAACTGGAAGTAAACATTCCCGCAGGCGTGGATCAGGGGTTCCAGATCAGGATTTCGGGCGGCGGCGAAGCCGGCAGTCGCGGCGGCTCGCCGGGCGATCTCTACGTGGTGATCAACGTCAGGCCGCATCGTTTCTTCAAACGGCGTGACGATGATATTTTGCTGGAGATCCCTCTGAATCTGGTGCAAGCGTCCCTTGGCGCCGAACTGGAAGTTCCCACCATCGACGGTCAGGTGAAGGTGACGATTCCCCCGGGCACCCAGCCGGGAGCCACCTTCAGGGTTAAGGGCAGCGGCGTGCCGCACTTGCACGGCTCCGGCCGGGGAGATCAATATCTTACGGTGAAAGTGGAAATTCCCAAGAGGCTTTCCGCAAAACAAAAGGAGCTCTTCCAGCAGTTGGATGAAACCTTTGAGGATACGGGAAAGAGCTTTTTTGATAAAATCAAGGGAGCTTTCGGAAAATAAGGAGCGCTTATGTGGATTAAAGTATCCGTCAAAACCAGACCTGAGGCGCTGGCGGCCCTGGAGGCCGCTTTTTTGGATTACGCTTCCGGCACAGTCCAGGAGGGAACAAAGGAAGAGCCTGTGATTGCGGCTTATTTCCCGGCGACTTTGGCCGCGGGAGT
>DIPB01000117.1:2501-8488 GCA_002426275.1 Firmicutes bacterium UBA5499
GGCGGAGCTCGAAGCGAGGATAGAAGGGATTCGGGCCGCAGGATTGGATCCTGGCAGGGGATTGCTGGAAAAAGAGCTGATAAAAGAGGAAAACTGGTCTACGGAATGGAAGAAATATTATCATCCCCTTTCTGTGGGAACCCGTTTTCTGATCTGTCCTTCTTGGGAATTGCGCACTGAAGAGGGCAGGTTCACGTTAGCCTTAGATCCTGGGCAGGCTTTCGGTACCGGCTATCATCCCACAACGCAGTTGTGTCTGGAGCTTTTGGAGAATACTGAGCCCGGCACATTTGCCTATGATTTGGGCACCGGCTCCGGCATCTTGGCCATCGCCCTGGCGAAACTGGGAGCCGACGTTGTGGCTTTTGAGGCGGATCCGGTGGCGATCGATGCGGCAAAAGAGAATGCTGCCCGCAACGGAACGAAGATTCGGCTGCGGCAAGTTGATTTGCTGTCCTGGTCGCCTCCGGAGCGCGGCGCACCTTTGGCGGTGGCCAATCTCACCGCGGATCTATTTGTGAGTTTGGCTCCGAAGCTGCCCAGCTACGTGCTGCCCGGAGGAAAACTGATCGCGGGCGGAATCAACTGCCAGCGGCAGGCGGAAGTAGAGGCTGCCTTCAGAAAAGCCGGCTTTGCCATCCAGGATGTTTTAAGGCGTCAGGAATGGGTTTGCCTTGTGGGAGGGAGAAGTTAGGGGAGTAAAATTTATGAAGCGCTTTCTCTGCAGCGAGGCATGGCTTGAAACGTTCAGAGCGATTATCGTTTTGCTTTGCCTCTCCGGATTAATCAGCCCTGTTTTTTTCTCCCAGCCGACGCCAATCGCGAAGGCTGCCGTGGCGCAGCGCCAAACCGTCCCCACGCCGCCGCAGCCGGCGTCCCGGCAGCAGCCTCAGAGCTTCAGGGAAGCGCCGCGGCCGGTGCGAGGCGTTTACATCACCAGCTGGACGGCAGGCTCGGGCAGGATGAAGGAACTGACCGGGTTCCTGAAAGAAAACGGTCTGAACGCGGTGGTGATCGATGTCAAAGACGACACAGGCGTTGTGAGTTACCAGACGCAGGTGGACTTAGCCCGCAAGTGCGGCGCCGCCAGCCGCAGAATCGCGGATCCGTCCGCATTATTAGCTGGCTTGCGGGCAAAAGGTATTCTTGCCATCGCCCGGATTGTGGCTTTTAAGGATCCGCTGCTGGCCGGCAAGAGACCGGATCTGGCGTTCAAGGCTAAAGCCGGCGGCAGCTGGCGCGATCGCAAGGGCCAAAGCTGGGTCAGCCCTTACTCGCAGGAGGTCTGGGAATACCTGACGGCCTTGGGAAAAGAAGCGATACAGCTCGGCTTTTCCGAGGTGCAATACGACTATGTGCGCTTTCCTTCCGACGGGAATTTGTCCCAGCTTGTTTATCCAGAAGGCCGGCCTGTGAGCAAGCAGATTGGCGACTTTTTGCGTTATGCCACAGCCGCCATTCACAGCTGCCACCAACAGGCCGTCGTCTCCGCCGATACTTTCGGCCTGGCAGGCTCGGCAGTAGATGATTTGGGAATAGGTCAGAAAATTCAGGAATTAGACGGGGCAGCGGATTATCTCTCTCCCATGGCTTACCCGTCCCATTATGCCAAGGGCACTTACGCGTTGAGCAATCCCAACGCGGCCCCTTATCAAACCGTCAAAAGGAGCATCGGGGATCACCAAAAGCTGGTGCAAAAATCCAAACTCAGACCGTGGTTGCAAGCTTTCACTTTAGGCCCTCCGGCCTATGGACCGGAGCACTTGCGCCTGCAGCTTAAGGCTCTGCGGGAACTGGGGGTGGCTGAGTTTCTGCTTTGGAATCCAGCCTCCCGCTATGGGGTATTTGCCGGAGCAGTTCAATGAGCTCTAAGCGCTCCAGCGCTCCCTCCAGCGTCTGGCCGGCCAGCACTCCCGGCCAGGGCTCGGTAGGAGCGAGTTTAGGCACTGTGCGGATGGTAAAGTCCTGAGGCTCTGCATCCGCAAGCTCTTCCCAGGACAGCGGCCAGGAGACTGTAGCTCCCTTTACGGCTCTGGGACAGAATGCCGCCACAATCGTTTTTCCCGGCAGATTCTGCAGATAATCTAAATAAACTTTGCCTTGCCTATTTTTCACCAGTCGCTCCACTGTGGCAAGCTCCGGCAGGGCGTTGGCGATAATTTGGCAGAATTTTTCCATAAACCCCGTGACAACAGGATAGGGGTAGCGATTTACCAGCGGCAGGTAAAGGTGAAGTCCGCTCGCGCCTGAAGTTTTAGGGTATAATCTCAGGCCCAGTTCGTCTGCCAGCCGGCGGGCGGCAGAGGCGGCTTCCCGAGCTTGAGAAAACCCCCATTGCGGCAAAGGATCCAAATCCAAAATCGCATAATCCGGAAACGAAGGCGCGGTTACCTTGGACGCCCAAGGGTGCAGCTCAATGGCGCCCTGGTTCACTGCCCAAAGGAGCGCTGCCGGACTGTCTGCCACCAGATAGCGGGTTTTGCCTTCGTGCAAATAACTTGACAGCCACTGCGGCGCAGTAGAGGGCAAATTTTTCTGCCAGAAGCTTTGGCCACTCCAGCCATGGGGATAGCGCACAAGGGATAGGGGACGGCCCGCCAAGAGAGGCAAGGCGACAGAAGCCAGCTTTTGCCAGTAGGCGAGCAGGTCTCCTTTGGTAATCCCCGGCCAGTAAGGTTTTTCCAGGTGGGTGAGCTTTAAGGTTGCTCCTGAAATTTCAATCTGGCAGTCCACGCGCGAATTCCTCCCAACGGCAGTCCGCGGAGGCTTTTTCGCCTAAGCCGCTCCAGCTTGCGTGCCGCAGCTTCCCTGACTCCGTCACTTCCAGGTATTGAATATCGCCGGTTAAGACCGGCGTTAACCAAAAGACGTCCTTGTCCCGAAGCGGGGGGCGAAAAGGACAGGCAGGCTGCCTGTGGCGCGCTAGAACGCCGACCAGCTTCCCTTTTTCTTGTTGAGAAAATCCGCTTCCCACTCTGCCCAGATACTTGAGCTCTCCGCCTTGCCAGGCTCCAGCCAGCACGGAGAGCTCTTTTTTCCAAAGATAACCTCCCAAAACCACAGTGGCCTTCCTTCTCACTTTAAACTTCTGCCAAGAGCTGGTGCGCAGCCCTGGAACGTATAGACTTTCCTTTGCTTTGGCCATGATGCCTTCAAGGCCTAATTGTTCTGCCTGGGCAAAGGCGCTGAGTCCGTCTGTTGCCAGAGGCAGGCTCAGGTTCAGTCCTGCTCCCACCTTCTGCAGCTGTTTCTGCCTTCGCCACAGGGGCAGATCTAGCAGCGATTCTCCTTCCAGCCACAACAGATCAAAGGCCACATACGCGATGACGCCTTCTGCCTTGGCTAAAGCTGAAAAGTCCGGTTTGCCGTTCACAAAAGACACGATTTCCCCATCCGCAATCAGCTGCTTTTCCACTTGCCGGTGGAGATTGCCCAGGCTGGGGAACTTAGCGGACAATGGTTTCAGGCTGCGGCTCTGCAGCCTGCATTCCCTTTTGGGATCTAAATAGGCGATGGCTCGGTAGCCGTCCCATTTCAGCTCATAGCTGTAATCCGGGGAAGAGAAAGGCGCGTCCGCCAATATCCCCAACATAGGGCGAAGGGGAGAGTTGAAGCTGATCACTTTTTTCGAGCCCGCTTTTTGGTGGAATGGGTGGCTTCCACCGACTCGCGCAGCGCTTCCATCAAATCGATCACTTGCCCTGTCCCTGGAGCTGGCGCCTCCACAACCTCCTGACCTTTCAGTTTCTGAGAGATGATTTTTTCCATGGCCAGCTGTTGCTCATCATTGTATTTTTCCGGCTGGAAAGGTTCTGTGAGCTCGTCAATCAGAACATGAGCCATCTTAAGTTCCTCCTCCGTCGCCTGAACTGGACCGGAGGAGAGTTCCTCCGGAGAGCGGATTTCGTCGGCGTAGAGGAGCGTGGTTAAAGACAGCAGCGCTCCGTACGGGCGCACCAGGCACAGAGAGTTTTTGCTGCGCAGCTGAAACGAAGCGACCGCCACTGTGCCTTTTTCAGTTAAAGCTTGCAGCAGCAGACCGTAGGCTTTCGCACCGCCGCCTGGAGCGTCTAAAAAATATGTTTTCTCGAAGTAGACGGGATCGATCTCTGATAAAGCGTGAAATGATTTGATTTGGATGTTCTCCTGGGCGGCTTGGGTCTCGGAGAGTTCATCGTCGTCCAGGAGCACGAACTTGTCTTTCTGGTATTCGTAGCCCTTGACGATGTCTTCTTCTTCCAGATCCAGCTTGCAGGCGGGGCAAAACTTTTTATAGCGCACTGGGCTTTTGCATTTTTTATGCAGCAGGCGAAAATGAAGCTGATGCCGCGAGACTGCGGGATAAAGACGGACGGGAATGTGAACCAGCCCAAAGCTCAGGGCGCCTTTCCAAATGGCTTTCATCGGCGCAGACCGCTTCCATTTGCCCTGACGATCAGCCGCCGTAAATAGAGATAGCTGCCTATGATCAGCAGCACGGCCCAGGCCTGGGGGAGGCGGCTGGCGAGAATGAAATTATAGCTGCCGTGCAGCACGGAGGCGATGGCAAGGCCAGAGAGGAAAGTGGCTTTGCCGAAGCGCATGCGCCCCAATGCCTCTCCGGCTATGCCCGAAAAGCAGGCATGAGCCAACAAGGTAATCAGAGCCCTGGCAGGCACAACCCCTACCCCAAAGCGCAGGGCGTAAAGCAGGTTTTCTAAAGCCGCGAAACCCAATGCCGCGGTAATGGCGTAGATGATGCCATCCATCGGCTCGTCGAATTCCCGCTTTCGCCAGGCGGCTACCCAAACCGCCCCCAGCTTCGCGGACTCTTCCACCAGACCTATGCCCAGCACGTTCAGGATATAGAAGGCCAAGAGCCCTGGCAGACTGGCAAAATATCGGCTGTAGAGGGACTCAAGCAAAATGGCGGGCAGCACGAAAAAAGCGCCCCAGAGAAAAGTTTTGCCGATCAGAGAACCCGGTTCAGGTCTCGCGTCCTGACGGTAAAAAAACCACAGCCACAGAAGGCCGGGCCCGAAAGAAAGAAGCAAGATCAGCAGCATTAAGCATTCCTCCCCGGCTAGTGTGTTCAGATTCGCATATTTTAGGCAGTAATATTTATCCAGTCGACACTTTTTTACAAAATATATTTTATTGGATAAAGGCACAAAAAATATTATTGAGAAAGGAATTTCTAATTATCTGCCGAATTAATATATGGTGTTTTGTTAGCGGAGCGGTTAAACGCTTTTGATACAGTAGCGCCTAAGCGAAAGGAGAGGTAGCATGGAAGTAGCAGAAAGTAAAGGCATCTTGTTCCTAAAGATAGCGGTTAACCAAGATGAAAGAGAGTTCATAACTACCTTAGCAGAGCAAGAACTGATTAAGCGGGCGCGGGAAAAAGTATCTGAGTTCATGAGTGCAAGTTCAGTGAAGGAGTTGGTTGTCGGGTTCGACGGGGATGAAATTCAGGTAGCGGTTAAGCTGTAGGCAAAGGCACCTTTATGGTGCTTTTGCCTTTTTTTGTTATGCCTAACAAAAAGAGGCTTTCTTCTTTCCGGGAGCTTTATGTTATAATTGTAGCGAACCTGGAAGGAGGAAAAACTGTGAATTGGCGGGAATGGTTTCAGGGGATGAAATGGCCTTATACGCTCTTTTGGTTCATCTGCGCGTTGGCTTTGCTCTGGGCAGGAGGCAGGCTCTACCGCACACAGTTTGTGTTGCAGCCGGCCGCAGAGAAAATCGAGCGGCTGGCAGGAGTAGAGTACGCCAAGTTTCAAGGCGAAGCTCTCTATGTAAAATTGGCGCCTCAGGTCAGCTTGCAAACCAAAGCCCGACAGGTGAGCGAAATCGCTGAGAACGCGCTGGGACGGAAAGCCTCGCTTGTCATCGTTGACGAGCGGGATCAAGCGCTCGAGGAGACTTACGGAGAATTGAGCCTTGCCTTAGCGCAGGCGGCAAGCCGCGGGGAATTTGAAACTATGCGTCCCCGGTGGGACGATATT
>DIPB01000117.1:8598-9169 GCA_002426275.1 Firmicutes bacterium UBA5499
TCCCCGGTGGGACGATATTGCCCGGCAGGAGGGCGCGCAGATCGATGTGTCTGTCGGCAGCGACGCCATGTACGTTTCTTTGAAAAAAGGAAAAAACTATTTATATGAAATTATTCCCAGGGAGGATCGCGCGTCCCAGGGAGCGGCGGAGCAGACGGAGCGAGAGTTCTCTCTGGTTCTGAAAACACTAGGCGAGGAGGGACAGCTATGAACAAAGAATTTACACTTGGCCTGGCGCTGGCCCTTTTGGCCTTTTTGGCAATAGAAGGAGTTAATGTCCTTCCCTGGTTGTTTGTTGGCGGAAGCTTTCTCATCCTCATGCTGATGCTGGGCAGCCGAGGTCTAGCCGCAAGATTTCAGGTGGTGCCGGAAGGTGCAGGCGCGGACGGAGAAATATCCTTTTCAGATATCGGCGGCCAGGATGTAGCCAAACGCGAATTTCGAGAAGCTTTAGATTTCATCATCCAGCAGGAGAAAACAGCTCAACTTGGGATCAGACCTCTTAGAGGCATTTTGCTCAGCGGACCGCCAGGCACGGGCAAAACTCTGTTAGCCAAAGCTGCGGCGCGCT
>DIPB01000117.1:9247-11186 GCA_002426275.1 Firmicutes bacterium UBA5499
GCCAAAGCTGCGGCGCGCTATACGGCTGCGGTTTTCCTTGCCGCCTCAGGCAGCCAGTTTGTGGAAATGTATGCCGGGGTTGGAGCGCAAAGGGTGCGGGAGCTGTTCAGTCGCGCCCGTAGTCAAGCTGTGGCCTCCGGTAAGCAGAACGCCGTGATCTTTATTGACGAGATTGAGGTTTTGGGCGGCAAGCGCGGTCAGCATTCAAGCCATTTGGAATACGATCAGACTCTCAACGAGCTGTTGGTGCAAATGGACGGCCTTGCGACGCCGCAAGATGTGCGCCTTTTGATTGTTGGCGCTACAAACCGGGCCGATCTGTTGGATCCCGCTCTTTTACGGCCAGGCCGCTTTGATCGGATCGTGAAAGTGGACTTGCCCGACAGCGCGGGACGCCTTTCCATTCTCAAAATTCACACCCAAGGCAAACCTTTGGCCGAGGACGTGGATTTGGAGAGCCTGGCTCGAGAGAGCTACGGTTTTTCCGGCGCCCACCTGGAGAGTCTGACCAACGAAGCTGCCATTGGCGCGCTGCGGGCCGGCAAAGGGAAGATCGAGATGGAAGACTTCAGGGAAGCCATGGACAAGGTGATCATGGGCGAAAAACTGCCCAGACGACCCTCGGAAAGCGAGCGCCGCAGGATCGCCTATCACGAATTGGGCCATGCCATCATCGCAGAGCTGGTGGAGAAGGGCTCTGTGGCGGTGGTCACCATCACCTCCCGGGGACAAGCCTTGGGCTATACCAGGCAGGCACCGCCGCCGGATCGTTATTTGTATACGGAAAAAGCCCTCAGGGGCCAGATTTGGATCTGTCTGGCCGGCGCTCTGGCCGAAGAGCTGATGCTGGGAGAGCGTAGCACAGGCGCAAGCGGAGACTATAGAAAGGCTGTGGAATTAGCGAAAAGAATGATTCAGGCGGGGTTTTCGCCTCTGGGCATCGTCAGCCTGGAAGATGTGCCGCCAAGCGTCCTGCAAAGGACGGTCAGCAAGTTGCTGGAAAACGAACAGCGGCAAGTAGCGGCAAAGCTGGCGGATTATCAGGAATTAATCGGTCAGTTGGGATCAGTGCTGTTGGAACAGGAAAAGATGCAAGGCCAGACTCTGCGAGAGCGGCTGGCTTTGCGAAAAGCTTCTTGAAAAAGCGGGCAAAAGAAGCGTTCACATAGGGATTTACGAAACATGTGAATTTTAACCGACTCTCTTCAAGCGGAGACTTGAAAGAAAAGACTGCACCGAAGGATAAAACCTTTAGTGCAGTCTTTGTTTTACTGTTTATGACAATGATGATGAACTGTTCACCTTAAAGACGGAACTGGGATTCTGGCATTAGAAAACTAAAATAGAAACTCCTCATCACGATTTTAGAAATTAGTGGTGAGGAGTTAATTATTATTTAAGCTATGCATGTATCGGAGTTTTCAACAAAGAAGTACCTTATTCCCCACATTCATCATGATGCTGATGCTCATGACAAACGGAACCAGTAGATTTAAGGGAGCCCTGCAAGTACGCTTCTACTGCTGCTTTAGCATCACCTTTTGCTCCTACAACAACTTCAACGTTCCTTTCATTAAAAATCTCAACCGCGCCTCCGCCCATACCACCGCTGATGATGACATTTACACCACGATCAGCAAGAAAGTTAGGTAAGAATCCAGGCCTATGCCCGGGGTTAGCAACGGTTTCGCTTTTGATGATTTGATTATTTTCAGTATCAAAAATCATGAAACCTTCGCAATGTCCAAAGTGCTCAGTCACCATTCCATTTTCGCTTGCTACTGCAATTTTCAGCATTTTAGTTTTCCTCCATTTTTTCTAAGATTTTTGCAACCGGCTCAAACCAATTGCCATCGAAAAGCTCTATCATACCCTTGTCACATGCAGCCGAAATTTTTGGGTCGATAGGTAACTTAGCAAGAACCTTTAAATTATGTTT
>DIPB01000117.1:11344-13179 GCA_002426275.1 Firmicutes bacterium UBA5499
TCGCCAAATATCTGATAGTCCTTTCCATTATCAGGGCATTTAAAGTAGGACATGTTTTCCACCAGACCGATAATAGGGATATTCATCATCTCAGCCATTTTAACAGCCTTTGATACGATCATGGATACAAGCTCCTGTGGTGAGGTCACAACAATAATCCCATCAACAGCAATAGACTGAAATACCGTAAGGGGAACATCGCCGGTGCCCGGTGGCATATCAATAAACATAAAATCTACATCGCTCCAAATAACATCTGTCCAAAACTGCTTTACTGTGCCAGCAATAATTGGCCCTCTCCAGACAACCGGATCAGTGTCGTTTTCTAAAAGCAAATTGACAGACATAATATCAATCCCAGTCTTTGTTTTAACAGGGAATAGACCGAATTCACTGCCTGAGGCTTTCTCCCTGATACCAAATGCCTTAGGGATAGAAGGCCCGGTGACATCCGCATCAAGAATCGCAGTATGATAGTTCATCCTGTTCATGGTAACTGCAAGCATAGAGGTAACAAGTGATTTACCGACACCACCTTTGCCGCTGACAACACCAATAACCTTTTTTACACTGCTCATCTCATGCAGCTTCTCGGAGAAATCCGTTTTTTGTTCTTTTCGTTCTGCGCAGTCCTCCGAACAACTGCTACAGCTTTGATTGCAATTTTCGCTCATAATCTTGCTCCTTTTATTTAAAATACAATTTCACTGCCTGCTGACAGATAATTGATGCTATCACCCATAATAGCTTTCAGCCTTTTATAAGGCTCGATACCTGTGCAATGGCAGGTGTAAAACTTTGCTTGTGTACCCATCAGGTATTTACCAATTCTATCTATCATTTCAGAGTCCTCGTTTCCGCCTGAGCGGCTGGAAAGATGAAATCCACCTATCACATAGCCCGGCATTCGGCCTTTTAGCGTGTGAAAATGCTCAAGTATATTTATGATGCCATTATGAGCGCAGCCTGTTACTAATAGGGTTTTCCCGTCTTCCTCTACCACGAGGTTTTGTTCATGTGCAAAGATATCAGCTATCGTTTGCCCCTTATATTCCTTGAGCAAACCACTGTTTGATTTTGGGCGTGGCTCTTTTTGGACGATATTAGAGAATACTTGGATTCCACTGTTAATAAAGAAACGGTCTGACGTGAGGATAATTTGTTTGTTTTGCTTCAGATCTTCATCAAGACCGACAAATTCCAATTCATCATTTGGACGAATAGCATAGTGCTTTTCAAAAGCGAGACGATGTAGAAATACCTCGGCTTTTGTGTTTTCTTTCAAAAAGGTTTTTAGCCCTCCGCCGTGGTCATAGTGTCCATGCGAAATCACAAGAAAGTCAACATCAGCAATATTCACATTAAGCTTTTTTGCATTTTGAAGAAACAAATCGCTTGCGCCCACATCAAACAATATTTTGTGTTTTTTTGTTTCTACATACAAGCTAAGGCCATGCTCGCTGCCAAAGTCTTTTGATATCGAGGTGTTTTCAACCAACGTTTTAATAAGCATGACTTTAGCCACCACCTTTTTCAAAGAGTAGATTCATTGTTTTGTGATAAACCTCTTTAACCGCCGTCCCCGATATGCAGTCTATATCTACAACGGTTTGACCATTATTAATCGCTTTCACGGCATTGGAGTCGAAAGGTATCCTACCGATAAAAGGCAGCCCTTGTTTTTTACAAAACCGTTCAATCTTTTCTGTGTTTTCAATGCTGGTATCATATTTGTTGATACATACCGCTGTCTTCGTCCCGAATTTCGCTGCTGTATTTATAATGCGCTCCATATCGCTGATACCTGATATAGAAGGTTCTGCGACTATCAAAAC
>DIPB01000135.1:0-1705 GCA_002426275.1 Firmicutes bacterium UBA5499
GGGCCGGTTGAGAATTTGGCGTTTTCGCTCTCCTCATCGCCTGAGCTGAGTCAAGACGAAATCCTTGCCCTGCTGGGAGTCAAAGGCCGCATCGACAGGCTGGTCGGCACTACCACGGGCGATGCGGATTTGGAACAAGTGGTGCAGGACGAGTTTCTGAGGTTTTTGGATCTGCAATTCAGATCTCAGTTCGTCAGCGGTCTAGAACGCAGCGTGGAAGAATTTTTGGGATTAGATGAATTTCGCTTGGAACCCAACCTCTTCGCCAAGGGAGAGAAAATGGAGATCCGCTTGAGCAAGCAGCTTTCCGAAAGAGCGATTTTCAGCTACGAACGCACGTTGGAGCTGACTCCCAATGAAACGTTCAAGCTTGATTGGCGTATCCTCCCCAGCATTCAGCTGAAGGGTCAATGGAACGATCGAGATGGCTCCGCCCTGAGCTTGGAGACGAAGTTCAGCTTTTGAGTCCCCAGCTTTTACCCTTTCTACAAAGATTTACAACTGCCCGGAGGGAAGGATTTCTACTGTGATAGTCGAACATCAATAGCAGAGTCTAAATAAGGGGCTGCAAGAGATGCGAGCGATTAGCGATTACCTGGCGGCTCTGAGTCAGGTGGAGCTTTTGAAACCTGACGAGGAGCAACTGCTGTGGCAGCAGTATAAGCAAGCCCAAAGCGCGGAAAGCCGAGCGAGGATCATCGAAGCCTATCAGCCGTTGGTATTTAAGTTGGTAATGGAGCTGGGGGCAACGGAAGATCAGTTGGACCTGATCCAGGAAGGCACCGTGGGCTTGATTGAGGCTGTGGAAACATTCAATCCGCAGCTGGGAGTACACTTTGCCACCTTTGCCAAGCATCGAGTCCGGGGACGGTTGCTGAACTATCTTTCGTCCAAGCTCCGGTTTGTCCCCGACGCGTATGAACGCTTGCAAGCGCTGCAAGATCAGGATCAGCTGAGCGGACAGGAACTGGTGGAGAAACGGGAGCTTTCCCATGAAGTTGCCCAGGCGCTGTCACGTCTTCCGTCTCGCGAGCAAGCTGTCATCCGCGGCGTCTATTTTGATGAGCAGCGACCGCAAAAGGTAGCGCAGCAGATGCAGATCAGCGCTTCTTATTTGTACAAACTCCAAAAGCGAGCTGTGCGCAGACTGCGGGGAATGCTTTCAGGATTCATAGCCGAGGCGAAATCAGGTTAAATTCGCCTGTTAACTTGGCTAAAGCGCAGCAGACGGTCCGGCATGGGGATTCTCGGCCCTATCCGGTCCTCCTAAAAATCCGCGAATGCCGGATTATATCTGCGAACGACTTGTTGGTGGGGGGAGATTAATGACGCAGCAGAATTGGCGGGAAAAAATAATCGGCCATCTTCAGTTCGCAAAGCATTGGCTACAGCGGGCGGAGGCCGACTTTTCACGGGACGACGCCCTGCGCGGCGAGCTGAATTTAGCCTTGGTGGAAGCGGAAGTGCGCCATGCCTGGGAGCTCAGCGCAGGGAAGTGTCAGGGGGTAAAGCAGCCGCGGACTAAGGATAAGCGCTTTTGGGCAGCTGCCTTGGCGGCTGGCGTTCTTCTCATGGCGGCGTTTTGGCAGCTGTGGCCTTCCGAGCCTTCTTCCGAGCCTTCCAAGCTTGCCAAGACCGCGGCGCAACCTCCGGCCGCGCGAGCGCAAGCGGAACCTGAGCTGCCGCTTGCGAAACGAAGTACTCC
>DIPB01000135.1:1898-3477 GCA_002426275.1 Firmicutes bacterium UBA5499
ACGCCGTCAGCTGTGGTCGCTGAGCCGCAAAGGGAAGAGCCGGCGGTAAAGGCCGCTTCGCTTGCCAAGGAGGAGACGGCGCCGGCGCCTGAAAAAGAGGAACCAGCGCCAGTTAGGGCCGCTCCGGTTAAAGCTGTCCCAGAGCCGGAGCCGCAGCCGACCGAAACCAAAGAAGTAGCGCCGGCAATTGAATATGATTTAAGAGAACTTGCCCAATTGGCGCAAGAGGTGCTATACGCTAATGCAGACAGTTAGAAAGGAGTTCTTTTTCATGAAAAAGCTCGTCCCAGTCGCGATCATGATCGGACTAATAATCAGTTTAAGCATCGGAGCCATGGCCGCTGAATCCACAGCTCAGACGTCTCCTTCAATTGAAGAACAACTTCAGAATTACCCGGTCGTTTCTTTTGCAGTTGAGGGAAACAAAAAAATCCCCACCGGCCAGATCCTGTCGAAAATCACCAATTCCAAAATCGGCGAACCGGTTAAAGAAGATTTGGTGCGCGCCGATCTGCAGGCCATAGGCCAGATGGGAGTCTTCTCGGACGCTTCCGCCAAATTTGCCGCCGAAGGAAATGGGGTTAAAGTCATTTTCCAGGTGGTGGAGAATCCTACGCTGACAGATCTTGAGGTTACTTGCGCCAACATTCCCAGCTCAGACTTGAAAGCCAAGATGAAGCTCAAGCGCGGAGACGTTCTCAATACGGTTCAGTTGCAGGAAGACATCAAAAGCATCTCGGATTTTGCCATGGAGAAGTATGGACTTGTGGTGCGGCCTGTGGATGTGGGCCTCAGCGATAAGCAGAGTTTAGTCTTAAAGTTCAATCAGGCCACCATCGGCAAGATTCAAATCACAGGCAACAGCAAAACTAAGGAATTTGTGATTCGCCGGGAGCTCACCCTAAAATCCGGTGATGTGCTGAACATGAATAAGCTGAAAACGGATCTGTGGAAGATCCTCAATTTAGGCTTTTTCGATGAGGTTGTGCCTTATTTTGAGACCACCGATAATCCCGACGTGGTGGATCTGAAAATTGAAGTTAAAGAGCGCAAAACCGGCACCGCCGCCTTGGGAGCCGGCTATGGTTCAGCCGGCCTGATGGGTTACGTTGAATACGATGAGAAAAACTTCCGAGGAGTGGGCCAAAACCTGAATTTGCGGGCTCAGTTCGGAACTAAAGAAGATATGTTCGAGTTCGGCTTCAGCGAACCGCGCCTGGGTTCGCAAAATTTGTCATTTGATTTTAACGTCTACAATATAAATTATAAGTACGACAGCGATGATGCGAACGCAGATCTCAACGGCAGATCCCGGGGAGCGGACATCCGCTTGGGCAAGCCGCTCACAGATTACACCAGGCTTTACGCCAAGTACCGCAATACTAATTTCACCCCGCAAACAGACGCGGGAGCGGGACCAACCGAGAAAATCCGCAGCGTGATCTTTTCGCTATATAACAACACGGCGGATCATCCTTATAACCCGACCAGCGGCTGGCGGAATACCTTAACCACGGAGTTCGCGGGTAGATTCTTGGGAGGCACCAGAGATTTCACCAAATTGGAGCAGGAATCCAGC
>DIPB01000135.1:3651-12535 GCA_002426275.1 Firmicutes bacterium UBA5499
CCAGCCTCTATCTAAAGATTAGGGACGGTCAGACCCTGGCGCTGCGCCTGGGCACTGGCATCGCGTTCGGAGATCCGCCTGATATTGAAAAATTCCGCGTGGGCGGCGCCGAAACTCTCAGGGGGTACGATCCTTACGCATTCAGCGGCAACAAACAGGTTTTGGCCAATGCCGAATACCGGGTCAAGCTTTCAGACAACCTGCAGGGAGTTGTATTTGCCGATGCAGGCAACGCCTGGAGCGATGATGATGATGACACAACTGCGGAAAGAAAACAGCTCAAGTACGGAGCTGGAATCGGCCTGCGGATCGATACGCCCATCGGCATGATTCGCCTGGATTACGGCTGGGGCAAAGATGGTAAAGGGCAGAGCTATTTCAGCATCGGACAGCCCTTTTAAGAAGGTGAGTTGAGCGTGAGAACTCTGGGCTGGTTCTTTTTCCTCTGTTGGTTGTTTTTACCTGCTGCTGCCGCTCAGCAACCAGACCAGACGGTCCAGAGCGTGCGGGTGGAACTTTCCTTTCCTCCCGGCCGCGCTCTTTATCCGGATTTAGCAGAACGCATAGAGCTGAGCTTTAAGTCTGTGGGAGAAAAGGTCCTTTTGGGGAAAAACGTCTCCACTGTGAGAACGTTAAGCGATGTGCTGGCAGGTACGATTAAAAAAGTATTCGACGTTGTGCTCAGAGGCTTTCAGGTGGATAAACTGGAGCTTGCGGCAGGCCCCGAGACGGTTTTGAAAATCGTCCTCAGGCCTTCGCAGCCCATAATTGAGCGAGCGACGCTCAAGCTCAATGCCACAGGGCTTGCACCGGGACTCCTGCAATTTTTGGATGAAAATCAGCAGCTGTTCTCGCAAATCGCTACCGAAGTACTGTCCGGCGTGCCGGTTGAGGCCTTGGATTGGGCGGAAGGAGTAATGCTGGGCGTCTTGGAGCAAGTTGTTGCAACCCAGCTGCCCGGCTTTTCCGTGCACATGGATCTAAAGGTGGGCCAAGTGACTCAAATTACCCTTTTCTTATCTCCCACAGGTCCGGTTGTGCGTTCTGCAGCTGTGGCTGTTTCGTCCGACACCATTCCCGCCAGCGTGATCAGGCCTCTTGCCAGTCAGGCTGAGGGGCAGGCTCAGATGCTGGTGGGAATTCCGATCGCCTTCTTGGGTCAGTACAAATCGCAATTGGAACAGAGCCTGGTCCGGCAGATCAATGGTCATCCCAGCATGAAAAAATGGGGGCTGCAAACGCGGCTTCGCATTGAACCGGGCGAAGTTACAGCTGTAGATTTGGCTGTGAATTCACGCTATGGGCGGTTCTTTGCCGGACTGACGATCAATGTCGGCGCCAGAGCTCCTTCACCGGCTTGGGCATCGCACCTAGGCGCGTTTTGGGGAAGGCAAGAGCTGTTTGTGGAAAATTACCTTGCGCTCACAACGTTAGAGGCCACCTGGCAGCTGGGCGCCAGGTGCCAGGTGGCGCCCCTGACGTCCGTAACCGGGCAGGTGAATCTGCGCACAGGTCGCTGGCAATACGGGTTCGCTCATGCGGTAGATGATCTGCAAATCGGTTTGCTCAGCGACCTCAAGCAAGGGCTGTTGGAAATGTCCATCGGCAAGGAGACCAGCGACGTTCTGGTGGAACTGGTGGGGAACACTAAGCGAAATTATTGGTTAAGGCTTACGGCACAAATTTGAAAGGAGCACGTAAAATGAGTGAAAACAAAAAATGGATCATCGTCGGCGTAATAGTTGCAGCATTAATCGGTGGCATCGGCGGCTTTACTGTGGGGAAATTGACCAACAATCCGAAGGTGGGTTATATTGATCTGCAAAAGATCATGTCCGATTTTCCGGCTTACAAGGACGCTTCCAGCATTCTCAAAGGCAAGCAGGTAGAGTTGGAACAGAAGCTGCAGGAAGAGGTAAAAGGTAAATCTGACACAGAGAAGCAAAAATTAATTCAAGAGCTGCAGGCGCAGTTGTCCGCCAAAGATAAGGAACTATCCCAGCGCGTGGAAAATGAAATCCGCGAGGCTGTGAAAAAGGTGGCCGCAGATAAGAATCTCACTTTAGTCGGCGCCAAGGATGTGCTCTACTTCGGCGGCGAAGACATCACAAATGAGGTTTTGCTCAAGGGCGGCGCTAAAATCGAGAAGAAGTAGCGGAATACGCGGCAGCCTGCCAACTAGGCTTAAAACGGGGAGGTTATGGCGAATAAGTGACTGAGAAAGTTAAAAAGCGGTGAGACAATGAGAAGGACTCTTTTATATATACTGGTGATTGTTATTTCCATCGTTGTAAGCTTGTCCTTCACCCAGCGTTGGGCGGCGAAAACAACATCCACGCCTGCACTTGAGGATTTTACCGTAAAATTTCCGGGGAAAAAGCAGCTTACAGGCGTGATCGATTTAGAGAAAGCCTATAAGGTTCATCCCCGGTACAAGGAACTGGCGGAACTTTCGGCCGAGCTTGCCAAGCAGCAAGCAGATTGGCAAGCTTGGCTTGCGGAACAAAACGAATTGGCAGCATCTCAGCAGCAAAATAAATTGAATCAGGTCCTGAAAACCCAGCTGGTTAAAATTCAGGCGGAATACGCCGCTCGCCTTGAGGCTAGACAGAAAATCTTCCAAGAGCAGCTCACCCGCGAAGAAAAGGCCAAAACGGAGGAAATTCAAAAGAAACTCCAGACCAAGGAAAAGGAAGTCATCGCGAAGCTGGGTGAGACCATAGCCAATAGGCAAACTGAGATGCAGGAAGAGCTTAAAAAATACGAGGTCGACTTGCAGGAGCAAAGCAAGGCCCAAGTAGTGAGTCTGAAATTGAAGCTGGAAAATCTTCCCCTCAGCGAGGAAGAGCGCAAACGCGTTGAGGAAGAGATCTCCGGGATCGAAGCCGGGCAAAAGCGGCTGCTTACCGTCAAAGAAGCGGCTCTGGCGTCGCAGCTTGAAAAATTTGCTCAGGAAAAAAAGCAAGAGGACGCTCAGAATCTGCAGGAGTATCATAAAACTTTGATTCAAAGCGCCACTTCCCAACTTGACGATTTGCGGCGGGAACTGGAAAAAAACTTTAAGGACGAAGTGCTGGCCGAGGAAGCAAAGATGCAAGCGGAAGCCAAAGCTCAGCAACAGCGGATCGGCAAATTGCGGGATGAAAAAGCTGAAGCTGCCTTCAAAGCGCAGATTCAACAGGAAGCCGAGCGGCGGGAGAAAGCTGTGGGCAAGCTGCGGCAGCAGGCGGAAAAGCTTGAACAGGAGATTTTGGCTGATTTAGAGCGCCTGGCCAAACAGGTGGGCCAAGAGAAGAGAGTCGCTAGTCTCAAGGTGCTCAAACCCGGGGAGAAGCACCAGTGGTCTTTATGGGAAACGGATTTAACTCCCGATCTTTTGGAGATACTAAAGCGAGAAAAGTAACTTCAAAAGGGGGAAATCCGCTTGCGAGAATGGCGAAAATGGGTGTTACCTGCTGTGAGCTGCGCGGCTTTGGCGATAGCGCTGATTGCTTTGGCCGGCAATCTGACCGGTAAAATCGCGGTGGTAGATCTGAATAAGCTGATGGAAGACAGCTCTAAGGCAAAAAGTTATGAAAAGCAATTGGCCAATAAGTATCAACAGCTGACAGCTAATTTGGATAGCGAAAAACTCAGCGAATCGGAAAAAGAAAAGAAGCAGGCTGCTGCTTACGATGAATACTTGAAGACCAAGAATGAATTAGAACAAAAACTGGAACGGGAAGTGGCGGCTAGCGTCAGCAAAGTGGCGCGACGTCGCCGGCTTTCCGTTGTCTTGTATAAAGAGGCAGTGCGCTGGGGAGGGATGGATATCACCTCTGAGGTGATCCGCGCGCTGAAGTAGAGAGGAGAACATAAGTGCCTGAAATCACTGTAGGCGAACTGGCAAAATTGCTTGACGGGCAGCTTGACGGAGATGCGGACGGGCTGATAGACTCGGTGGCGTCCATAGATCAGGCGGGACCGTTCGCGGCTACTTTTGCCCAGGATAGCCATGTGCTGTGCGTACATAAGGAACTTAACGCCGGAGCTGTAATCGGACCCATGGATTCTCCGCGGCTTTCTTGCCCGGTAATCAGGGTCCGGCAGCCCCGCTTGGCTTGGAATCAGGTTTTGAAATTTTTCGCGCCGGCCGTTTCCTTGCCCCAAGGAATCGATCCAAACAGTTGGGTAAGTCCGGAGGCCAAGCTGGCGCCGGATGTGCGCATCGGTCCTTTTGTCGTGGTCAGTCCGGGGGCGCAAATCGGAGCGGGGACTGTGCTATATCCCGGCACCTATATCGGACAGAGGGCTCGGGTGGGGGAGAATTGTCTGCTCTATCCCAATGTGGTGGTGCGGGAAGATGTGGAGATAGCAGATCGGGTGATCATTGGTCCCGGCACGGTGGTGGGGAGCGATGGTTTCGGTTTTGTCACCTCAGGCGGCAAGCACTGGAAAGTGCCGCAGATTGGCAAGGTAATCATTGAGGATGATGTGGAAGTGGGCGCTAATGTCACAGTAGACCGTCCCATGATGGGCGCCACCATCATTCATCGCGGCACTAAAACAGATAATCTGGTGCAGATCGCCCACAATGTTGAGATAGGCGAAGATTGCCTGCTGGTGGCGCTGGTCGGCATTGCCGGCAGCACCACTTTAGGCAACAATGTAACGATGGCGGGGCAAAGCGGGGCCGCAGGGCATCAGACCATAGGCGCAGGGTCTGTGGTGATGGCCAGGGGGCTGGTGGTTGGAGATTTACCGGCCGGCTCCCAGGTTTCCGGAGCGCCGGCCAGGCCTCACAACGTGGAGCTCCGCGCCAGAGCGGCATCGCTGCATTTACCGCAAGAATTGAAAAAGCTGAAACAGCTTGAAAAACGAGTGGCCCAGCTTGAGGCTGCTTTGGATGAGGTGAAGTGAAGATGGATTTTGAGATTGCCATTATCGGAGGCGGACCTGCCGGCCTCGCCGCCGGCCTTTACGCGGCCAGGGCCAGACGTAAAACCATATTGTTTGAGGGAGAGGCTATGGGAGGACAAGCTGCCACTGCGGATCGGGTGGCGAATTATCCCGGCTTTCCCGAAGAGATCAGCGGTTATGAGCTCACGGACAAAATGGAGCAGCAGGCTCAAAAGCTGGGCCTCGTCTTTGAGCATCAAGCTGTTACCGCGCTTTCTTCTGAAAATAGGACCTTCACGCTCAGCACTGCCGGATGTAGCTATACTGCAAACAAAGTGATCGTCGCAAGCGGCGTTGCGCCGCAGAAGCTGGGCGTGCCGGGAGAAGCTGAATTCCTGGGGCGGGGAGTTTCCTATTGCGCAACCTGTGATGCCGCTTTTTTTCGGAATAAGGCCGTCCTGGTTGTGGGCGGAGGAGATTCGGCCGTGACGGAGGCCATATTTCTCACCAGGTTTGCCAAAAGCGTGGGAATAGTGCATCGCAGAGATCAGCTGCGGGCCACAAAAATTGTGCAAGACGAAGCCAAAGCCAATCCGAAGATCAGCTTTTATCCTAATCAAGTGATCACTGCTCTGAAGGGTGAGCGGGTCTTGAGCGCGGCCGCGCTGAAAGACGTGAGAAGCGGAGCGATTCAAGAGGTGTCTGTGGATGGCATCTTCGTTTATATTGGCAGAGTGCCACGCACGGAGTTCTTGGGCGGCATAGCAGAGCTCACTACTCAGAGCTATTTGCTCACCGACGAGCGGATGCGCACTTCTTGGCCCGGTTTATTTGCCGCCGGAGATGTGCGCTCCAAATCTCTCCGGCAGATCGTGACTGCAGTATCGGACGGTGCCATTGCCGCGGTTGAGGCCGACAGAGAGCTGGCATCGAACATTTGAGAGAGCTTCCAGCCGGGGTAATCTTAACCGAAGGGAACATGATATGCAGTGTCAGAGACTATCTTTACCCTTTATGCCGGTGAAAAATTTTCAAAAATACGGCATTATCTGCAAAAAAGATGACTTCTGCTGGTTGAAGATCTGGCTACGTTCGATTTTTCACAGCTGTTGTTTATACCCGGCGGATCAGTAACCATGCTCACAGAAGTTAAGGCTAGATATTCCGCCGCGGCTAACGAAAAACGGGGTGTTGAGGGAAATGTTCTCATCTCGAATTTGTCCCTTTCGCAGAGAGCGAGAAATTGCCTGAAGAGCGCGGGCATAACTACGGTTGCGGAATTGCTGGAGCTGACTTCGGCTGATTTAATGGCAATCAAGAATATGGGCGCCAGAACATGCGATGAAATTCTGACATTCTGCAAAAAAATCCCGAAAACGGAGACAAAGTGTTACCTGCAGAATATTGCGGCTGATAATAGGCGAATTCCTGTGGTACTGCTTCGTAACCTTGGGAGCAGTGACCTGGATGTTGCTTTATATTTACGGCATGGTCACTTTACCATTGGTGACCTTTCCGCTCATGCTCTCCCGTTAAGGAATTGACCATGTTCAATGTGGCGCGACAGCTGCTCTGCAACGATGATATCCTTAACTATCAACGGTTTCAGCGCCAGGAAGAGGAGTTGTGCTGGCCAGAGTGCACATTATACGCGATTTTTTCAAAATTGGAGCGGGACTATCTTCGCATTTCCGAAAACGATTACATCTCGACTGGCAGATTGGTAGTCTCGCCTGGTTTTCTCGCTTCCTTGACGCAAACGCTGCAACTCCTTGTGGGAAAAAACGGCTATCTCGCTTTTTGCAAGCTCTCCGACTATGACCGGTTTCCGCATTGCCAATACCAGTGGAACGGTTTTTTGCTGGAATCCTTGCTCTGCAAATATGATCTCTGCTTTCGCATTATCAACTCGCAAGTAAGAGATCGCCGCAACCAAAAAGGGATCATCGTACCTGACGATAGCCCCTACGTCACCATGGAAGATTTGGTGCTTGACGTCCTCAAAGGGGAGGAATGTATGAGCATCTCCGAGCGAGATTTACGCTCGTTGCTTTTAAACGCGGCTTGATCCCCAAGAATCTGCCGCAAGAAATATATACCTGGTCGCGTCTTGTCTATAAGAACGAGTTTTTCACCCGTACCGCTTCGCTTTGAGGAGCGGGTTTTTTTTGCCTACCTTGGATGGATTTACATTCCAACCTGCCCTAGGCGCTATGCTATAATCTAGACAAGGGGGAGGTTGTCCATGAGGCATTTTGGCAAGGGCTTTCTCAAGGATATAGCCCTTTTGCTTATCTTTACCATAGTTGTGGGTTCGGGATTTTCCTCGGCCGTGGCCTACGCCATTGATACCTATTTTGGAGATACCATCTCCAGCCTAGCGGGAGAGTATGGGGAAAATCAATTGATCGTCCATGTGCGGCAAGAGGCCAAAGCCGCGGCTGAAGCGCAACTGCGGCAGCTGCTGCAAGAGGAGTTCCCAGGGGCTAAGCTAAAAGAAGGGATTGTCATTGCCGGCACTGCCAACTTTTTTATCAGATTGCCCCAAAGCGCCATCACCAGAGAGGTATTTTCAAATCTGGGCAAATATTTTAACGATTTGCCCGGCCAGAGCGGCTATACAGTCTTGCTGGAGCCTACGGTGATTGTGGAGGGAGTACAAGGAAATATTTACGGACAACTGATAGAAGAGATAGAAAATCTGGCTCACGTGCGCTTTGCCTTCAGGCAGGGGGGACAGATTTATGTTCTGTTGACGAAACCGGAGTATAGCAAACAAGTCACAGACGAGATCAATCGGATTCTGGCAAGGGATCAAATTGTGGAGCTGCGGTTCCCCCAAGGCTATAAAGTAGATTCCGCATCTGTGGGCGATCAGCTGGCCAGCGCTCTTTCCCTGGAACTGAACACGCAGGTGAAGAACGTTTCTTCCTCTGGCAAGAATGCAGAACTTGACAGTTTGATGGAGACCCTCACCCAGCTGAAAGGATTTCTGGAAAGTTACGCCACCAAAGTCGAGCTGACTGTAGAGGCACAAAGCGAAGTCAAACGGGGCTGTCTCGTCAGCTTCGGCGGGCAGAACATTGTGGGAGAGCCTCCCGGAGAAGGAAACCTGGTAGCCAAGATTCAGACTGTCAGCGGACAGAAAGCTACAGGCATCATTCAAAAAGGCAATTCGCAAACCATTTTGGGAGAGGACGGCAAAGAAAAGCTTGACGCTTATCTTTTGCAGGATGGCGTAGTGCAGGCCAAAGCCGGTCAGCTGCTGGTTGAGAATAATAAAGTGCTGCTGGCCAAATCGCTAGGCGAGAGCAAAAAGCTTTTGACGGAACTTGCCCATACCAGCCGGGAGGCGGAAGAGGCTGCCACGGCCAGTCTCGCCACCATTGAAACTTTTCAGGAGACCAAAGCGCAAGTGGAAGGAGTAGAGAGGCTGCTCTCTCAGCTCAACGAGCTTTTGGCCAGCCCTTTGGGAAGCGCAAGGCAAGCAGAGCTTGATGAGCTGATGGAGCTGGCAACTAAAGCCAGCGCGCAGACGGGCAAGCTTCTTGCCAGTAAAGGGAAACTTTCCTCCCTCTCCGAGCTGGAAGATAATTTGTCCAAGATCCTTGCTTTGCTGCCCCAGACGCATCCCTTGCGCTCTAATTTAGAGGGTTTAACCGCCGCTTTGGGGATGTTAAGCGGTTCAGACGACTGGAGTTCGCTCGCTCCCCAGCTGACGAGCTGGCGCTCCAATCTGGCCCAGGAGATCCTTAAGCTGGTCAGGGCGGACAGGGACGGGAAAAAAGAACAGGTAGCGAAATTGTTGAAAGCTACCAGACAGCTTACAGGCGCGATGGCACAGATGGATCCCAGTCCGTTCGTTCCCAGCCTGAAGCTTGTGGCGGAAAGGGCGCAGGCTTTCAGCAAAATAGATCTGGAAGGGATCGGAGAGCAGGCGAGCAAGCTCCAGAGCGCTCTGCCTGAGCTCAGCGATGAGAAGATTACCAAGTCGCTCCAGACGGTA
>DIPB01000135.1:12685-13089 GCA_002426275.1 Firmicutes bacterium UBA5499
AGATCGCTACGTGGAAGGAGAAGCGGCTCCAACGGAAAAGATCAGCCTCTACGTGGAGGACGGAGCAGACATCCAAAAGGCCCAACGCATTGTGAAACAGCAGCTGGGCACGGACAAGTTGTCCGTATACAACACGCAGCTTGGAGTGGTGGAACCAAACATGCGCTCTGAAGTGATGAGGATCCTGGGCGAGGTGCGGCTCACCATCGCTGCCATTTTCGTGGTGCTGGTGACGATTTCCACTTTAGTTTTGGATCATGCGACGCTGATCACCGCCTTCCGCTTCTGGAGCCGGAATCATCAGCATAAGCGGCAGGGTAGAAAACAATGGCTGGAGAACGGGCTGCCCTATGTGTACGGCGCTGGCGTAGGAGCGTTTCTGCTTGGGTGCATGACCCTGCTCA
>DIPB01000135.1:13266-13492 GCA_002426275.1 Firmicutes bacterium UBA5499
TCCGCGCGGCGGCATCATCGCCTTGGGAGCTATTTTGGGCCTGTCGATAGCGCTTTTGGCAGAACGCCTGAGCCCTGTGAACACAGAGGAGATGGTGGCGGGAGAGGCCATGGGCCTTTACGGCTGTCAAATTCTCCGGCAAATTGTAATCCCCGCTGGCAGGCCGGGTTTTCTGCAATTGCTCAATAAGAGGAAAGGCGTGTTCGGGAAGAGGGGAGGCAATTTA
>DIPB01000135.1:13647-13872 GCA_002426275.1 Firmicutes bacterium UBA5499
TAGAGGGGAGGCAATTTAGCTTGAAGCTTTTGGAAGCTAGAGGTTTGAAAAAGGCGTACGGGAAGAAAAACGCTCTCTCCGGCGTGAATCTGAAGGTGGCGGAAGGTGAAGTTGTGGTGATTATGGGCCCTTCAGGTTGCGGTAAATCCACGCTTGTGCGCTGCCTCAATCGCCTCACAGAACCGGATGAGGGTAAGATCTACTTTCAGGGAAAAGATCTTTTGC
>DIPB01000135.1:14003-15285 GCA_002426275.1 Firmicutes bacterium UBA5499
TTTGCGTTTCGGGCCGGAAGAGCTGAAAGAGGCGCGGCGGAAGATCGGCTTTGTTTTTCAGCATTTTAATCTCATCGGACGGCTTACAGTCTTGGAGAACGTGATGTTTCCCCTTGTCATGTGGGGCACTGAGCCTGCTTTAGCTCAGAAAAAGGCAAGGAAATGTTTGAAGCGGGTTGGAATCGTGGAGGAATTGTCACGATTCCCCACTGAGCTTAGCGGCGGGCAAAAACAGCGGGTTGGTATAGCCAGAGCTTTGGTTACTTCGCCTGTGCTGATGATTTGGGATGAACCCACCGCGTCGCTGGATCCAATCATTGTGGACGAGGTTCTCTCCGTAATGGAAGAACTGGTACAAAAACATGAAACAACGATGATCATCGTCACGCATGAAGTGCCGTTTGCGATGGAAGTGGCGGACCGAATTGTGCTGATGGATCAAGGTAAAGTGGTGGAAGAAGGAAAACGTGAGAAGATCTTTCTGGAGCCCAAAAGCTGGGTGGGCTCTCGTTACCGCGCCTTGGTGCAGGATCGAAGACAGATATTGTCAGGTTAGGAAAAATGTGGCATAATGTACAAGTACTGCAAAGGAGGCTATGGGGTGCTGTCACAGAAAACAATTAAGCGCGAATTCAGCTACAGCGGCGTTGCGCTGCATAGCGGAAAACAAGTGAATTTGATCGTGAAGCCAGCTCCCGCTGATGCAGGAATTTGTTTTTTCAGGACAGATCTCCCAGGTTCTCCGGCGATTCCCGCTAACTGGCAGTGGGTCCAACAGACAAGCCGCTGCACGACTTTAGAGAGAGACGGCTTGAGAATCAGGACTCCTGAACACCTGTTGGCCGCCTTGGCAGGCTTAGGCGTGGATAATGTCACGCTTGAGCTCTGCGGCGAGGAAGTGCCCATGGCCGACGGCAGCGCTCAGATTTGGGTGGAGCTGCTACAAGAGGCGGGATTAGTAGATTTAGAGCAAAAACGTACCGTGCGCAGGCTCACTGAGCCCGTCTGGGTCGAGGACCAAGAACGGCTGCTGGTGGCCTTGCCTGCAGATAAATTGACGATTTCTTACACTTTCACAAATCCGCATCCTGTTGTGGGCACCCAATTCGCTGAATTTACCATTCAACCGGAAACCTTTGTCCGGGAACTGGCAAGCTGCCGGACTCTGGCTTTTTGGCAGGAAGTCGAGGCTCTGAGAGCCCGCGGCTTGGGTTTGGGCGGTAACCTGGAGATTGCGGTGGTTGTGGGAGAAAAAGGCTATTTGGGCGAGCTGCGCTTTGCC
>DIPB01000011.1 GCA_002426275.1 Firmicutes bacterium UBA5499
TACGATAACTTTACACCAACTAATCGATCGGGACCAGTCCGGCGGGCAGAACAAGCTCACTGTCGAGGTGGAGATATCCGGGCATTCTTCGCATCTCGGACGAAGAGCTCAGCCGGACCATGCGCAAGCAGGCGGAGAATTGCGGCTTGACATTAAAGTGGAGTTAGGCGAGGGGAAAGGAGATAAACGTTTTTCCACCATTGCCGTTTTGGCCAGGATGGAGCTTACTCCGCGTGCAGTTACACAGGATACCGGGCGGGCATATCAACTCCTTTATCCTGCCTCTTTATAACGCAGGGCCTGGTCAGAAGAGCGGGGAAGATGAGAAATTTCATGCGGTCATTAAAATCAGCGTTCTCCTCTCCTGCATGCTCAGACGTCGTGGCTTTGTCTCAGTTTATGGCGTTGAAAAACTCGCTTATAGAGGCGGAGATGCGGCGTGATATGAAGTTCTCCTTCGGCGAGAAGATCCCGCCAGGATTTCAGCCAGTCTATATAGAGCGTCTTTGCGTCGGTTTTTGACGGCTCATAAAAAGCACCTGCAATGATTATGGCAGTGCCGCTGTAGAAAAATCATATATTTTCAAAGCGATGAAAAAACTTATGAAATTAGGATAGCATCTTCGGAAACGGCGATGGCGAACTCTCGGCGGGGGACTGGGCAACTGTCCCGAAATAAAAAAATGCCCTCGGCAATTCTTATCGGAATGCCAAGGGCTTCAGAAGCGCCTAATGAGGACTCGCGTGCGGCGTTGCGAGAGGACGGCTGCCAGCCGCCCTCTTTTGCTCGCGCGTCTTTAGAAGTTCAGATAGTAACCGGCAAAGAGCGCAAGGCCTTTGCTCTGAATCCAGCCCAGGCCATTGTCATCTTTCACGTCGTCTGTGTAGTACTTGGCGATAAAATCAAGGCCAATGGGCGCTGTGTATTTGGCGCTGGCGCCGAAGACGGCCTGGTCGGCGAATTCAGCCACGCCTTCCAGCTCCACGTTCTTCAGGGCCAGGATGTCGCTGGTAACATTGCCGCGCAGGACAACCCTGCCCTTTACCTCGTCGCTGAACTGGAATTGATATTTGCCGTCAACCGGTGCAGCAGTTCCGCCAATCAAAGGATTAAACACCTTCAGTTTGGCGGACCAATTGCTTTGGGAGATGATAACCTGAGTGGAGTGTACGGCGCTGTCGTACGCGCCGCTGAGGTCGAAGCCTGCCAGGCTGGTGCTGGCAGAGAGGTTCAAACCGTTGACCCCTTTGTTCAAATCGTAAGGGTTTGGCACTACAAACGAGCCGTCGACTACGGACGGGGTCTGATCCCGGTAAGCATAGTCGTCGAAGAGCGCCGGCGAAAAATCACGGTAAGAAGCTCCCAGCTTCCAGCCGGGGACGCCTGCGTAGTTAACCGATAAGTTATACCAGCCGTCGGGTGCGTCGCCGTTGCCGATGAACTGTCCGCTGAGGTCCAGATCCTGAACCGGAGACACGGAAGCTGTGAGATCGTAAGCCACGGGCTCACCTAGCTTCACAAAGGTGGCGTCCAGCTTGATATCGTCGAAATCGCCTTTGAAATTTACGCCCAGAGTATTGTCTGCTTCAGGATCTTTTTTATCGAACACATAGAAAGCCCGGGCTCCGATTGGTCCCAGCTTGACGTCATCCAAGGCGACGCCGTTGATGTTCTCATACAGCCAGCTGCCGTTATCATATTCCCTGGTATCATACCCAAACCAAGCGACGAAAGGAGAGTATTTAACGTCGACAGAGCCCAAGGTCA
Source organism: Firmicutes bacterium UBA5499 (assembly GCA_002426275.1). Lineage (GTDB taxonomy): Bacteria > Bacillota > DTU084 > DTU084 > DTU084 > UBA5499. The sequence continues at coordinate 1,769 of DIPB01000011.1, forward strand.
GCTTCACAGGCGCGGCGCCTTCCCAGAGGCTGCCTGTGGACTGGGCATAAGCGTAATAGGTATTATCATAACCATAATCTACATCACCGAAGGATAACTCCCCGTTATACCAGTCGCTGAGGGTTTCCGACTCATCGGAATAAAAGCGGGCGCCATAGACGCCGGTGACGTTCCCCTGCAGCTTGCTTTCCAGGCCCAGCTGAAGGTAAGTAGTGCCCAGAGGATTATCTTGATCGGTCAGATATCCGATCTCAGTGCCAAAGAAACCTTTCACCTCAACCGGAGCTGCGAAAGCTGCTCCTGCCAGCGTCAGGCTTAAGAACAAGCCTAAAATAATTTTTTTCATCAGTAAATTCCTCTCTTTCTAAAATACGATGCGTTCGTTTGGAGAGTGTCTGCATTTCCTCTCCGCTTTTTGTGCTCCCCACTGCCAGCATAGAGCGATTTCATCTCCTTTCCTGTGACAGTATTTTCTTCACCAAAGATTCGACAGAGCGAACTTTATATGTGAATCATAGCCTGGGGACGATCGGTGTAGAAATACACGCGATGCGTTTTTGGCAGAATTGGATGGGGGATTATTTAATAGAACGTGGGAAGACTGCTACCCACGTTCTGTTAAATCTGCTGATCTTGTCGGTAAAGATTATTTTTTCCACATCTTAAAATCGAAAAACGCTTTGGTTTCAAGTTTACGCCACGGATAGAAACTTTCAAGGCTTTTCGTGTCAAGTAAAGATGCGTGAGACTGGGATCGTGGGAATATATTTTCACTAATGATTCGACAGAATTAAGTCTTCTCCTCCCAATTTGAAAAATTAATTTCTGTAAAATCTACGTAATATGTTTGTTAACATTTGAACAAAGCTAAGAAGCGCAAAGATTTAAAGGCCCAAAAGCGTTTTTAAGTGAAAATTGTATAATAATGAATCAAAAATTTGAGACGCTGCTGATTAACCGCAGAAAAAGCTGCTAACCAGGAAATAGAACTTCTGATTGCGCATAATTAAACGGCAAGGATCAGCTGCCCGGTTTCTTCGTGATCTTATGGCGATGATTCCACTGCAGAAACCCATATCCAAACGCAATAGTGGGGACGGACCTCCCCTTTTAGTAGCAAAAGGGGCTCGCAAGGCAGCAAATATGAATGTTTCGATAAAAATGTGGGGATTTATTTCAAGTTCATCTTTATAAACTGACTTTTCGCGGCGGAATCACGGCAATGATTTTTGCGATTGCAGGGAACTATAGAGGAGAGGACGCTTTCTTGCTAGTGCAGTAAACCAAGGATCGGGACAAATTTTTCCTCATCGGCGGCCAGCGCGTCAGCACCGCGAATATTCCAGCCCATTTCCCGGGAAAATCATCATCGAGTGAGAGCGCATTTACGCTGAAAACTTGAACAAAGCCCAGCGGCATGGACGCATTGCCCCCGATAATTTCACGCCGTATCCCCAAAATCAGCTGTTGGCTCGTTTCTTCGTGAACATAGGACGCGGCAAACTAAGCTCCGGTGCCAGAGACCTTTCTCGCTACACCAAGATTTACTCTCAGTGGATTACCAACATGAAGCAAGAGAGCATACAGGCAAATCAGAAGGAAGAGTCAAACGTTTTGGAAGCCGGCGGCGAGCGGAAAAGTAGACGGTACCGCTTGGCAAAAAAAGTCTGAGAGAGGATTGAGACGATGTTGCTAATTCTTATTTGGCATGTGCCTTTTCCAACGCGTTTTCCGCCGCCTTCAGATGAATCTTGGAAGAGATTGTCGCGCCGCTGATGGTGTCCACCTGCAAAGACTGGGCGGCGATTACCCTGTCGAAAAGATCGTTGATGGACTGGCCGGCTGTGATCTTAATCAGCTGCTTTCGACCAGCCAGAAGCCCTTCTGTCACTTTGATCTTCGAGACCTTCCCTTGGGATACTGTTACCAGCACTTTAGCGTTCCTAAAGCTATCTTTGGTGCCCGTGTATGTTCCAATATAGGTACCGTCGCGCAGATTTGAGAAATCTTCCTTGCCAATGACGAGATTTAGTCCTTCTCGCCGTCCGGGTTCGGAAAGGACCACTAATAACACCGCGCCCACCGCGACAGTGCCGATAATCGTTAAAACGATCCGTATTTTTCCCACGTTCTTTTTAATTTTCATAGCGCGCTCTCCTTACGTTTACTCATTTACAGGGTTTGAGGATCTCCTCTCAAGGTGAGACGAGAAGATAGTTTTCCCTAACGAAAGCTTTCCTTCTCATTTTTTATTTAGCGCGGCATCGTTATACGCGCTTGCCAAGGTAGGAAAGAAGAACATTGCCGGAGGAGGAAAACAAAGCGAGCCTGATAGACGTAAGATGAGAAGATAGTTTTTATTGTGTGGGAAAAGGATTTTGCCTCTTCAATGGTTAAATAATTAAATGGGGGGAATATGTTTTGGGGGAAAAGCGAAATGTTTTTGGACTTAGGCTCTGACGTGCAACGGAGCTTTATAGCTCTTTGGGGAAATGGAATATCGCGCTGCGTGCAGCGCCGAATTTGCAGACGGGAAGTCTGTATTTTTTTTGCCGGTCCGTTTGACAGTTGAGAGCGAAAGCACGCGTTATAATTAAATTAAGCTCGGATGAGAATTTCAGGAGGGATGAAGATGTCGGAGCTTGCCGCTGACGCGGTAAAAAGCAAATATATTGTGACAGCTGAATATACGGAATCGGGGAAAGCGGCGGCTTACCTTCCTATACCAAAGGGACTGGAATCTAGGCTCATCGCCTATTTGGTTTTCAAATATAAAAATACCCGGCTTTATAAGCATCAGACTTTGGCTCTGGAGAGAATCTTAGGGGGAGAGAACGTGGTGCTTTCAACCCCTACCGCGTCAGGAAAATCGTTGGTTTTTTATTTGCCTGTGCTGCAGCGACTGCTGCAGGATCAAAACGCAACCAGCATCTTTCTCTTCCCGCAAAAAGCGCTCTCGTCGGATCAAGAAAAGAAACTGAAAAAGATCTTAGAAGTCTTCAACTTGCCTCAGACTTACCTCGGACGTTACGACGGGACTGTGAAGGGAGCGGAGATGAGAAAACAAATCATCCGCGACGCCAGAATCCTCCTGGCCACCCCGGATGTGCTGCACACAACGATTCTAAGGCTTTCCGGAGAAGAAGAATATCGCAGTTTTTTTCAACGGCTGCGCTATGTGGTGCTGGATGAGTGCCATCTTTACGGCGGAGTCTTCGGCACCAATATGGCTTTTCTCATGCGCAGACTCCGTCAGGTCGCTTCCTGGGAAGGAACGGAGCCCCAATTCATCGCAGCTTCCGCCACAATCGAAGAGCCGGCTGCGCACCTGACAAAGCTCACCGGACTGCCTTTTGTGAGCCTGGGGCGTGAAGTGGACGGATCCGGCAGCGACGGCAGAGAGTACCGCCTGATTCGGCCCGGAGCGGATTCCGGGCTTTTTGAAGCGGCCTGGGAGTGCGTCAAAGAGGCGCTGGATTGTGGAGAAAAGGTAATCATATTTTTAGATCACAGGCAAATGGTAGAGCGGCTAACAGTTTTCATCAGAGAGCAATTGGGCGAACAAAGAGCGGCTCTCTGCGCCCCTTATAGAGCCGGTTATCTGGCGGGGGAGAGGCAAATCATAGAAAGGCAGCTTGGAAGCGGTCAGGTCCGCTGCGTGGTCAGCACCTCCGCCATGGAACTGGGAATCGACGTTTCGGGCCTAGATCGTTGCGTCCTCTGCGGAATCCCCTCTGATCGGACAAGCTTTTTCCAGCGGATCGGAAGGGTGGGCAGAGGCCAGGGCGGAAAGCGGGGAAAAGTAGACATCATCTTTGGCGGAACCTCAGTGGACGAATACTATTTTCATCACCCCGAGCTTTTGTGGCGGCAACGCTTCAACCCCTGTTATTTAAATCTCAACAACGAACGGCTGGCTTTGGATCACGCTTCATGCGTAAACTTCGAAGCGCAGCTGGCGGAAGAAAGGAAGCCCGACGCGGAAATCTTAGGTCCCGAGCTTTTTGCCAGGCTTAGCCAAAAACCCCAGAGCAGATCCTTTGCTTACGCTCACAGAGCCATTCAGACTGAGATCCCGCATTTCGAGTTGAATCTGCGGTCTGTCGACGAACCCTCCTACAAACTGACAAGAGGCGAGCTGGAACTGGGAGAGATTTCGCTGTCTCAGGTTTTGCGGGAAGCTTATGAAGGCGCAATATACAGACATGCCGGCAGGCTCTACCGCGTGGAGAAGGTCGCCGCTGGCAGAGTGCAAGTCAAGCCTACGCAGGAGATCGGGACAGTTGTCAAGCCAATAGGCAAGACTGTGATTAAGAGAAGATTTTACTCTCCGGACTTTCAGCTCGCATTCCAGTCCGGTACGGAGAAACTTTCCGTTAGGCCCGCTTGGTTCAATGTCACGCAGTTTGTCATCGGCTACCAGCAAGAGCGGCGGGGAGTTAAAACGCAGCATCTGTACGGAGCCGGGAGAATGCTGAGCAAATTCATGGTTACCCAAGGTCTGGAGTTCATCTGCCAGCGGCCGGAAGGTTTCTATCCGCCGGCCGCCAGAGCGATGGTCAACGCCATTTTTAAAGCAACGCCGTTGGTCTGTAATATGAGCGTCGGAGACCTCGCTCATGATGTCTTTTGTAGAGAAAACAAGCTGCAGTTTCGCATTTTCGATAATGCGGCAGGCGGATTAGGTCTGTCCTGGAAACTTGCCTCGCAGCTGCCGGCGATCGTCCGGGAAGCAGAACGCATGCTTTCCCAATGTAGCAATTGCAGTTCCACAGACAATGCCAATGGTTGCATTCTCTGCTGCCGGATGCCAACGGATAACGCCACAGATCGCCTGATCGACCGTTGGGGCGGAATCCAACTTGCCCAGTGGCTGCTTGCCCTGCTCAATGAAGAGATGGCAAAGCGGCCGTCCCAAGACGCCAGGCGCGAAGTCGCCCTGGAAGCCAGAAGAAACACGGGCTTTATGCTTAAAGAGGGCTCGCTGGTTTTCATCTTTGGTCGCTGCGCCATTGGGAAAGTAGTTTCCAGCGAGGCGTATCACGAGCAAGACCGGCTCTATAAGCTCAAGCTCGGTCAAAAGGAAAAAATACTTTCTCGGCTCATATTTGGAGCTGATCAAAGGAGAAGTGCAGCTGTGGTGCTTGGGCTGCAATACGGATTCCATTCCTTTGGGAAGCAAGTCGTGTCCGGCCTGCGGCCTGCCTCTGGCCCCCAGCGATGAGTTTGGGGATGAAAATTCATCGGAGGTGAAGTGAATTGTTGAAAGATAAAATCCAACGATATTTACAGGCCAAGGAATTGCCGGTTGTGGGCGGCAATGTGAAACAGCCTCAGGAGGCGCGTTTCGGACAGACTCCGCTTTTTTCCAGCAAACTCGCCGATTATGTTTAGGCGAAGATGCCGCGAGGACTGTGGAGCCACCAGGCGGAGCGATCAAGCTCGCCTTAGCTGATAAGGATACAGTGATCAATTTTAATACCAATATCGGCTTTGTGCTGGGCTACACCCGGCAATACATGGCGGCCAACCCCGGC
>DIPB01000195.1 GCA_002426275.1 Firmicutes bacterium UBA5499
CAAGTGGACCGGGCCGGCAACGAAAGCGAGCCTGTAGAGTTGGTAGTCTTATATGCTCCGTCGGCTGTTCCCGTGGGGCAGATCACGCTCTCAAAGCCGGAAATAGCGCCGCCGGACGATCTGACCATCCGCTTTTTTGTGACCGGCCAGCGGACGCTGGAGGTTAAACTAACGTTTAACGGCGAGACAGTGCGTTCCCTGGGACAGTTGGCCAATGTAAGCGGCCTGCAGACCGTCAGCTGGGACGGGGTGACAGGAGGCGAAGGGTCGCTGCCGGACGGCAGCTATCAAATAGAGGTCCATGAGGGCGCAAATAAACTTTCCCAGGCAGCGCTGCGCATCAATACAGCCAATCCGCAGCGGCCGCTCCTCTTGCTTCCGGAGCAGAAAGGACAGTTGAGCCGCGGCAAGGTCAGATTCGTCTGGGAGGGTTCCAAAGACGCCAGCTCCTACCAGCTGAAAATTTGGCAGGGACAGACACAGTACGCTGCAGAAACCTATGTAACTTCCTATGAGTCTGAGACTCCGCTTCAGGCGGGCACCTGGCAGTGGCAGGTAGAAGCCGTGACCGCGGCAGGTAGAAGCGCGCTCTCGGAGGTTGGCTCCTTTGTTATTGCTTCGAACCTACCGACAGTTCTGGAGGTCACTAATGTTCAGGGAGGACCTAATCCCTTCGCTCCCAATGGTAACGGCCGCTTTGAACAGTTTCATCTGGCCTACAGTCTCACCCAAAACGCCATGGTCAGCATCGTCATCTATAATTTGGCAGGCGGCGAGGTCTATCGCAGAGAGGCTCTCCCCGAGGGAGTGGGAGATCACGCCTTCGCGTGGGACGGACGGGATCGCAGAGGCAGAATCGTGCCGCCTGGAGCCTACGTTTTGTTGATTGCGGCCAAAAACGAGCAGAACAGGGCTCCGGGAGGGGCGCGGAAACTGATCAGCGTAATTTACTAAATCAAACAGAAGAGGAGGATTCTCTTATGTTGAAAAAAACCATGTGTTTACTGGGCGTCCTTATTTGCCTGATGGGGATGACGGCTGCGGCGGAACGCGGCGCGTTTCCGGCGGTTGGCGTGGGCGCCGGTCCTCTGGGCATGGGAGGCGCTTTCGTTGCGGCTGCGGATACTGCGGACGCCGTATATTGGAATCCGGCGGGTGCCGGGCAGCTTGCGGAAACGCAAATCTCCAGCATGCAGACGGATCTCTTTGGCCTGGGAATTCACTATAATTGGCTGTCCGCGGTGAGGCCGGTGGGAGAGTATGCCGTGGGCCTTGCCTATAACGGCCTTGACGCGTCCGAAGCTTTCGGCGAGTTTCCTTATCAAGAGGGAAGCATCCTGGCCACTATTGCCGGCAAAACCGCTCTTTCCGGAGTAGAGCTGCGTTGGGGCGCAAATCTCAAATACAATTATTTTCAAGGCGGCAGCGAATTGGTCAATACGGATCAGAAGGGCCTGGGAGTGGATTTAGGCCTCCTCTATCAAGGCAGGTTATTTAAAGCGGGCCTGGTGGCGCGAGATCTGTATACCAAGCTTGCCGGTCAATTGGTTGAGGACGGAGCGAAAGAGACGGTAGACAACCTGCTGCAGCCGGATGTGGCATTGGGAGTAGCGACAACCGTCGGGCCTGCGCTGTGGACGCTGGATGTCAGCGGATTGATTACGGGGCCTAAGATCCACGCCGGCGTAGAGTACGCCGTCACTAATAAAGTTTTCCTGCGCGGCGGGTATAATGCCGGTACGTTTACGGCGGGACTGGGAATACGTACAGGCAAGTGGGTTTTGGATTACGCCTATAATACCCATCAGGCAGGAGATGCGCAAAGGTTTTCCGTGGGACTCAAATTCTGAGGAAAGGGGCTGAGGGAATGAAGTCTTATGGGCGAATTCCCGCTCTTGGCGCCTGGGGCGTGACATTGCTATTGCTCTTCTCGTTCAATATTGCCGGAGCTGAAGAGGAAACCGCCTCCGCCAGCCTTTTTCCGAGCGATCCGGTGGGAGCTTTTCTGCGAGCGCCCGGCTGGGAGAAGGAGCAAGCAGAGGACGAAACGTTCTTAGACAAGAGCAGCGCTTTGCCGGAGCAAGTTTTGGAAACTCAGGCCCAGATGCGGAAAGTCGATCTGGATCTGGCGCGGCTGCAGAGGGACTTGAATCAGTTAAAGAATAATAAGACGACAATCAAATCCAAGCTGGGACTGTCCAGTGAAACGCGCTTTTACAGCACGCTCACCCCCGGCAACGGCGCTGCGCCGAGATTATATAGCGCTCTGCGGTTCAATACGCCGCTTGCCGGCAGGACGAATCTCTATTCCGAATTGTTTTTGCAAGCGGGACCCGCTTCCACTTATAATTCGTACTATTTAGCTCCGCTGAGCGTCACCACGAATTTCACCGGCCGCAATGGTCAGGATTATAGACTGCAACTGGGGAGATTTTGGATCGACAATACTTATTTCACCATTCGCAGGGCGTGGCGGGAAGACGATACTTGGTATGAACCGCGTTATACTTACGACGGCATTTTGCTCTCTTCCCGGCCTTTCGGTTTGAACTGGCGGGGCTTTCTGGTCAGGAATACCGATGGCAACGGCAGCAGATACGACCGTTACACCATTTTCAGTTCCGCCGCCGCCCCCATAGACAGAGGAGAGATTAGGGTTACCTTGCTGAGGGTTTTCGACGACACAAAGACAGCGGCCTCCGGAGCCGCCTATGAGAGCGGCACGGTGGGTTTAGCTTTCAAATATCGCGGCGATTTGGGGGGAACTGGTTTTCAAGTGTCCGGGGAGACCAATATCAACCGCTT
>DIPB01000148.1:0-2228 GCA_002426275.1 Firmicutes bacterium UBA5499
AAAGATCTACACGCCAAGGGGCACACTATTCTCATGGTAACGCATGATCATGTGATCGCCGGCTATGCCCAACGCGTTGTCACCTTCTTCGACGGGCAGATCAAAAGCGAGGCGAGCTAAATGAGGCTTTTGGAGATTTTTCGCGTCGCGTTGCAGGCATTGAACGCCAATAAATTGCGTTCCTTTCTAACCACCTTGGGGATCATCATCGGCGTGGGCGCGGTGATCATGATGGTTTCAATCGGCCAAGGTGCAAATCAGATGGTTGTGAATCAAATTTCCTCTATGGGAGCCAACTTGATCACCATTTCTCCCGGACGCGTTGCCAATCGCCGCGGCGGCGGTTGGGGAGCTCGGGGCTCGGGAAATATTCTCACCAATAAAGAGGTTGAATATATCCAGAAGGGGAATACGACTCTCAAGGCGGTATCTCCCGAACTGACGCAGGGCGCCACGGTAAAGTATGGCGGCGCCAATTCATTCGCCATGGTTTACGGCGTGACAGCCGATTACTTCTCCATCCGGGAATACGAATTGGCTGTCGGTCGCTTTTTTACTCCGCACGAAGAGGCGGCATCCGGCGCTGTGGCGATTATCGGCGAGAACGTGGCGTCCGATTTATTCAAAGGTCTGAATCCTCTGGGCCAAGAAATAAAAATCGGAGATAGCCGGATCCGGGTAGTGGGCATTCTCGAGCCTAAGGGAACCGGTTTCGCCGATAATACGGATCTGGTATATGTACCGCTGTCAACAGCCCAGAAGCGGCTGTTCGGCACAGATTATGTTAGCGCCATCTATTGTCAGGCCAAAGGCGAACAGCTGATCGATCAGGCTGTCAGCGAGCTGAACATGTTAATGCAGCAGCGGATTAGCGACGCGGAAAAGTACGATATCCGTAACCAGCAAGAGATCATCGATACGGTCTCTAAAACTACCGCTACGTTCACGTTTTTGCTGGCTGGGATCGCAAGCATCGCCCTGTTGGTGGGCGGCATCGGAATCATGAATATCATGTTGGTGTCGGTGACAGAGCGCACCAAAGAAATCGGAATCCGTAAAGCGCTTGGCGCTTCCCAGCAAGATATTCTCAGTCAATTTTTGATTGAAGCCCTGCTTTTGAGCTTTTTAGGCGGCTTGGTCGGGATAGGGCTTGGTATCTTAGGCGGCGGCATAATCGCTAAAGCGGCCGGCTGGCCGATGGTGATTTCCGTGGGAGCTATTCTCTTGGCATTCGGTTTCTCGGCTGGGATCGGCGTCTTTTTCGGCATTTATCCCGCGCGGAAAGCGTCGAGGCTAGATCCGATTGATGCCTTAAGATATGAATAGAAAAAAGGCTGTCCGCGGACAGCCTTTTCTTAAAATATTTTTTTGCAGCCCATCTGATCGTGCATAATATCCAGCATTTCCCCAAAACGCTGAAAATGCACGATTTCTCTCTGTCTAAGAAACCGCAGCGTATCTGTGACGTCCGGATCGTCGGAAAGATTGATCAGCCATTCGTAGGTGGAGCGGGCTTTCTGTTCCGCAGCCATATCTTCATGCAGATCTGTGATGGGATCGCCTTTTGATTGGATATAAGCCGCAGTCCAGGGCACGCCTTCCCCGTTGACGAAATAAATGCCCCGATCGTGATCCGCATAGTATCCTTCCATGCCCGCCGCCTTAATTTGCGATAGCGGCGCGTCCTTAATCAGATTATAGACTATTGCCGCCACCATCTCCATATGCGCTAGCTCTTCGGTCCCTATATCAGTAAGCAGGCCTTTCCCTTGCGATGTGGGCATGGAATAGCGTTGGGTCAGGTAACGCAGCGAAGCTCCCAGTTCACCGTCAGGGCCTCCGTATTGGGTAATAATGGTTTTCGCCAGCTTCGGGTTGGGGCCGGAGACGCGTATGGGATACTGCAGCTTCTTTTCATAAATCCACAAACTTCTTCACCCTCCTAACATGTCGTTTCCCAAGGCCAAGGGCCTTCCGTCCATTCCCAACAGTTGCCTCCAGGGTTGCGTCCGCGCACAGTTAAAGGACCGAAGGTTTGCTGGTACCGCTCTATCTTGCTTTGCAGTTCACGATTGACTTGATCAAATAGCGTCAGCGCTTGTCTTTCCGCTGGATGCGTATCCAGGAAAAGGTTTAATTCAACGATCGTGAACTGCAGTTCGCGGATTTGCTGCAATAAAGTTTGCTCATGCCCCATTTTTGCATACCCCCCAGTTGTCTTCAGGGTA
>DIPB01000148.1:2360-3641 GCA_002426275.1 Firmicutes bacterium UBA5499
CGAATGAGTTCTGGGAAAATAGTGCCTTCCCGCAGCCCTTCCGGTGGAGGTAAAACTTGGTTGAAGTTTTGAAAAGGTATATAGGCGCGCGCCAGCTCCAGGGGAGGCGACGGGCAGAAAGACGCTTGTTTTGCTTCCATGGTAAAATGGCCTCCTTTGAGGAATTATGCTTCATACTATGCTGGAAAAAAGTATTTTGTTTTGAGTATTAAGCCTAATTTTGAAGGAAAACGGCACATTCTTCGCGAATAACTTGAGATGGAAGCATGGAAGCAAGGAGGAAAGAGGTGCGTCTGGTGGAGGATCGCGAACGAGAGATCATGTTGGATTTTGTCCGGGTGACGGAAACTGCGGCTTTGCGAGCAGCCCGCGTTCTGGGCAGGGGCGATAAAGAAGCCGTAGACCAGGCTGCGGTGGACGGGATGCGCGGGATGTTGGATTTGGTCAACATCAACGGGAAAGTGGTGATCGGCGAAGGGGAGAAGGATAAAGCGCCCATGCTCTACATAGGGGAACAGGTTGGCAAAGCAAAGGGAGCGGAGCCGGTGGATATCGCGGTGGATCCGGTGGAAGGCACGCGGCTTGTGGCCTGCGGGCTGCCCAATGCCATTTCGGCCATCGTGGCCGCCGACGAAGGGTGTCTGTTGCCGGTTCCCGGTTTTTATATGGAAAAGATCGCGGTGGGGCCTCAGGCGAGCGGCTATATTGATTTGGAAGCGCCTGTGCGGGAAAATTTGCGGGTTGTGGCTGCGGCTTTGGGAAAGAACGTCCGGGATCTGACGGTCGTGGTGCTGGATCGCGAGCGTCACCGTGGCCTGATGGATGAGATCAGGTGTTGCGGCGCCAGGATCAAAATGATTTTGGACGGCGATGTGGCCGGAGCCATCGCCACAGCTTTGCCAGAGACCGGCGTTGATATCCTGATGGGAATCGGCGGAGCGCCGGAGGCTGTGCTGGCCGCGGCCGCTCTCAGGTGCCTGGGCGGCGAGCTGCAGACGAAGCTTTATACGCCCACCGAAGAAGTGAAAGCAAAAGCGCGGGAGATTAAGCTCGCGCCGGACGACGTCCTTACAATTGATGATTTAGTGAAAGGGGGAAGCGTGATTTTTGCCGCCACCGGCATCACGGACGGAGAACTGCTAAAAGGAGTCAGATATGGTCCTGGCTTGGCGAAAACCCATTCCCTGGTGATGCGGGAGCGGACAAAGACAGTGCGTTTCGTGGAGACGATTCACAATTTGAAATATAAGACTGTTCGTTCAAGAAAAGAAATGGCTGAAC
>DIPB01000086.1:0-190 GCA_002426275.1 Firmicutes bacterium UBA5499
CCTGTCTGGTATTGCCAGGATTGCGGGGAGGTCATAGTGGCTAAAGAAGATCCGGCTCGGTGCCCGGCTTGCGGCAGCAAGCGGCTCCGGCAGGATCCCGATGTGTTGGACACCTGGTTCAGCTCCGCGCTTTGGCCTTTCTCTACCTTGGGCTGGCCAGAACAGACCACGGAGCTTGAGCATTTCTACC
>DIPB01000086.1:413-7713 GCA_002426275.1 Firmicutes bacterium UBA5499
TTCTTCTGGGTGGCCAGGATGATCTTCATGGGCTTGGAATTCCTGCACCAAGTGCCGTTCCGCAAGGTCTATATTCACGGCCTGCTGCGGGACGGAGAGGGCAGGAAGATGAGCAAATCCTTGGGCAATGGCATCGATCCCAGCGAAGTGATCAAAACCTACGGCGCGGACACCCTGCGTTTCTCGCTGGTATCCGGCACGGCTCCCGGCAGCGATATGCGCTTTTATCCGGAAAAAATCGAGGGCGCCCGCAATTTCGCCAACAAGATCTGGAACGCGGCCCGCTTTGCGCTGATGAACTTGGAGGATTTTCAGCCGCAAGGCGAGGAATTCGGCCGTCTGCCGTTGGAACTGGCGGACAAGTGGATTCTCTCTCGCTACAGAAAAGCGGCCGTGGAGCTGGAAAATTGGTTGGAACGCTTCGAACTCGGCGAAGGAGCGCGGGTGCTGTACGATTTCATTTGGAGCGAACTATGCGACTGGTACCTGGAGCTGGCAAAGCCCAGGCTGTATGGCAGAGCCGGAGAAGAGCCGCGCCGCGCCGCTCAGTATACCCTCTGGTATGTGCTGAGCCATACCATGGAATTGCTCCATCCATACATGCCGTTTCTCAGCGAGGAGATCTGGCAGCAGCTTCCCCACAGCGGACAAAGCATTGTGGTTGCGGACTGGCCCGCGCCGCCGGAAAGCTTGGCCTGCGAAGAGGCAGAAAGCCAGCTGGCCACAGTCATGGATGCCGTCAGGTCTATCCGCAATCTGCGCAGCGAAAAGCAGGTGCCGCCTGGGAAGAAAATCACAGCCATTATTCAGGCTCAAGGCAAAGTTGAAAGCCTCTTTCAGGAGTACGGGTCCTATCTGTGCGAGCTGGCAGGCTTGGCGCAGCTGGAATTGACCGAACCCGGACAAGCCCCCCAGCAGGTTGAAACCATAGTGGCCACAGATTACACCATCTATTTGCCGCTTTCCGGGCTTGTGGATCTCCGGGAAGAACGGGCAAAACTGGAGCGGGAATTGGCTGGCGCCAGAGAGCAGCTGAAACGAGTCGCAGCCAAACTTGCCAACCAGAATTTTGTGAGTAAGGCTCCGCCTGAGGTGGTACAACGGGAGCGAGACAGAGCGGAAGAGCTGAGAACGCTGGATCTGAACTTGCAAGAGCGTCTCGGCCAATTGGAGGATTAGCCTTGAACTGGCAGGATGCAGTAGCGTATTTGGAGAGCTTGAGCCGTTTCGGCAGCAACCTTGGCTTGGAGCGCATGGAAAAGCTGTTGGCGAGAATAGGAAATCCGCACCGGGAAATAAATTGCCTGCACATTGCCGGCACCAATGGCAAAGGCTCCACAGTAGCCATGCTTTCGGCAGTCCTACAGGAAGCGGGATTAAGGGTGGGGACTTACACCAGTCCGCACCTTTCCTCTTTTTGCGAACGGATCGCCATCAATGGTGAGCCGATCTCCCAAGCTGCAGTCACTGAGTTGGTGGAGGAGCTGGCGCCTGAGGCCAGGGCAGTGGATGGACTGACCAAATTTGAATTCCTTACGGCCATGGCCTTTTGCTATTTTCAAAGGCAAAAGCCGGAGCTTGTGCTTTTGGAAGTGGGGCTGGGAGGCAGGCTTGACGCCACGAATGTGGCGGCTCCAGTTGCCTGCGGGATCACGCATCTGGCCTTAGAGCACACTCAGCGACTGGGGAACACCCTCTCTGCCATCGCCTGGGAGAAAGCCGGGATCATCAAGCCGGGCCGGCCTGTGGTGACCGCGCCGCAGGAGACCGAGGCCAGATGCGTGCTGGAGCGGCGGGCAAAGGAGCTTGGCGCGCCTCTGTGGCAGGTGGCGAGCTGGCCGGAAGCAGGTCAGATTCGCTATCGCGGCCGCGCTTTCTCCCTGGCGGGCTCGGAGGCTGATTTTTGGTTGGGAGAGCATTTTTGGCCGCAGGTCGCCGTGGGTCTGCTTGGCCGGCATCAATTGACCAATGCCGGCGTTGCTTTGGGTTTGGCGCAAATCGCCTATAGAGGCGGCTTGGTGAAGCTGTCGGCGGAAAGCTGGCAGCAGGCCGTCTATCGTGGCCTTGCCCAGGCCCGCTGGCCCGGAAGGCTTGAGTTTTTCTCCGGTCAGCCCAGCTTGCTCCTGGACGGCGCCCATAATCCCGACGGCATGCGGACGCTCGCCGGGGCAATCAGAGAGTTTTTTTCCTGCGCCAAGCCAATGTTGGTTTTGGGGATCTTAGGAGACAAGGATGCCCAACAGATGCTCTCGATTCTGGCGCCCCTTGCGGGTTCAATTGTCCTCACGCGGCCGGATAATCCCAGGGCGCTGGAGCCTGAAAGCTTAGCGGCCATTGCCAGGCGTTTCTGCAAGAAGGTCGAGGTGATTCCCGAGCCGGCGTTGGCATTGGAGCGGGCCCTTAACCAGCGGGAATTGGTCGTGGTGGCAGGCTCGCTATATTTGGTGGGACAGCTGCGTCCGTCCATCCTCAGATTCTTTTCCCTCTAAGCAGGAATTTAGATTACAGATGACGTATTACTACAGAAGACGAAAGGAAGGAAAAGACATGTCTCGTCGCCGTAAGGCAAAAAACGGCAAGCTGTTCTTTGTGGGCGTGCTGGCAGTGATCTTGGGTTATCTGCTGGGAAGTTTGGCCTTGAATTTGCTATTGCCCGACTCTGAGAAGACAGCCCGCAAGCAGCCGCAGGTCATTAATGCGGAAGGCGAGGAATTCAGCCAAGATGTGGCCTCTCAAGCTGAGCCAAGCCAGGCTCCGACGCAGAAAGAACCCAGCGGACAAGAGTCACAGCCGGTTATGGCCCAGGAATCGCAGGAGGACTTGTCAGCCGAGCCTGAAGAACAGCCGGTTGAGGTTCAAAAAAGCTGGCGCGTGGCGGTGGGAACTTTTGCGTCTGTCTCCCAGCTGGAGGAGACCGTCTCTGAACTTGAGGCCGCCGGCTTTGAGGCAATGCCAATCCGCAGCCAGCCGTACAGGGCTCAAATGGGCGTTTTTCAGGATCGTCAGCGCGCCGAAGCGCTGGCTGAACAGCTGCAAGCGCAGGGATTTTCAGCTCAGATAGAGGAATTCGCGTCCGGCAGATGACGCATAGCTCTGGGCGGAGAAAAACTGTAGGTTGAGGATAGCGGCGCACGGCTGACCGGGGCAACGGTCGGCCTGTGACATGGGGAAGGCGCGCTAATAGCTAAAATTAACTTAATCTTGCGTCTAGTTAGTGAATTTTTTCACGAAGTAAGGCGATCTTATGGGCCTGAGAAGCTTGACGGGAATTTTATCGCTTAATGTCTTCACTTCCTGCGGACTGACAAGGCTAAGGTAAGATGAGAAAGGAGACAAGCTAGAATGGGGAATTGTCAATGCAGCGATAAGGAAGGAGAGCCACGCTGGAGGCAGCTGGACGAAATCCTGGCTGAGTGGCGGGATAAACCTGGCAATGTGATTCCGGTGCTTCACAAAGCCCAGGAACTTTTTGGCTATCTGCCCCGGGACGTGCAGGAATATGTGGCCAGCGGCCTGAGGGTGCCGGTAAGCGAGGTTTATGGGGTTGTCACTTTTTATTCTCTCTTTACAATGCAGCCCAAAGGGCGGCATACCATCAGTCTTTGCATGGGAACCGCCTGTTATGTGAAGGGCGCGCAAACCATTATGGATGCGCTAAAAGAGCAGCTGGGAATTGGCCCTGGCGAGACTACGGATGATGCCCGCTTCACCTTTGCCGTGATGAGGTGCATGGGAGCCTGCGGACTGGCGCCGGTGATGGTGGTGGATGACGATATCTACGGCCGGGTAGCCACGGATGGTTTGGCGGAAATATTGGAGAAATATCAGTAAACGCAGGCGAGCGATTCAAGGATCCATGCCCGGCGGTCCCGGTGAGCTTTGCCTGGCAAAGACGGCTCTCCGCTATTGTCGTTTTTGTTGGCATAAATTACACAGCTGCAAGCGGGCAGCAATGAGTAGGAGGTAACGTTAATGGAGCGCTATCGAGCCCATGTTCTGGTTTGCGCAGGCGCGGGCTGTATTTCCAGCGGCTGTTTTGAGGTGGAAAAGGCTTTGAAACAGAGCTTGGTTCGGCATAAACTGACTGAAGAAATCAAAGTCGTGGAAACAGGCTGCGTTGGGACCTGCGATTTGGGTCCTTTAATGGTGATCTATCCCGAAGGTGTCTTCTACCAGAAAGTTAAACCGGAGGATGCGGAGGAGATCGTCGCAGAGCATCTACTGGAAGGACGCGTAGTGAAGAGATTATTGTTCCGGGATCTGAAAAGCGGCCAGGAAGTAGAGAAAATAGCCGATGTTCCCTTTTACAGCAAGCAGCTTCGGATCGCGCTGCGCAACTGCGGGCAGATAGACCCCGGCAGTGTGGAAGAATACGTCGCCAAAGACGGGTATAAAGCTTTGGGTAAAGTTTTAGGCCAGATGGCTCCCCAAGAAGTGCGAGCGCAAATCAAAGCGTCGGGGATTAGGGGCCGGGGAGGAGCGGGCTTCCCCACCGGATCGAAGTGGCAGTTTACGGCTCAGGCAGCTGGGGACAAGAAATACGTTGTCTGCAACGCTGACGAGGGAGATCCGGGAGCTTTCATGGATCGCAGCATCCTGGAAGGAGATCCTCACTCTGTGATCGAGGCCATGGCCATCGCCGGTTACGCGGTGGGAGCGCAGAAAGGTTTCGTTTACGTGCGGGCCGAATACCCGCTGGCCGTACAAAGGCTGGGTAACGCTATAGAGCAAGCGAGGCAACGCGGCTTTTTAGGCCGCAAGATTTTGGATTCCGCTTTTTCTTTCGATATTGAAATCCGAGTGGGAGCCGGCGCCTTTGTCTGCGGCGAGGAAACAGCCCTCATCGCTTCCATTGAAGGCAAACGCGGCGAGCCGCGCCCCAAACCGCCTTTTCCAGCCTCAAACGGCCTGTGGGATTGTCCTACCCTCATTAACAACGTGGAGACATACGCCAATATTCCCGCGATCATTTTGAAGGGGCCTGAGTGGTTTCAGCAGTTTGGAACGGAGAAAAGCAAGGGCACTAAGGTGTTTGCCATCGCAGGGAAGGTTAATAATACCGGTCTTGCCGAAGTGCCTATGGGCACCACCTTGCGGGAGCTGGTCTACGACGTGGGCGGCGGCATTCCGGGCGGTAAAAAATTCAAAGCCGCCCAGACAGGCGGCCCTTCCGGCGGCTGCATTCCCGCCCAGTTCATAGATACGCCTTTGGATTACGAATCGTTGCGCAAGCTGGGCGCCATTATGGGTTCCGGCGGCTTAATCATCATGGATGAGGATACCTGCATGGTGGATGTGGCCCGTTTCTTTTTAGAGTTCACTCAGGAAGAATCTTGCGGTAAGTGTACACCCTGCAGGGTGGGTACCCGCAGGATGCTTGAGATCCTCACCCGCATTACCCGCGGAGAGGGAGAGGACGGGGACATTGAAAAACTGGAGGCATTGGGAAAGCTGATCATCAGCACAGCTCTGTGCGGCTTGGGTCAAAGCGCTCCCAATCCGGTTTTGAGCACAATCCGGTATTTCCGGGATGAATATGAAGCCCATATTTACGAAAAGCGCTGCCCGGCAGGAGTATGTCAAAGCCTGCTGCGCTTCGAAATCGATCCCGCGCTCTGCCAAGGCTGCGGGCTTTGCGTCCGGGTTTGCTCCAGCAAAGCCATCAGCGGTCAGCGCAGGGAAGCTCACGCCATAGACCAAGAGCTTTGCGTCAAGTGCGGCAATTGCTTGAGCAAGTGTCCTTTTGGAGCGATCAGGAAGTATTAAGGGGAGTGGGAAACGAAATGGAAACGATACGTTTGACGATAGACGGGCAAGCAGTGGAGGCAGCGGCGGATCAAACTGTGCTGCAGGCGGCCAGAGCCGCCGGTTGCGGCATTCCTACTCTCTGTTATTGTCCCAGCCTGAAACCTACTGGTTCCTGCAGGGTTTGTTTGGTGGAAGTGCAGGGAATGCGCTCGCTGGCAACTGCCTGTACTTTGCCTGTCTCAGACGGCATGACGGTGTTCACTAATACTCCCAAAGTAAGGCAAGCCAGGCGGGGAGTTGTGGAACTGCTTTTGTCCGATCATCCGGCCGAGTGCCTGACCTGCAATCGCAGCGGCAGCTGCGAATTGCAGAGCGTCGCTCATAATTTGGGGATTCGCGATCTCCCCTACGGCGGCTCCATGGGCGAGAGGAGTCTGGACAGCTCCAATCCGTCCATTCTGCGGGATATGCGCAAATGCATTTCCTGCAGGCGCTGCGTTGAGGTGTGCAGCCAGGTGCAAGGAGTCTCCGCGCTGGGGGCGTCTCGGCGCGGCTTTGAGACGCAAATTGGGCCTGCTTTTGGGGACAAGTTAGGACAAGTTGCCTGCGCCCTCTGCGGACAGTGCGTCTTGGTCTGCCCCACAGGGGCTCTCACTGAGCAAGACAGCACGGGTAAGGTCTGGCAGGCTCTGGCGGATCCGGATAAAGTCGTGGTGGTGCAGATAGCGCCCGCCATCCGGACCACCATCGGCGAGGAATTTGGTCTGCCACCAGGCACGCCTCTGGTGGGAGAGCTTGTGGAAGGCCTCAGGCGGCTGGGCTTCCACAAGGTTTTTGACACGGATTTCGCCGCGGATCTCACCATTATGGAAGAAGGCACCGAACTCCTGCACCGGCTGCAGAGCGGAGGGAAACTGCCTCTCATCACCTCCTGCAGTCCAGGCTGGGTAAAATATTGCGAGCATTTTTATCCTGAGCTTTTGCCCAACCTTTCAAGCTGTAAGTCGCCGCAGGAAATGTTCGGCGCCGTAATGAAGAATTGGTATGCCGGAAAGCACGATCTGGATCCTCAAAAGGTTTTCGTGGTCTCGGTAATGCCGTGTACTGCCAAAAAGTTTGAGATCACAAGGCCTGAATTGGCCACGACAGGCGCGCCGGACGTGGATGCGGTGCTCACCACCAGAGAGCTGGCCGGAATGTTCAAAGAAGCCGGCCTTGTGTTGCCCAACCTGCCCAAGGCAGAATTTGATCAGCCTTTGGGCGAGTCCACCGGCGCCGCTGTGATCTTCGGCGCCACAGGCGGAGTGATGGAGGCTGCGCTGCGCACGGTCTACGAGCTGGTCACAGGCCAGACTCTCCGGCAGTTGGAGTTCGCCCAGGTGCGGGGGCTGGAGGGAATCCGGGAAGCGGAAGTGCAGCTGGCCGGTAAGACCGTCAGGTTGGCAGCGGCCCATGGCCTGGGTAATGCCAAGGCGCTTCTGGAGCGGATCAAAGCCGGCCCGGGCGACTACACGTTCGTAGAGATCATGGCCTGTCCAGGCGGCTGCATCGG
>DIPB01000086.1:7883-12418 GCA_002426275.1 Firmicutes bacterium UBA5499
CCCTTTATATCAGTTGGATAGACAGCTGCCCCTGCGCAAATCCCACGCCAACCCGGCAATTCAGGCTCTGTACCGGGACCTGGGAGAACCGGGTGGAGAGGCTGCGCACAAGCTCTTTCACACCCATTACCACAGCCGATCTGGCAGCAATTGTCAGGAATAAAAGAACCTGGAATTTCTGGATAGGGAAGGAATACGATAGCTCCCGTCGAATTATAACCTTAAGGGCTAAGGGATATTGAAAAAGAGAGGGGTAGACGGGTGAGAAACAAATTACGGAGCTGGATCTTCGCAGCCGTGTTCATTGCGCTACTGGCGGGAGCAGCTGCAGCAGAGGAAAAGACGGTCGCCAGCGAGACCAAAGACAACGACATTGTGGTGGTGGTCAACGGACAGCCCATCACTGCTTTTAAGTTCTACGCGGAGCTGGAAGACAAAGCCGGCTCGCAAATCCTGCAGAACTTGATCATGGAATCTTTGATCCTGCAAGAAGTGGAAAAACAAAAACTTTCCATTACAGATAACGATATCGCCCAGCAGTTGGAGACCTTGCGCAAGCAGTTCCCCAATGATCAGTCTTTCCAGTACGCTTTGATGGGAGTCAGCCAGGCGGAACTGTATTCGCAGCTGAAAGTCCAGGCGGCATTGTGGAAATTGGGCACCAGAAACGTTACCATCACAGATGATGAACTGACCAAGTATTTTGAAGAGCACAAAGATGAGTACAAGGAGCCGGAAGAGGTTCGCGCTCGTCATATCTTGGTGAAGACTGAAGATGAGGCCAAAAAGATCATCTCCCAGTTGGATGCGGGCGGCGATTTTGCCGAGCTGGCCAAGGCTAACGGCCTGGACGGCACTAAAGATACAGGCGGCGATTTGGGCTTTTTCACCTACGGGGATATGGTGCCCGAATTCTCAAAAGCGGCTTTTGCTTTGGAAATCGGCAAATATACGAAGGAACCGGTGAAGACTCAGTTCGGGTTCCACGTGATCAAGCTTGAGGAGCGGAAAGAGGAGAAGGTTCACACTTTCGACGAGGTCAAAGAACAGGTCCGGCAAGCGATCCTCAAAGAGAAAGCTACGCCCAGTCAGCAAATCATGGAGGAACTCGTCAAGAACGCTAAGTTGGATTGGAAATGGGAACGCTACAGTAACCTGTTCGGCACTTTAGCGCCCGCTAGCGCTCCCAGCCAGGAGCCGGCAAAATAACAAGGAGGAAGGGGGGCCAAGCCCCCCTTTTTCGATCAGAAAGATGAAAAATTGGGGAACGGTGCGCAAAATTGAGGGAAAGAGAGCTTTAGTTGAAGTCTGCGGCCAAGAAGCCTGCCAAAGGTGCGGCAGCTGTCTCGGCGCAGGAAGGCAGCGCCTCCTGTGGGCGGCAAACCCGCTGGCCGCTCAAGAAGGAGATTGGGTCTGCGTGGAGCTTCCTACGAAGATTGTTTTAGGAAGCGGCATTGTCATCTATTTGCTGCCCCTGGTGCTGATGCTGGTCGGATATGGCATCGGCGGCAAGCTGGGAGCGCAGATCTGGCAATTTTTGGGCGCGGCATTGGGTTTTGCGCTTGCTGTGGGCATCGGAAGCTTTGCCAATCAAGTTCTAAAGCGGCGAGGAGCTTTAGAGTTCACAGTCACCAAAGTGGGAAGCGGCGGCCGGGGCTAGACGGGCACGTTTCGGATTCGCGCTGGGAACGTCAGGGCATAAACGGGTCGCTTTGGTCAGGGACAAGCGTTTAGCGCTGGAGGGAAGAGAGCTTTCAGCGAGCTGAGCTAGCGGATAGAAGAGCGGAATAATAGAGAGAATATTTTTAACAGTCATAATTACAGGCGGAATTTTTATGGCACGGCACGCGGAGGTGATCCCAGGAAAAAGAGAGAGGTGTTTCAACCTCTCTCTTTTTTTGCTGCTTGGAGTCGGGAAGCTTGTGCAAAAAAAAATAAAAATGTGCACATTTTTTTCTTCATAGATGCATATTTTTAGGAACGTGGTGGAAAAAATAGGTTTAGTTATTTCCACTTACTGGAGCCGGCAGTCTTCAGTTGAAAAAAAAGAGGGGGAAATTAGATGAAAAAAGTTATCTTTTTGACATTGGTTCTTTGCCTGGGCTTAGCCATGGGGGCTTTTGCCGAACCTGCGGCGCCTACAAACGTTACAGTCGGCGTGGCTGTTGTTGATACCCAAGAGCTGGTTAATAATAACACTTTAGTCACCCTTCCCACCCCAACCGCCGCCAATTACAACGCCGGCTATACGGACATAGCTACAGGCCAGCTGACAGTGAGAAGCAATGTTCCCTGGCGGCTAGATGTGAGAACCGAGAATTGGTCTTCTCCTACAGGCATAAACAAAGCCTTAGTTGATTTTCAGTGGAAGAGGCAGATCCACAGCGTCTTTCAAAGCAGTTCCTCCAATAACCAATTGGTGGTCAACAGTACTCCCACAGCTGGAACTAACATCAATATCAATTACCGGATGAAACTCGACTGGGCAAACGACGCGCCCGGCGACTACAGTTTGGTGCAGCTGTACACCTTAACCAAAGACAGTTAGAGAAACAAGCAAGTGGGGGCTACTGCCAGGGAAGCATATTCTCGCCCCCATTTTTTTCGTTAACGGAAGGAGGAAAACCTTGAGAGCTTTTCATATCATCTGCCTTTGGCTCTGTTTTTCCGGCATCGCTCACGGTTTGGTACAGTGTTCTTTTGAGGACCGCCTGATTAGTCTGTCGCCGGGGGAAAGCGGTCAGATGGAGATCGCGCTTTTCAATCCCGACCCAGAACCGGTCACAGTGCGGGCTTATCTTGAGGATTGGGAGCGGACTCCGGAAGGCGCTCAGCAGTTTTATCCGGCCGGCACCTTGCCAGGTTCTGCGGCAAAGCAGGTGCAGCTTGCCGAGTCCCTCGTTGAGCTGGGACCTCAGCAGGAGGGCAAGCTGAGGCTGCAAGTGGAAGCCGCGAAGGATCAGCGCGGCACTAGAACCGCCATGCTGTTTGTGGAAAGCGGCCGCCTTCCCATGCCAGCCAAGGCAGCAGACAAACAGATGCAGATCAGCGTGCAGGCGATTTTGCGTTACGGAATCAAGCTCTACGTGGTAGCCCGGGGAACTGAGGAACCGGGCACAAAAATTATCGATTGCGAACTGAAGCAGCCTAAATCCGGGCTAATTCCGGTGAGCGTTGAGCTCAGCAACTTCGGCAATGTTCACCTTTCCTACCAAGGCAGGTTAGAAGTGCGCACAGTGGACGGTGAAGCGTTTGAAACTGTAAACTTGGCGCCTTTTTCCATTCTCCCCGGCGCCAGCCGCAAGGTGGGCGGGGAAGTCAGACTGCCGCCTGCGGGGAAATACCTGCTCTTGGCAGTGTTGGATTACGGAGGCCAATCATTGCTGGCGGCTGAGGCGCCCTTTGAGATAAGGGGGGAGAGCCAGTGAAAAACAAATTGCTTCTGCTTGTCTGCCTTTTGGGATTATTGGCAGGAGGAGCCGGCGCCACCGTTTCCTTGAGCGTGGAACAACTCAGCGTCTTCGCTCAGGCCACGGCGACAGATCTCAACCGCGGGTATCTTGAGTATCCGGCCACTAGGCTCACGATCATAGGGGACGAGCCGTGGAGTTTGTCCATTCGCGCCCAGAACGACACTTTCAGTTCAACTGGCGGCGCCGTCAAGCCCACAGCTAATTTGCTGTGGAAACGTGGCGGAAGTTTTCAGGAATTAGGGACTGTGGACGCACCTTTGGCAGCGGGAAGCGCTGGCACTACAAATGTAGACTTGGTCTATCGTCTTAAACTTACGTGGCTGGATCCGCCTGATTCCTATGCAGCTACTGTAGTTTACACTTTGACTGCACAAGGAGATTAGCGATGAAAAAGATTAGCATCTTAGCATGTTTGCTCTCCTTGGCGGCGGCTGCCTGGGCAGGTCCGCTTGAAGTCAGCGGGCCGGGACAGAGGCTTGCGGAGCCAAGGAGCCTGCTCACAGTAGGCTTCACCGTTGTCAATAATGGCAACAAGGCTCTGACTGTGGATTTTCTGGCGCAGCAGCCGCCATTTTGGCAGCTGTTGAGCGCCCCGCAGAGCCAGGTGATCGCCGCCGGTGAGCAAACGGTGATCCCGGTCACCGTGCAAATTCCTCAGCAAGCGTCAGCCGCAGAGAGCTATGAAATAGCCTTCACTGCCCGCAGCGGCTCTGAGTCCGCACGGGCCAGCGTCAAGGTGGCCGTAAAGGGACAGCTTGGCGCCAGTCTGAGCTTCGGCAGCAGTCGGCTGCAGCTTTCCCAAAGCGGACAGGCGCTCTTGCCTTTTGCCGTGGAGAATACGGGCAACTGTCCTGGGAACTTTTGGCTGCGCTGGACCCTTCCCCAAGGCTTCACCATTCAGCGCCTTGCTCCCAAAGGGCCTTTAGCCCAGGGCGAAAGCTGGGAGGGAATCTTGGTGGTGGAGGCGGCGGAGAATGCCACGCCAGGCAGCGGCTGGCTGCTTTTTGAGTTAGGGGAAGGGGAGACGCTCTTAGCCCGCCGGAGACTGCCGGTGACTGTTCT
>DIPB01000086.1:12579-14439 GCA_002426275.1 Firmicutes bacterium UBA5499
TTCTGTGGCCAGCGCGCAACTGAATCCGGATCTGCTCAGCAGGCTGGAGCTGGAAGGGATCTGGGCGGAAAACGGAGCTTTCAGATGGCATGGTAGCTTCTGGGGAGACAGCAGCTGGCCTGGAGGCAGTTTGCAGATAGATCTGTCACGCTATGACTCGGGGACGGAGGGGTTATGGCGGGGCTTAGCGATGTGGCAAAGGGATATCTGGTCTTTAGGCTTCGGCAATACGGATTATGCTGGCAATACGCTGCAAGAGCCCGTGGAAGAGCCGGGAGTGCTGTTCAGATTGCAGGGAGCGGGAAAGGTGACCAGCCTCTTTTGGCATCCGGGCCTGCCAGGTTATTTCTCTTATCGCAAAGGCGGCAGCGCCTTGACTTTCCTCATGGCAAAAAAGCATGACTTTTGGTTTTACGGCCGTTCGGAGGGAGGAGACGAGAAGGGGAGAGTCTATGGCGAGGTGGGAATGCCTGTGGCGTGGAGAATCCCGTCTTCCACCGTCAGCGTCCGCCTTGGCGGGCAGAGCAGGACCCCCGTTTCTTTGTGGGTCTTGGATTGGCTGCAAGCCGGAACTGAAACTAAGGGAAGATATGAAGATCTGTGGCGCTTGAGCGTCAGCGGCCAAAACAGACCTTTCCTTTTCTCTCTGTATTCCCAATATAACGATCTGGCCTCTGATCCTGCTGTGGTCCAAGAACGGGAAGATTACGCGGCTTTGGGATTGAATTTTCCTCTTGAGCGGGGCAGCGTCACCTTTCGCTGGGGCTACGGAGTCCGGCAGGAGGAAGAAGAGAAAGAAGAACAGTACGGCTGGGAGTTGGTGACCAATAAATATTGGGGGCCCGCGCATTTGTACCTGGCCCATAACCAATTGCCCTTGAGCCTGCCCAGAGATTACCTGCGGTTTGGGTTTTACGGCAAGAGCCATTCGCTGTGGCTGGCCGCGGCCAAACAAAGCGAACTGAAAGAATTGGAAATCGGGCTTCTGTACAGGCGGCAAAACCGCAATTGGGAGTTCGAGTGGCAAGCGCAGGAAAACGGTCAGTTTTCTCAAGCCGTAGGCGTGAAATTAACGCAGCCTTTCGCGCAAAGGCACAAACTGCAATTAGGCAGCAAACTGTTCTTCCATGGGGAGTCCCCAGCGACTTGGGAGGTAACCGTGGGGTATGGGTTGAACACGAAATTGCCGGTGCCTTTCTTGAAGACGAAAGGCAGGCTCATAGGAAGAATCTTTGTAGATGAAAATCACGATGGGATCTGGCAGGAAGGCGAAAAAGGGATCTCAGGCTGCGGCATTCTGCTGGATGGAGAGTTAGTCGTAAGCCAAAGCGATGGGCAGTATGAATTTGGTTCCATGACGCCTGGGGAATACCCCCTCTTTTTGCAGGCTCAGGATTTGCCTTTGGGGTTTTTGCCGAAGGCCGTCACCGCCGCCTTTGTGCGTCTTATGGCAGGCGAGGAAACAAGCTTCGATTGGCCCTTGACGCCAGGAGCGCTCCTGAAGGGAACGCTGTCTGTCTCTGGATCCCAAGGGGTGTATTTACTGCTGTTGAAAGACAATAAAGTTGTTGCCAGGGCTGTCACAGCCTCGGGTGGCAGTTTCCAATTCCCTTATGTGTTGCCTGGCAAATATCAGCTGGCATTGGCAGGCGGGCAATTCGCCGCTTCCTACCGGTTGTCTGAAACAGAGGCGACGCTTAAGGAAGGAGAACAGGAACTAAATCTGGTCTTAAAGGAAGAAGAGAAACCTGTGGAGCAGCTCTTCCGTACCCCAGAGTGGCAAGTATTTGAAGTGCATTAACAGATGAAAGCCTGGAGCCTATTTTAGGCGTCAGGCTTTTTAGTGCGCCCGGCATGGGC
>DIPB01000122.1:0-1152 GCA_002426275.1 Firmicutes bacterium UBA5499
CCTCCCAACGAAGTAATCCTGCGTCCAGACTTAGTCAAGAAGTAAGTCTTAGTCATCAAATGCCGAGTGCCTGAATCAAGAATGGCTATCATTTTTAGGGGTGCTTTTACTTGTTCTGAAAAAAGGGTAATTTGCACCTTCGCTATTGTGCGCCTATTTTTAGGTCCCCAAACGCGTTTTATCCCCCCTTTCCCCATGAGATCCCCCCGGATTTTGCTCTTTTTTCAAGCTAACCTCTCTTAAAGGTGCGTTTACTCTTACAAACGTGCATTTACTTTTTCAAGTCGACTTAGGAATATAATCACAGACGCACTCGATACGCCATTGGGAACAGATAATCTCGCCTCAATTATGGCTTCAGCTAAGGAGGGACTTCTTAATCTCTGCACAGAGATTGGAATCACCGTGGTGGAATAGATGATGAATCAAGAACTGGATGCTAAGATAGGACTAAAAGGTAGACATAACCCCTAAGCGCCGGGCATATCGTAACGGTTACGAAAAAGGGGCGGTAGTACTTGGAGGTTGCAAACATGCGGTTAGACGTCTGCGCGCCCGAACATTTGACGGAAAAGAAATCGCTCTGGAAACATATAAACATTTCACCGATGAACAGCTGCTCAATGAGGCGATTTTGGCCCAAATAATTTATGGCGTTTCCTGCCGTAACTACCAGAAGACTTTGAAGGGATTAGAAACTAAAACTGAGGTTACGAATATCTCCAAAAGCACTGTCAGCCGTCGTTTTATCCAAGCCACAGCCAGCGCCCTAGAACAGATAATGAAACGTCCCTTAGACAAGATGAAACTAGTTGCGCTTTATATTGACGGCATAGGTTTTGGAGGACATCTTATAGCGGCAACGATCGGTTTAGACATTTATGGTAAAAAGCACATTCTGGGAATTTGGGAAGGCTCTACAGAAAACGCAACGTTATGCAAGGATCTGCTAGGTAACCTGGTGCAGAGAGGCCTTAAGACAGATCAGGGACTCCTGGGCATCATTGACGGCTCCAAAGCATTGTCGGCGGCAATTAAAGAAGTATTTGGCGCTAATGTTTTGATTCAACGCTGTCAAATCCACAAGAAGCGTAACATATTGGATTATTTGCCGGAAAAGGAAAAAGAAAAGACGGGAAGCATTATCAATGA
>DIPB01000122.1:1407-5664 GCA_002426275.1 Firmicutes bacterium UBA5499
CTAACGAACACCAATGTTATTGAGTCAGCCTTCAGCATGATTCGGAGCCATATCCATAACGTGAAGAACTGGCAAAGCGGAGAGCAAGCGTTAAGATGGGCTGCTGCAGGAGCTATTTTGACTGAAGAACGATCAATCGTGTTCCCGGTTATAAAGATGTTTCCTCGCTTAGTTTAAAGCTTAGCGCCCACTTGGGAATCACAGAGAAGGCAGCTACAGCGTGAAATATTGAGTGAGGCTGCGCATGTGAAATTTCACGACACCTGGGACAATCTATAAAATGAAACCTCAATATTCGCCCATATCACGGATTTTTTTCAAAACAGCGATATAATCATGTGATTTTCCATTGTAAGCTTCAGGGTTTACAGGATAATGTACATTATAAAGATAACCGCCCTCACCGTACCTTCCCTGCGCCGCTTCCTCCAAGTGTGCTTCATCCATGCAGATGTTTGTAACTTCAAGACACATCAAAACATGACTGCTGCCTTCGGTAATCTCACGCTCCCATAAATAACGACATTCAAGAGCAAGAAAACACTCTTTTATGCGGGGCGCGTCTACCGTGGTTGCAGATTCCACCGTTAATCCGGAAGCCGCAATTTCATCCATTTCCCACTGGTTGTTTTTAATGGTATCCACGCAGCGGTCATAAATATTGGCCGATGGGAAATTCAGTACGCAAACTCCGGTATCTTTAACCGTTTTGTACATATGCCCCGCTTTATTAACACTTGACAAAATGGCATAAAAGCCTTTTTGCCCTCCGTTAAAGCAAGCCCATGATTGCAGACAGGCGTTTGGCTTCCCATTAGATTTGTAAGCCGTGACGACAAACAACGGTGACGGAATCGCCGTCACAAAATCCATCCATGAAAATCCATATGTTTCCATGCTCTCCATAGATTCTGGGGTAGCTGAATACTCTTTTTTCATGTGCTTTTCTCCAATCCGCTCTCTCAACATCGTATTTTTCACAAAACATCTTAATCGACCGCAGCCGTGACATCTAAACCGTTCACTCGCGTCTGTAATAAACGCGCCTTCAAATTATACCTTTTTGAAAGCGCAACATTTGCTTAATCATGAATGTTTCTCGACTTTGAGTGCTGTTCTGCCACCTTTTAGCATCATTTCCGAAGCAGGAAACATTCATGACCTCCGCTTCGCTGGCTTGAATATACCTGCTGCAATGCGAGGCGCATCATAGCGGAAGCAACGGCATCTCTTAAAGACCCTCGCAACCAAACGCGAGGGTCTCTTATACTTATATCGGTAAGGAAGATCCTCCTTAAATCGTGGTAACGATAATCTGCGTTCTGTCCTCATCGAGTTAATCTGCTTGAATTTCTCAAAAATTAGCTTCTGCTGCATCTAAAACCGAGAGCATCACAACCGCGTGTTTATCACAGCAGAAATGCCACACTTGGCGCCGCAGTTTAGACACAGCCTCTTCACCTGTACAGTTACTTCAAACCGAAGACAACGTGCACGGTGACCGTGATCTCCTTCTTGCTGGTGGAGGTATTATAGACTCCATAGTCCGAAACCTCTGTGGAATAAGGCTCGGTAATCTGAAAGACCCCAACTCTGGCAGACTGGATTTTGGAGATTTCATCTCCGGTGCCCTTGGCAATCTCAGTGGCCCTGAGCTTGGCGTCAGCAGTTGCCTTAGCCAGCAATCTCCTCTTTACCTGATCCAGCTTGGAGTTGTAATACTCTAGGTTTGAAGACTGCACCACAAGGCCGCGCTCTGTAAAGAGGCCGGGATTCAATGCCAACTCCTCCACCTTTTTCAAATCTTTAGAAATCAAATAAAAACTTTGCGTGATGCTATAGCCTGTGACGGCTCCCTGGGAGCTGTAGGTCCGGTTTGTGCTCACAGGCTGAATCTCAATCCCCTTGGTATCTATACCCTGCGCTGCGAGGACGCTCTTGAAAGCTGCAATGTCCTGACGGATGAGATTATAAGCTTCCTTCAAGCCATTCTGGTCTGAGGCGCGAGCGATGGTAACTCTCCACTTGATAATATCCGAGTCTATGCTCTCTGTGGCCGCTCCCACTGTTTTGATGGACTTCTCAGGGGCCCTGCTGTTATAGAAGAAGACTCCAAAAACGAAAGCGCTGATGATGAGGCTCAGTCCCAGCAATGCTCCATTGGATAATTTCTTCATTCATAAATGCCTCCTTCTTTTTGAAGATGCGCCTATGATCATATATTCGCCCTCTTACCTTCCATACCTCCTCAAAAAGACTGCTGCCAAAATCTGATAGGAAACCCTCAAGTCAAACCGCCTAAAATGCCGCGCAGTATACGCTTGCCGCTAGACAGTTCTGAGCTCAGATTGTTTTCTCAGCTTGGCGGGAGATATTTTAAAACAGCGTTTAAATATCTGATTGAAATGACTGAAGCTGCCGTAGCCTACCTTTTCGGAAATCGTCTCTAAAGCGAGCGAAGAATTCCGCACTAACTCATAGGCGGCGTCCATCCGCAACCTGAAAATATACTGATGAGGAGTCACGCCAAAATGCTGTTTCATTAGACGCCCCAGCTGCGCGGGACTGAAGCCTGACAGGCGAACCAATGCCGGCACGCCCGCGGCTATGTTTTCGAACGAGTGAATTTCGGAGATCCTCCTCAGGAACATATCGGGCGGCGATTCCCCAAGCGATATTTCGGCTTTCGAAAGAAAAAAATGAACGAACAGCCCCAGAATGATTTTATAGCGCGCTCCTCTCCGACTCGGCTCCATAGTCGCGAGCTTCTCATATTCCGCCAGCAAGGCATATCGTTGCTCCAAGGCTAGGGTGAAAAAAGGGGGCTGGCCCAACATCTTCTCCAGGCCGTACGCTTCCACAAATTTTCGCATTTCCGGCTCGGCTACCGAAAGTCCCAGCAGATTGGCGTCAGCTGATTGCGATGTGAAAGCATGGGTGTCGTTGGGCCTTAAGATGGTAACGTCGTCCTGTCGCAAAAGAAAATCAACGTCGTTGATTTTTTCCGTACACTGACCGTCAAGCAGGTAAATGATTTCATAGAAATCATGGCTGTGAACGCTTCTGAGCAGCGCCCTCCGATTGGTAATCTGCAGCAGATAATGGCTTTCCCTTAAATCCTTACAATCTTCAGTTGTGAGTCTTGCCTCCATCATCTCACCTCTCAATGCCAAGGAACTTCTTTTCGGTTCCGTTTATAAGCTGATGAAAGCGATTCCCACTATTCCCATCACGATTCCCAGCATCTGCCTTTTCGAGAGTCGATCTTTGAAGAGGAAAATACCGCAAAAAGTGGTAATCACCATGATCAGAGAATTCACTGTGGGGAATAAAACGGCGGCGTTCATCACGCTGGCCAGAAACAGCAGGGTTTTCTGAAAATAACCCAATACAGCTCCGGCAGCGAGTAACGAAATGAGCGTGCCGGCGGAAACCGTAAATGTTTTCCCCTGAGCCGCCTTTCGTTTGAGGATGAAATAAATGCTAAACGAAACTACTGCCGCAAGAGCGTACGCCACAAAGACAAATCCCGCGCGTTCCGCTTTAAATTCCGTCTGCTGATGCAATTTTTGCGCCACGGCCAGCGCGCCGTTTGCGCAAAAGCAAACCAAAGTCA
The DNA here is from genome assembly GCA_002426275.1 of Firmicutes bacterium UBA5499. Classification (GTDB taxonomy): domain Bacteria; phylum Bacillota; class DTU084; order DTU084; family DTU084; genus UBA5499. Next base: position 5,024 of record DIPB01000122.1, read on the forward strand.
AAAGCGACCATTTCACGTTGACTTTCGCTTCCGGCCGGCTTCCAAACTTAACGCTCAGGGCAAAGGAGAGAAAAAAGAAAATGATCCCGACCGCGCGGCTCGCTGAGAGAGATTCATTCAGGAATACCACTCCCACCATGATCGGGATCACCGATGAGCAATTGCTGATCAATACGGTCAGCGCGACGGAACCGTACTTAAAGGCTCCGGCATATGAAAACTGGAATAAAATGCTGCACAGGCCGAAGAAAAGGCCGTAGATTGCCGTTACCCCTGAGAGGGAAAGGCCGCCCCACGGCAGCGGCAAAGCAGTGAAAGCTGCCGCGATGCCGAATAACATGCCGTTATAGAAAATCGCGTCGCTTGAACTGCGAAGCAGTTTCCTTCCGAAACTGCCCTGGATGATTACCTTCGTTGAAGCCATTGCCGCCAAACCGAAAAGCATGGCCAAGTGAAGAGCCGTCATCTTAAATCTCTTTTCGCAGTTTTAGTTCGATCAGATTTTTTCTCAGCCGTCCATAGCCGCCCTTAGCTTCATTCTGCCTCCACGCAAAATCAACATATTTAGACTCCTCGATCTGTGAAACGGTAAAGCGTACGCTCTTGCCGTTAAGCAAGACTTCTCTGCAAGCCGTACCGGC
>DIPB01000122.1:5863-12101 GCA_002426275.1 Firmicutes bacterium UBA5499
GCCGTACCGGCCGGCAACAGGATATGGCAATTTATTTCCCTGGACGGCGCGGAAACCACGTAAAGCATTCCGCTTTCCGTCTTTTGATATATCGTCTCAATCAGCCTTTGGCTGACCTCGTAGCCGGTGACATACTTGATCTTCGTAAACTCCGTCACCGCCCAACGAGGTGAGAAATCAAGGGTTTCAAAAAGGCAGTCCCGATCGGCGATTCCCGCCAGCCCCTCTTCGATGGCGCTCAGGATCGCGGCTGCACCCCAACCGCTGGGGCCTCCGCCCAGATCCCGGCCGGTATAAGGATCGTAGAGGAAATACAGCTCCTTATCGCGTTCCACTAGCGCGCGCAAGCGTTTGACAATATCATAACCGTAATCTTCATAGCCGTGCTGAAAGGCGGCTTTTGCAAGTTCGCCTGCGGTAAAGGAAGCGATAGCGCCGTTGATGTATTTGTTTTCTGGAATATGGTAAAACACTGGATACGGCGGATCCACCGTGAACCACTCCGCAAATTTATCAGTGGTTTTTCGGCGGCTTTGATATTCCTCAATAATGCTCTTCGCCTGCTGTTCGGCGGTGACTCCCCTATTGATGTCATAGGCGTTGGAAAGGGAGAGCACTTCCGTCTCGTCTCTTTCCGGACAGCCGCCATGGTTGAGGTGCAGCTGATGCGTGTAAAAACGGCCGTTCCAGCAATAATGGTTGAGACGCTCCTTCAGCAGGCCGGCTTTTTTCAGCCACTGCCCGGCTTGCGCTTCGTTGCCGAGTTTGCGGTTAAAAAATGCCAGTCGCAGCATTGCCTGATAAACGCCGGAATTGTCTCCGTGCATGATCGACATTGGCGTATCTTTGTGAATGGATCTGCCGCCGTAAGCTTGTGGATCCTGTGTGTAAACAAAATCCCAAGTATCAATGGTAAAAGGCCGCTTTACCAGCCCATGACCTGCATCCCACCTTTTGGGACTTGACAAGTCGTAGGCAATCGCCCTTTCCAAACCGGGCAAGATTTTCTCGATCCAGCCAAGATCTCCCGTCGCCTTATATGCCTGAAAAACGCCTTCCACCACGAGGTATTCGATGTCCGCTTCCGCCTCTATCCGCACCAGCATGAGCTCGTCTTCCGGAAGTCGCTTCAGACAGTCCGCCAGCGGGAAATCTCCGTGATCGTCGTTGCTTGGGGATACGATCTCATAGAAAAAGCCCTCCCCGGTCTGATTTGCGACTGCGAAGTCAAGATACCCTTTGAGGTCATGCTCCCAATGTTTAAACGCCTTCATCATCTGGACATGGTCCCGCAGCCAGTTTATACATGCCACGGTGGGACGGCCATCGACGATGAACATTCTCCGCTCGTTTGCCACCGTCCTTTTCAGCAGCTGAAAAAAAGCGCTGAATTCCGGATCCTCTTCGGATACGATACAGGGCATGCCGATATAGGTGAGGTTATAATGCTGCTTTTCCCCCCGATATCCGGTGGGGATGACGTTCGGCATCTTTGTCACGGCCTTTTCCTCCCAATATAAAGTTACCAGCTCCTTTTGTAAAAAATTATAGCCTTTGGCAAATCGCCAAACAAGTCAATTCTCAATCAGATTTATGCGATTTTTAATCATCATCCCCGTAAGATTGCGTCCGCAAAAAAGTTCGCTTCCTGGATGATGTGCCGAATGCCCATCTGAATAATAAGCTCTGAACTGCTAAGAAAGGCAGGAGACGGCGCAGCGTCGGCTTCACCGTCTCCCGTCAATTAACTTTCTTATGACTCTTTTCTCGCTACCAGCTGTAGCTTGCGCCAACTGTCAAGGAGTCTACCTGATAAAGCGTATTGGGCAGATCAACCATGGTATCTGCGGTAAATCTATCCGGAGTGGAAAGAGCCTCCGGCCCCAGAATGCGATTGTACTGCAGATAGAAATTCACTTTCTTAAATATGTAGCCAACGCCAAAGGCCAGCTCCGGCCGGTAAACAACGCACGTGTAGCTGTCCTCCAGCAAGAGCTCAGGCTGCCGAGGATGCCGCACTCCTTTTTGTTCGTAACTGCCCTGCAGCCTGGCGACCCCAGCCTTAGCGAAAAGATTGAAGCCGTTATCCCGTCTTAAAGAAGAAGTTAAAAGCAGATCCAGAGCGTTTTCCCGGAGCTTTCGGTAGCCGGGCTGGGAATCGGTATATTCCACTTCAATTGTATACTCGCCCAACTCAGCGTAACCGCACTGAATGCCAAACTGCAGCGTATCTCCCAGGAAGTTCAGCGGTTTTTCAGCAAAGACGGAACCAGCGAAAAGCGAAATAGCCGGCCCCCGGTATTGACTTTTCTGCCTGATGCCAAGCTCCGGCTGCCTTACGACGGTGTCCGCGCTGAAGATATACAGATCGTTGTTCAAGGCTGCCTCCCCACAGCCCATTCCCAGAAAAAACCGCTGGGCCTGCCCAGCTGCGGCAAGAGCTGGAAGACACCATAATGCCAACGCACAAGCCAATAAGATTTTTTTCACCTTAATCCCCCTTCCTCAGTATAAATATTTGCCTGTTCAGTGTATCATATTGGGCTCTCTTTGCCAAAAAAATAATTCCGCAGCATCTATCCTTGCCGTCTGGAAAGCGAGCGCCCAAATACTCCTGTGCCATCTTATTTTCTTTAGCTGCTTAACTTTCCGATAAAATCCTCTGTGAAAGCCAGTCCCAATCATACCCTGAAAGCCGGCCGCTTATTCTAGAAAACGAAAGCGAACTTCCAGATCTTGAGGATAGTTTCCATAATCCTTCCCGAAGAGCGTCATTCCTCCGGGATACTTACAGGCGGCTGGCGCTTCAATCCGAAAGGAGAAAGCTTTTCCTGGCTCCAGATTCAAATCGGTCAGCTTACTGCCGTCAATTCGCTCTCCATCAATGAAAAAGCCCCCGTCTGTCAAGCGCAGCTCCTTACGCAGCCCATGTTGGGTGTAACCGGAAGGCCACCACTGCGGGTTTAGGAAACCTCGCGCTTGACCAAAATCTCCCGGGCTGATCCAACTGCCCACAGGCTGTCCGTTAATTGAAAAAAAGAGTTCGGAAGGATAATCCTCGGCAAAGCCCGGCGCCTCAGAGCAGATCTCCAAAGAAATGCTGACTTCCTGCAGTTTTTGCGTGGAAAGCATGAAATTCGGCACTTGATACTCCACGAACCCCGATCTGAACCAGAGGATGGAGGCGCTGTTATGCACAGGCTCGGCAAACCATCTGGGATCATCCAACTGCCCCAGGAGAGATGCACCGGCTGCCAGCCCGCAAGGAGGCAGCACATGATGATTAACATACTGCCCCACGGGTATTTGAACAATCCTCTCGCTGAACGCCCGCGGCTTTTTAAGCATCAGCCAGCAGTCCGTCCAGGTCAGGTGGCAGAGCTTTTGCCTGCCGCGAAGCGCAGGCTTCTCCTCTATTCTCACCAGGGAAGCCTCCTCCAGCTTGCGAATGTGATTTGCAACCATCACATGGGAAAGGTGCAGCTGTTTTGCCAGCTCTTGAAAATTGCATGACTTCTCGGCTAAAATTTGTAGAATGGACAATCTCACAGGCGATGCTAATGCCTCAAAAAACAGCAGATTCTCCGGTCCCAACTCTCTTTTTTTCATTGCCGCCACCTCTTCCCCATTTTAACAAAACAGCTCGGACAAAGCAATATATATAATAGATATATTACATAAAAAGCCTTTATGTAGGCTTTTATTGACATATATCTTCGTACTTTGTATAATAAAGTAAATCATCACGAGGAGGCTTATTTATGCGCGTACCTGCCGTTCCCCTGCTCACAACGGATCCCTACTTCAGCATCTGGATGGCCGCCGACACTCTCACTGCAAAGCATACGTCTCATTGGACAGGCAAAACTCAAAAGCTGGAAGGGCTGATCCGCTTCGACGGCGAAGTCTATCGCTTTTTAGGCAAAGGCGACGAACCTTGTCTTGAGCAAAAGAAGCTCGCTGTCTATCCCACGCGGACTGTGGGCGCTTTTGCAGGCCCCGGCTTTGAGCTTGAGATAACGTTCTTTACTCCCCAGCTGCCCGGAGATCTAGAGCTGATGGGAACGCCGCTGAGTTACGTTTTCTGCAAAATCGCCGCCACAGATGGTCAAAAGCATGATTTAGAGCTCTTTTTTGCGGTCACGGCGGAAGCTGTGGTCAACGAGACATCAGAGGAAGTCGTCTGGAGCAGATTCAATCTCGAAGGCGAAACCGTGCTGAAGATGGGCACGGACAAACAACCTGTCCTGGAGAAAGCGGGCGACGACCTGCGGATCAATTGGGGCTACCTTTACTTGACAGCGCCCAAAGGAGCGGCCACTTGCTTGGGAACAAGAGAAAAACTGCTGGAGAGCTTCACCGCAAGCGGCGCGCTCCCTGCGGCGGATTCCCTGGCCATGCCTGCCCCTGTCTGGCCACAGGAGCCATGTCTTGGCGCATGTTTCTCCTACGCGCAGCAAAGTGCGGCGGACTGCCGGCTTACCCTGATCTACGATCAGCGCCAGGCCATCTCGTATTTTCAAAGACCGCTTGTAAGTTACTGGCAGCGAGGCGGCCAGACCATTGGGGACTTAATTGTTTTTGCCGCGGAGAACGCCCGGACGCTTCTGGAGAGAGGAAAACAATTTGACAGCAAGCTGCTTGCTGAGGCAAAAGCCGCAGGCGGTGAAGATTACGCCCAACTGACGGCGCTCTCCTATCGCCAATGCCTGGCAGCTCATAAGCTGGTTGTGGACATAAATGGCGAGCCTCTCTACTTTTCCAAAGAGAACTTCAGCAACGGCTGCATTGCCACAGTGGATGTAACCTACCCCTCCGCGCCGCTATTTTTGTTGTTAGAGCCCAGACTCCTCAGAGCCATGCTCTCTCCCGTCTTCGCGTACGCGGAAAGCCACCTGTGGCCGCACCCGTTCGCTCCCCATGACCTCGGCACCTACCCCAAGGCAAACGGCCAGGTGTATTCGGAACAGATGCCTGTGGAAGAAAGCGGCAACATGATCCTCCTGGCGGCAGCCCTTGCGGTTGCCGAAGGAAACTTCTCTTTCGCCCAAAAGCACTGGCCCACAATCAGCTCTTGGGCGGATTATTTGCTGGAATACGGCTTTGATCCGGAGAATCAGCTGTGCACAGATGATTTTGCCGGCCACCTGGCGCGCAATGCGAACCTTTCGCTAAAATCCATTATGGCCCTGGGAGCCTATGGAAAACTGTGCGCTAGGCTTGACCAACCGGAAAGAGGGAACAAGTTCTACAGCGAAGCGCAAAAGATGGCGTCCCGGTGGGAGAGCCTGGCAGACGCAGGCGATCACTACAGCTTGGCCTTTGAAGCTCCCGCTACCTGGAGCTTGAAATACAACCTGATTTGGGATGAGCTTTTAGGCCTGGATTTATTCGGGGCGCGGGTGGCGCAAAAAGAGGTTGCCTTCTATTTGACAAAGCAAAATGCCTATGGCACGCCTCTGGACAGCCGGGAGGATTATACCAAAAGCGACTGGCTCCTTTGGGCAGCCACCCTGGCGACTAATTCAGCGGACTTTCAAGCCCTAATCGCGCCACTTCTCAGCTTCCTCCGGGAGACTCCTTCCAGAGTGCCGTTTACGGACTGGTATGACACCAAAACCGGCAAACAAGTGGGTTTTCAAGCGCGCTCCGTGGTGGGAGGCATTTTCCTCAAAATGCTGCTGGAAAGCTGGCGGAAGGAAAACCGGAAATTGTAACCATCTCTTGGTACTGAATATGGCGAAGGTCGGCATAGCTTAACGCCATCCCGACCTTCGCCTCAATGTTTAATCGACTTAACAAAGCGCTTTACCAGTTCATTGTCCCAAATGATCGAGAAACCGCTCCTGAAACCCGCGGGCCGCTCGGGCCAATAGCGTTTTGGGATCCGCATCCTTTTCTGTCAACGTCGCCTGAACCGCAGGTCCCAGATATTCCGAATATAGCTGCTGGCAAAAAAACGGCGGCTCAGGCCTCATATATTTGGCCGCTTCCTTCCAGACCTGAGGAAAATCCACCAACACATCTTTATAGGGCGCGGCTGCTTCTCTGGCCTTTCTGTAGGTTTCCCCGGTGAAGATGGGCAAAGCGGAAAGCGCGCCAATCTGGCCCTGTTCGCGCAGATCCTCGCCGTTTTCTTGAATACGCTCTGGGTCCATGCTGCCTAAGATCTTCCAGCTGATCCACTTGAAGGCTGCTTCCTGCACTTCGACCGAACTCTTAGGGTTGAGAATGTAAT
>DIPB01000065.1:0-258 GCA_002426275.1 Firmicutes bacterium UBA5499
TTGGTAGAGGTCCTTCCCTTTGTGGGCTTTTTGGTCCAGTCCCCGTCCCTTCCACCAACAGGCGAAAGCCTCAAAAAACTGGAACGGGTTCTCCGTCCGGGCGATTAGGTATTTAAAAGTAACTGCGAAACGGCCTGAATTATAATAGCGTTCCAATAAGTCTTCAATGGTTTTCAAACGCCAAAGCTCTTCAAAGGTAATCCAGCGATTAGCTAAAACTTCGTAAGGAGCTTCTTCCGTAAAACAATAGCCGAATTC
>DIPB01000065.1:446-5359 GCA_002426275.1 Firmicutes bacterium UBA5499
ATTTTAAAAGCTTTAAAAAGCCCAGCTGCAAACGGTCGGGCCCGATCAGTAGGTTGTCGTTGAAAGAACCGGCAAAGGACTGATAGTTTTCACCCGGTAAACCGGCGATCAAATCCAAGTGAATGAATACTTTACTGTTTTGACGCAACTGCGTTACTTGCCGCTTCAATTTGTCAAAATCCATCCGGCGGCTGATCAACCGGAGAGTTTCCCGGTTGGTGCTCTGGACCCCGATCTCGAATTGAAAAAGGCCTCGCGGCGCGGCGCTCAATATGGCGATCGATTCATCGTCCAACCAATCGCCAACGATCTCGAAATGAAAATTAGTGACTCCTTGGTGTTCCAGTAGAAACCGCCAGATTTCCTTTGCCCGCTTGACGTCACAGTTAAATGAACGGTCCACCAGCTTAACCTGGGCAATTTCAGCGGCGATGAACTTCAGCATCTCCTTTTTAACCCGGTCCAGGCTTAAAAAACGGACCTCGCGTTCGTTGGCGGACAAACAATATTGGCAACGATTGGGGCAACCCCGGGAAGTCTCATAGTAAACCAATTTCTGACGGAAATCGGATAAATCCTCCGGGTAAGGAAAGGGAAGCAGATTCAAATCGGCAATGGGTTCCCGGGCTGGGGTCCGAACTATCTTTTCGCCTTGCCTTAAGACCAAACCGGAGACCTTCTCCCATCCTCCACCGCCTTTGGCATACCTCTCCAGCCACTCCCGAAAAGTGATTTCACCCTCACCGATGACTACCAAATCCAGCTGGGGGTTCTTGGCTAATATAGTTTCCGGTTCCGTCCAGACTTCCGGCCCCCCTAGTATGATAACCGCATTAGGCGCTAAAGCCTTCAATCTTCTAGTTAAGATCAAGGTTTGCTCAATATTCCAGATATTGCAAGAAAATCCGACCACATCGGCTTTTTCCGCATAGATTTCCCCGAATACCCAGGCCAAATCCTGGTTGATATTGAATTCCCGAAACTTCAACCCTGGGAAATCCTTCCGGCAAAACTGGTAAAGCGACCAAAGGGCTAATGAGGTATGGACAAATTTTGCGTTAAGAGTAGTTAATAAAATCTTCATTATTCAGGCCTTATTCTTATAGTATCTTTGTTTTGAAATAATTATTTACCACCTTTGGTTGAACTCCTCTATTTTATGTGGATTACCAAAAAGATCCCTGCCGGGCGTTAAAGCGGAGAGCACAAGATATTTCCCTCCGCTTATTAGCGCCGCTCCGGGTAACAATGTTTTAATAATCTCTTGCTATTTTTCAAAGGATTTCCAGTTTTAATGCCGAACCTAAACTAATTAAGAAAAGAGGTTATCCAAATGTTGATCGATTGCCATGCCCACGCCTTTGCCGATAAAATCGCCGTTAAAGCGGTACAACAATTGATCGATTATTATCAAATGCCAACCACCAACGGCGGATGTTTATCCGACCTAATTAACGCCGCTAATCAAGCAAAGTTGGACGCTTTTATTCTGCTAGTGGCCGCCACCAAACCGGAACAGGTCAAACCGGCCAACGACTGGGTTTTAGAGATCGCCTCCCAACCCCAGGCAATATTGGGTCAATTGGGCGACCCAAAAAAGCTGCCCCGGATAATCCCCTTCGGTACTTACCATGTTGCCGATCCCAATTGGCTAACTGAAGTAAATCGGCTCCGAACTGCCGGAACCAAAGGGATTAAACTCCATCCTGAATTTCAAGGGATTGACTTGGCCGACCCCCGGCTCGGTCCTTTTTTTGAAGAAATCAGCGGCCATTTCGTTTTAATGGTTCATGTGGGCGACCCTAAAGTTGACCCCCATAATTTCAGCACTCCCCGGAAAATCGCCACCATCTTAAAGAAATTCCCTAAACTGAAAATCATCGCCGCCCACCTGGGCGGGTGGGACATGTGGGACCAGGTGGCAGAGTACCTGGTGGGGCTGCCACTATTTCTGGATACGTCCCTTTCCGTCTCGTATCTGGGTAGAACCCGGGTTCGAGACTTGATCCGGGCTCACGGACCGCACAGGGTGCTCTTCGGCACGGACTCACCCTGGGCACCGCAGCTGAGCAGCCTGGGGCAAGTGCGCGCTTTGGGCCTTGACGCTCAAGAACTGGAAGCGATTCTCTGCGGTAACGCGGAAAAAATTCTCGCGAGGTGAAAATGAAAGTAGAATTAGCTTACGGGAAAACAGGGTTGCGCGTCCAATTGCCTTCGGAGGCCGTCGTTATCCAGCCGCAGGAGCAGTCGGCTGCGCTGGATCCTGTGGGAGCGGTGGCAGCTGCCATCGCTCATCCTCTGGGAGCGAGGCCGCTTGCGGAACTTGCCCGCGGCAAGTCTGTGTGCGTGGTCACAAGCGACCTTACCAGGCCTGTGCCCAACGGGCCTATTTTGCACGCTCTGCTGCCCGCTCTGGAACGGGCGGGCGCCAGAACCATTGAGATCCTCATTGCCACGGGACTGCACAGGCCTAATACCCAGACGGAATTGTGTTCTATGTTGGGCGAAGACATCGTGAAAAAATACACAATAGTCAATCATCGGGCAAAAATCCAGAATGAACTCAAATTTATCGTCAATCTCGCCGATGGAACGCCGCTTTGGGTGAACAGACATTACGCCGAGGCGGAATGCAGAATCCTCACCGGCTTCATTGAGCCCCATTTCTTTGCGGGTTTCAGCGGCGGCCGCAAGGCCGTTCTTCCCGGCATTGCCGGAGAAGAGACGATTCGGGCCAATCATTCGGCAGCTCATCTGTCCAGCCCAATGGCAACTTTCGGCCGGCTTGAAGACAATCCTGTGCATCTGCAAATGCTGGAGGCGGCCAGGAGCGTGGGCGCGGATTTCATCATCAATGTGGCCACGGACAATCAGCATCGCATTACGGGCGTTTTTGCCGGGGATTTGATTTTGGCCCACAACGCAGGCGTCCGTTTCGTGCGAGAGAGTTCCATGTTTCCTCTGGAGGAGGCCTGCGACCTGGCCATCACCACTAATAGCGGCTATCCGTTGGATCTCAACCTCTATCAGGCCGTGAAGGGACTGGCTGCGGCCTCTCAGATCACCAAGCCGGGCGGCAGCATCATTCTGGCAGCCCAGTGCTGCGAGGGAATAGGGGGAGCGGAGTTTGCCGCGCTTTTGAAAGAGGCCGCAAGTCCGGAGGACCTCTTGGCCCGCATCCTGCAACCCGGATTTTACCAGCCGGATCAATGGACAGCTCAGATTCTGGCCCGGATCCTCGCGCAATTTAAAGTCTACTTGTACGCAGACGGCGTAACTGCCCAGGAAGCGGAGGCCTGTCATTTGAAGCCGCTTGCGGACATTGAAGCCGCGGTGGAGAAGCTCAGAGGTAACAACCCCGATTTCAGGATTGCGGTCCTGCCCCAAGGACCCATGGTGATTCCATATTTAAAGGAGCGAGAGCGATGAAAGTGGAACAGTCGGTGATTGAGGCCCTTAAGGAAATCGTGGGCCAGAGCAATGTGCTCACTCAGCAGGCGGAACTTGAGAATTATGGGCACGATGAGATTCCTTCCTTGCACTTTCCGCCTGAGGCTGTGGTGAAGCCTGCGACTGCAGACGAGGTGAGCCGGATTATGAAACTGGCCAGCGCAAGGAAGTTCTCTGTTACCCCCAGAGGTGCGGGCACGGGCCTCAGCGGAGGTTCGGTAGCGGTAGAGGGCGGGATTGTCCTCTCGCTGGAACGGTTCAATAAGATCCTGGAGATAGATCAGGATAACATGATGGCTGTGGTGGAGCCCGGCGTGATCACCGGTCAGCTGCAGAAAGCGGCCGCAGCCCTGGGCCTGTTTTATCCGGTGGATCCGGCCAGCCTCGACAGCTGCAGCATCGGCGGTAACTTCGCGGAGAATTCAGGCGGACCTCAGGCCGCAAAATATGGGATCACCCGCCATTACGTCACAGGCATGGAAGCGGTATTGCCGGACGGCGAGATCATTCGTTACGGCGGCAAATTGGTGAAAAACGTTACCGGTTACGATCTGCTCAATATCATCCTTGGTTCGGAAGGGACGCTGGCCATAGCGACAAAATTGATCCTGAAATTGATTCCCCTGCCCAAATATCGCATTGATTTATTGGTCCCCTTCTCCGGCTTCGAAGCTGCCGCAGATACCGTGACCAAGATTTTTCAGAGCAGAATCACGCCTGTGGTTCTGGAATTCATGGATAAGGCTGGGGTAAAGAGCTGCGAAGCTTTTCTGGGCAAGAAATTGCCTTTCAGCGATGCCGAAGCTCAGCTGATCGTGGGACTGGATGGCAATAGCGAAGAACTTCTGGACGAGGAATCCCAGCAGGTGGGAGAATTGTGCCTTGAAGCTGGCGCCGAGGACATCCTGGTGGCAGACACGCAATTTGCCAAAGATAACCTCTGGGAGGCGCGGCGGGAGCTTTTGGAAACGCTCAAGGCCATCAGCCGGCAGGTGGAAGTGGAAGACGTGGTGGTACCGCGGGCCAAGATTCCCCAGATGATTCGCGCCACAGTTGAGATCTCCCGCCAGAGCGGCTTTCCCATCGTAAACTGGGGACATGCCGGCGACGGCAATATTCACGTTGCCATCTTGAGAAAAGAGATCAGCGATCAGAAGTGGGAAGCGGAGCTGGAAGGCGTAATTGAGCAGGTCTTCAGCAAAGCCCTGGAGCTTGGCGGAACCATCACCGGCGAACATGGCATCGGCTGTCTGAAACGCAAGCAGCTGCCCATGGCAGTGGGACCGGCAGAGCTTGCGCTGATGCGCAAGATCAAAGCCGCCTTTGATCCGGACGGGATTCTCAATCCGGGAAAAATGTTTTAACGCTTCCTGAGCGGAGGCGGGAAGGACGCGGCATAAAACTTAAAATGGATACTGTTTTGCACAAGCAGTATCCATTTTTTTAGTGCGCCCGGCATGGGC
>DIPB01000167.1 GCA_002426275.1 Firmicutes bacterium UBA5499
AGCCGCTGTGCCTGACGGAACGGAGGTTGATTTCGCGATTACCGCGGGCCAGATCACCTCTTCGGGAGTGGTTGCCGCCGGCGTTGCCTACGCTCAGGTGACGGCCAGCGTTCTTGCCGATGACGAAGTGGTGGTAACCGCCAGCTGCGCGGCTGCCAGGGGCACCGCCTACCTGAACATGGGAGAGATGATCAACTGGGCCTTTGCCGGCCGGGGCGGAAAGATCAATGTTTCCTCGGAAACTGAGATGTATCCGCGTCAAGCTGCCAATGACGGCAGGACTGAAGCGTATGCTTGGAAACCTGGAGAATTTTGGGCTGCCGGACCTATTGCCTTCCCGCAATGGCTGGAAGTTCAGCTGTCAGGTCCGAAGCTGATCAGGCGCATTGATTCTCACATGTTCCAGGTACAGTCAGATCCTTGGGCCAGCGACGGCAAAATGACGATCCGCGATTTTGACCTCGAGTATTTCGACGGTACCAATTGGCGCAAGCTGGGATCTGTCAAGGGCAATAAAGCTCAGCTGGTAAAATACAGATTTCAACCTGTGGTCGCGGAGAAAGTACGGCTCATCATCACCGGGATGAACTCCTGGGCCAGCGCCCGCTTGTGCGAAATTCAGGTTTGGGGACCAGGGGCTTACGAGCCGCCGGCAACACCGCAGCTGCTGGGGCCGGAGCCGGATGAGACCGTCATAGATGGGCTGCCGGTTTTGGATTGGCAGCCGGCGTCTGGGGCGCAAAGTTACTTGGTTCAATTGAGCAGGCAGCCTAATTTTGAAGGCGCGGAAGAATTTCCGGCAGCTGAGGATTCCTTCCAGGCTCAAGCCGCCTTAGCCGCTGGGATCTGGTACTGGCGGGTGGCGGCCCGAGACGAACTGGGAATTTTGGGCGCTTTCTCTCCTGCCCGCTCCTTTACAGTGAGCGCTGTGCAGAGCAAGGCTGCGCCGGAGCTGCTTTACCCGAAACGGGACGGCTTGGTGTTGGAGCGGCAGCCTCGCTTCCAGTGGCAGGCTGTGGAGGGAGCTGCCGGGTATGTGCTGGAATACACCGTCCAAGATAACTTCAACAATGACAGTGTGACCAGAGTCCAGACTCAAGATGCTTTCTATGCTCCCCAGACGGAACTGGAAGTTGCCGTCACTTACAACTGGCGCGTACGGGCGCTGGATGAAAGCGGAAATTTTCTGACAGCCTTCTGTGAGGCGGCCGGCTTCAGCGTGGTCCAGCTGGAAGCTGGCCTGCTGAGCTCTCACTTGCGCTGCGCTCCCAATCCGTTTCGCATCCGGCAAGGGGCCGTGAGGATCAGTTATTTGATTGGCGGAGAGACTACGGTGACAATTAAAGTCTATAACCTTGCCGGCAAGCTTGTCCGCACAGTGACGAGCAAAGCTTGGCGTCTCCGTGGCTATTACGAAGAAGTCTGGGACGGACGGGATCAAAATGGACGCGCCGTGCTGGCCGGACCTTATATCGTACAGCTGGAAGCCCGCACAGGCGGGCAGAAGGTTGTGCTGCGGCAAGTTATCGTGGCAGTGAAATAAAACCGTGCGGCTTGTCCTTCATACTTGGCCTTTCGGGGATGGAGGACGCGGAAAGGAGGAAGAAAATGAGGAAAGTGGGCTATCTGCTTGCGGCCGTCGTTCTGGTCTGCGCGGCCGCGGCTATGGCAGGCGAGCAGGTTCAGTTGGAGCTCACAAGTTTCGAGCCCGCTCAGAACGCTTGGGGCAGTTATAATCAAGGCGGCGCCGTCAGCAGCGCCGCCAGGGGTCAGGCGCAGACTAAAGGCGGGACGTGGAGCCTGGAGTGGAATTACGATTTCACAAAAACCGTAACTTCCCAAAATACCTATGCCTCTTTGGGCATTTGGCGGGAAATACCGGGCGCGCCTGTGAATTTCTCCCTGTGGGTATACGGCGACGGCAGCGGCAATACCTTGGTTTATCGCACGTCTGATGCCGGAGGCCAGACGTTTCAAGGAGAAGTCTGCAAACTAGACTTCACGGGCTGGAAGCAGGTGACTTTCCCAGCTACTTCCAATGCCCATTGGGGAGGGAAAAACGATGGCAAGGCGCGTTATCCCCTGCGTCTGAGCGAGCTTATTATCAACCGTCCGGCAGTGCTCTCCGCCGCCAATCGGATGGGCACGATTTATCTGGATTTGCCTTCTGCGGTCACTAACATTGACGAAAGTCAAATGTTGGGGCTGGAGGTGAAAGCGCCCGGGAAATTCATTCAGCTCGAGAACCGGCCGCTGGATTATGTCGCTACGGTCAGCAATTACTCCCAGCGGCAGCAAAAGGACGTACTGCTGTTTTGTGAGCTGACGGCTGAAGAAGGAGAGGTGTTGGTCGCGGAGCAAAGAAATCTGCGGCTTCCTCCCGGCGCCGTAGAGACTGTGCAGTTTACGCTGAAGGCCCCTGCCGGCAAGGTCGAGGCTCGTTTTACGGCGATGGACGCGAGCTTCAGCGCTTCGGCGACCAAGAGCCTGGAAAGCTGGGTGATGGCTGCAGTCCCTGATTACGCAACCCTGAAGCCTTCGTCTATTTTCGGCACGTGCACGTCCGGGTTAGGAGGCAAGGAATGCGAGGATCTGCCTTGGCATGCAGCCAGCGGCGTGAAGTGGGTGCGAGTCGATTTTTCGTGGATGAATCTGAATCCCCAGCGTGGCGTCTATAATTGGGAATGGGCGGATACGGCTGTGAAAAAGGCCAAAGAAAACGGTCAGATTTTGTTTCCCATTTTAGGTTATACGCCGGAGTGGGCAAACAGCCAGGGAATCAGGCGTAATGGGCCGCCTGATAAGCTGGAAGATTGGACGGATTTTGTTTATAAAGTTGTGGACCGCTACAAGGATGACATTAGATATTGGGAACTGTGGAACGAACCCAATATCAGCATCAGAGGCGGCATTGACGAATACGCCAGGATTTTCAAGGCCGGAGCCATGGCTGTGAAGAGAGCGGATCCTACGGCCATCGTCTCCATGGGCGGCACTGCCGGCAATGACCTCAAATGGATCGAAGGCCTGTACAGGCAAGGCGCAGGTCCGTATATCGATCAGTTTAACGTTCATACCTATCAGTGGAACTCCAAGGTTTTCAACAGTAAAAACCTGAGCAATCAAATTCAGGCCTTGAACGCGCTGCAGCAAAGCTACGGGGACAATAAACCTATTTGCGTCTCCGAGATTGGCTGGACCACAATTTGGCTCACGGAAGAGGAACAGGCGCGGAACCTGGTTCAGCTTTATGTGGCAGGGTTGGCCCTGCGAGATCAAGGCTTGGACAGGATTTACTGGTACAACTTCCGCGATAAGGGCAACGATCCCAAAGCCCAGGAAGACAACTGGGGGGTGATCACAAATCCAGGGAGGCCCAAACCTGCATTTTTTGCCTTGAAAGAGCTTACCTCTCGACTGGAAGACGCCGTTTATCTTGCGCGGCTGCCGTTGGACGCAGGCGTAAGCGCTTACTTGTTCCATGCCCCGGAGGGTTTGGTATTGGCGGCCTGGACAGGCGGCCCGAATGTGAGCGTCACATTGCCCCAAGCTGGCCTTACGGTAACGGATCTGTACGGCGCAAGCGCACCTCTCAGCGGCAAGACCGCGGTTTTAAGCGATAAGCCGGTATATATCAGTGGCCTCAGCAAGCAAGTGGGCCTGGAGATCCTGCGACAAGAATATCAAAGGGTATTGGGAGAACTAGCCCGGCTGAGACCGGAGTTTCAGGCAAGCGAGCTTGCAACAATAAAAGAAGAAAACATCGCCTGGCTCTTCGCTCTGCGCGGTAAGCTGCGCGCGGAGCGCGGCGCCATGCAGCCCGACCTTTACCCGCAGGTAGAGCAAAAGACGGATCTCCTCCTGAAGCTGCTGGCGATCTGGCCTGTGCTGGCACAGCCTGCGGAGACAGTGCAGGCGGACTCTGCGGTGGAGAAAACAAGGACGCGGATCATGAAGTCTTCTCTGGGCCGCTGGCCGGATGCCGAGCAGCAGATAGAGAAGGCAGGCCGGTTTGCGGATCTGATGCAACAGCGGCCGGAGCTGGCTACCGCCAATTGGAAAGCGGTAACAGACTGTTATCTTAAGGAGGCAGAGCAGATCCAGGAGCGCGAGGTTGCCTTGCAGCCGGTCTGGTATGATTTGGCTTTGCCTGCTGTCTTGTTGCCCGGAGTTGAATACCAGGCCAAATTAACCGTCCATAATGAAGGCGGCGCCAAGAGCCAGGGAAAATTGCAGTTGAAGACTGTCCGGGGGATCAACTTTGAGCCTGCGGAGCTTTCATACAGCGTAGAGGGCAAAGCCGAAGAAAGCTACGCTGTAAAGTGTCTGGCACCCTTCGATATTCCTTCTGGAGTCTACCGGTTCACAGCCTTTGATCCTGACCGGAACCACTTGAGCGTGGAGCTCGAGCGGGAGGTTAGATCGCTTTTGGCCTCTGAATTGCTGCCTTTGGCGGATAAATTGGCTGCGGGGAATAGGCTGCTTGTGAGGTTGAAGAACAATTCCCAGCAGCAACTTGAAGGATTGTTAACCCTCCAGACGCCGGGGAGCCTGCGCCTTGAGAGTGACGAACAAAACTACAGCCTCGCTCCCGGAGAGGAGCAAAGCTATGCTTTCACGGTGGCGGAAAGCAAACCTGTGCCCTGGCACGCTTATCAGCTGAACTTGCTGGTGGACGCCGAACTCGGCGGCAAGACGGAGCGGATAGTTGCGCGGCAGGAGAAGCTTAACTTCCTGATGACTCCTAAAGTGGGCAAGCTCACCATCGACGGAGAGCTTTCGGACTGGGAGCAAAACGCCTATCCCATCAATTTGAACAAGCGGGAACAGATAGCGCCTGACAACCGTTGGTGGAATGGCCCGGAGGATTTGAGCGCCACAGTCTACCAGGCTTACGACGATGAGTACTATTATTTCGCCGCAGTGGTGAAAGACGATATGTACAACCAGCCGTATTCCGGCAGCGCTGTCTATGATGGAGACGGCATCCAGATGGCCTTCGACCCGCTCCTGGAGCGGCCTGTCAGGTATAACGCCAACACTTATGAATATGGACTCAGCCTAACGCCGGATGGCCCTGAGGTTTATCGTTGGCAAGCCGGAGCGGGCAGGGAGATTGGGCTTGTCCGGCAGGCCGAACTCAAAGTTATAGTTAAAGAAGAAGCCGGCGTTTTCACTGTGATCTACGAAGCTGCGATCCCGTTCGCTGAGCTTGCCCCCATGAATCCTCGCAGCGGCGGCTATGGGTTTAATATCATTTTCAATGATAACGATATGACCGGCCGCGACGGCTGGATAGGATGGACCGGAGGGATCGGCTCCTCTAAAAATCCGTCTCTTTTCAGCGAATGGAAGTATCGCTAAACGTCTTTTTATTTATGCGGAGGGATTTAAATGAAAAAATGGTCGGTTATTCTTGGCATCGCGGTGGTGCTTGTGGTGGGAATGGTTTTATTCCGCGATGACGGTAAAGAGAAGGCCCCGCAAGGCGGTCAGGGAAAGATCGTTGTGGTCATGAACGCAGGCCCCAAAGAAACGGATCAGGTAGCGGTCAAGAGGTTAAAGGAAGATATCGCGCGCTTCAATAAAGTTCATCCGGAAGTTGAGATCCGCTGGACAGATAGAGCGTATAGTCCGGACAGCTTCGCCACCAGCATGGCCGGAGGGACGGCTGAAGATATAATAGCCTTGTGGGCGACGGAAGGATATGTGGCAGAACGCGGTTACGCGCTGGATCTCACGGATCTGGTGGAGAAATGGGAGTATAAAGAGCAATTAAATAAGGACGTGCTCACTCCTTTCATCAGGGACGGCCGCATTTACGCGCTTCCCTATAGGGGATATATGATGGGACTTTTATATAACAAAAAGCTCTTCAAACAAGCCGGCCTCGTAGACAAAAACGGCCAAGCGAAAGTCCCAGCAGACTGGGATGAGTTTGTAGCTTGTGCCCGCAAATTAACCGATAAAAAGAAAGGCGTCTCTGGTTTCGGCATCATGGGCAATGGGGCGGAAGCCGGCTGGGGTTTCCTGAACTGGGTCTGGCAGGCAGGTGGAGATTTCGAAAAAGAAGTGAACGGCGGCTGGAAGGCAGTATTCGCTCAAAAGGAAGCGGTGGAGGCGCTCTCTTTTGTCAAGGATCTGCGCTGGAAGCACGATGTGCTGCAATCAACGCTCCTGGCCACCTCTCAGGATCTGGCGGCGCGCTTTGCCAGCGATCAGATTGGGATGATGTTCGGCGCGCAAGATCGGATCCCCAGCCTGGTGAATCAGTATGGGATGAAGCTTGAGGATATCGGCGTGGCTCTTCTGCCTGCCGGCCCTGCCGGACGCGCCAATCAAATGGGCGGCAATTACTTCATCATTAATCCCAAGCGGCCGACCGAGGTGCAGGAAGCGGCTTTCAAGTGGATAACCTGGCAGATTCTGGGCACCATGGATCCGGAGAGAATTAAGGAAACCGGCGAAGATTATCGCGCCCAGAAACAAATCACCGCGCTTTCAGCTTTGCCGATTTTTATGGGCGAAACGGACAGAAAGGCTCGCCAAGCGGCCGAGCCATATCGGGATGTGCTGGTTGACAATCATGAGGTTTGGCAGGAAGCCGCAAAGTATATGCGGCCTGAACCGCCTTTCTTCTGCCAGCAGCTGTATTCGGAATATTTGGGGCCGGCGCTTCAGTCTATCCTCACAAACAGGTCTGCTGAGCCGCAGAAGCTTTTGACTCAAGCTGCCAGCGCCTTCCAGAACCGTTTCCTAAATAATGTGGAAAATTGATTAAAAGCATCCCGGGCAGCGACCAGCTGCCCGGGTTTTAAATGCAGACGCCGGCCGGAGCGGCGAGAGAGCTGCCTCAGACGCCCGCGCTCTATGGCGCAGCTGCTTACAGTTTGCATGTCGCGAGAATATGATGAAAAAATCTATTCTTTTCGCACTGCGGCAGGGATCGCTTTTTAAACTGTCGAATTGGACAATAGG
>DIPB01000089.1:0-6679 GCA_002426275.1 Firmicutes bacterium UBA5499
CCTACAGTTACTTGACGCGACCGGCTCAAAGGGTGGATTGCAAGAAATTCAGGGAACTGGTATAATAAATTATAAGCAGCTTTCTGATGTTAAGGATTATAAAAATCTTGCAGATGCACAAACTATAACTAAAGAATCAGAACAGATTTGGGCAAGGGATGGGGGAAAGCTTGGGTATGTTCAGGCGCAACATAACTACAGTAATATAAACGGTTATTTGCGTGGAAATATAAAAACACTTACACCTGACAACCAGAAAACAGTTGCAACGCTTGACAAATTGACAACAAGCAATTCGCTGCCTGATAATTATATCGGCATACGGAAAGTTAAAGGTGGGTATTTGTCTGATGTTTTAGGATTAAACAATTATAAAGATTACAGTCAGCCAAATGCGAAGTTTACGGCAGATGCCATAAAAAGCATGACTGGGCAAGAGATAGAAGATAAAGC
This sequence comes from Firmicutes bacterium UBA5499, assembly GCA_002426275.1. Taxonomy (GTDB): domain Bacteria; phylum Bacillota; class DTU084; order DTU084; family DTU084; genus UBA5499. The sequence goes on from DIPB01000089.1 coordinate 454, forward strand.
TTTTACTTCTATAAGCCTACTTGAGAACAAAAACTATTTTAAAGACTATCCCATAAAATTTACAATCAAAATGCCAAAGGGTACTCAGGGACTAGTGACGAATAACATTGCTGAATCCGAATTCATCGCCGCAAGAGGGTCAAAGCTAAGGATTCTTGATGTCGAAATATATAAGCCAACTGTAAAAAGCAAAAACACATTTATTAATATTATTGTTAAACTTGTTCAGTAAAGGGAAGGGAATGGTCATGATAAAACAAATGACAAAGAGCGGATATCAAGAATATAAGAAAATTCTTTATGATACGGGCAAATTTGACAATGTTTCGGTTGTAAATGATGTTACTCCTGAAGCGAAAGCACAAAGATTGTTTATGCGCACAAAGTTGATTGAATTTGAAAAAGAGCACGGGGAAGTACATGAGCATCTTGTGAAAAGCGGTCGGGACTATGCCCAATACTGTATGATTGTTAATGGATAAAAAGTTGATATAAACCACGTAAATAGACGGAAACGAGTCAAAAATCCTTGATTCTGGATCGTCGTTCAAGTCCACCCATCCTCTCTTGTCCACAGTTTACCATCAAGAGCGGGGATAGGACAAGCACCTACCAAGGGTGCTATTTTTATCGCCATTTTGGTATTGTTGGGCGTAAACTAACAAGACATTACCGGACGCAACCGGGCAAAAAGCGAAAATGAAGGGACGTATGAATATGGAGTTGAAGAAACTTTTGGAAGGTAAAGGACTTTCAGACGAACAAATTAAGGCTATTGTAGAGGGGGTGGAAGCAAATTACACTGGGTACGTACCCAAGGCATCGCTTTGATGAGGTTAACGAGGCCAAGAAGCAGCTGGAGAAGGACGTGGCAGACAGAGATAAGCAGTTAACCGAACTTAAGAAGTCTGCTGGGGATAACGAGGAATTAAAGAAACAGATCGAGAAGTTAGAAGCGGAAAACAAGACTGCTTCAGAAGCTTATCAAGCCAAGCTCACGGATACGGCTATTAACACCGCTATCAAGCTTGCAGTTGCTGGGGAAGTGCATGACCCCGATTTAGTCACCACGCTGTTGGACAAGTCAAAAATAGAGGTCAACGCAGACGGCAGCGTCAAAAGCGGTATGGGGAAGGGGTATCCTCCTTGTAACACTAAATGCACCCAAGGAGGTGCATTTACTTTTTCAAATCAGGTAATTATGTCCTCGTGAAAAATTTGTCTTGCATCAACGCTTTGATTTTGAGATAATTGCATTGCGGTTCCTCCTTAAATTATTGTTTTTTCACCAATAATTTTACCATTTAAAGTGAGGAGCCGCTATGCTCAAATTCCACGGAGAAGGGGACAACTTCCCTGCGGTTCAATGAAAAATACCTGCGGACAAAAATTCCGAGGTAAGTTTTGCCGCGGACACTGCTGGCGGCATGGCGAAGAATAAGGCAGGCTATATATGTTTTGTGAGGCGATAGTTTGAAAATATCAGGACTGCAAAAAATGACGGTGCTTGACTATCCCGGGAAAATCGCGGCCACGGTATTTACCGGCGGATGCAATTTCCGTTGTCCGTATTGCCATAACGCCTCCCTTGTTTTTAACGCTGGGGCACAGGAAATAGCGGAGGAGGATTTTTTTGGCTTTCTGTCCAAGCGAAAAGGGCTGCTGGACGGCGTCTGCATATCGGGAGGGGAACCGCTTTTACAGGAAGGTTTAGATGCTTTTATCGCTAAGATTAAAGCCTTCGGTTTTTTGGTAAAGCTCGATACCAACGGCAGTCTTCCCGCCCGGCTCAAGGAGCTTGTGGGCAGCGGTCTGATCGACTATGTGGCGATGGACATCAAGAACTCTCCCGCCGGCTACGCGAAAACAGCGGGAACGACTGAAAAAATGCTGTCGCAAATAAACGAAAGCGTGGCTTTTTTGCTGAACGATCCTGTTGAGTATGAATTTCGCACAACCGTGGTAAAAGAATTGCACATAAAAGAAGATTTTTCAGAGATCGGAAAGTGGATCCAGGGAGCCAAGAGATATTTCCTGCAAAATTTTGTGGACTCGGGCGATGTGATCCAACCTGGACTTCATGGCTTTGAAAAGACTGAATTGGAAGCATTCGCGCAGATCGTACGTGATTATGTGGCGTCCGTTCAAATCAGGGATGCATAGCCTTTTAACCGGTGGTGGTTTCATTTGACAAGCGGTGAGGGAAAGACTACAATAGTAGTGATTACTATTTTGTGAGGACAAGCTTGCACCCAGGACGGCATCGCATTGCCGTTTTACAGTATGAGGGAGTGGTAGACGATGTATCAAGTCATTAAGCGGGATGGAACAATCTCGGAATTCAGCATCAGTAAAATCGCGAATGCTATTACCAAAGCGTTCGACGCCCAAAACAGACAATACCATCCCGATATCATAGATTTCCTGGCTCTGAAGGTAACCGCCGATTATCAGGATAAAATTGATCATTGCCTGATCGGCGTGGAAAAGATCCAGGACAGCGTTGAACGGGTTTTGGTGCAGGCTGGCTATGCCGACGTTGCCAAGGCATACATTTTATACCGCAAGCAGCGGGAAAAGGTGCGCAACACGAAATCCACCTTTCTCGACTACAAGGAGCTGGTAAACAGCTACGTAAATGTGGACGACTGGAGAGTGAAAGAAAACTCCACCGTTACTTATTCGGTCGGCGGGCTGATCTTGAGCAATTCGGGTGCGATCACCGCAAATTACTGGCTTTCGGAGGTATATGACGAGGAAGTGGCGAACGCGCATCGCACCGCAGATCTGCACATCCACGACTTGGCCATGCTGACAGGCTATTGCGCGGGGTGGTCGCTTAAGCAACTTATAATGGAGGGGTTGGGCGGTGTAGAAGGTAAAATCACCTCCTCCCCCGCCGGTCATCTTTCCACGCTGTGCAATCAGATGGTCAATTTCTTGGGCATCATGCAGAATGAATGGGCCGGCGCACAGGCTTTTTCGTCCTTCGATACCTATCTCGCGCCGTTTGTAAAGGTCGATAACCTGAGCTATAAAGAGGTCAAGCAGTGCATCCAGTCGTTTGTTTACGGCGTGAATACGCCCAGCCGGTGGGGAACGCAGGCTCCGTTCACCAATGTTACGCTTGACTGGACGGTGCCGAATGATCTTGCCGAGCTGCCCGCTATCGTCGGCGGACGGGAGATGGATTTCAAGTACAAAGACTGCAAAAAAGAAATGGACATGGTCAATAAGGCGTTTATCGATATCATGATCGAAGGCGACGCCAACGGCAGAGGTTTTCAGTACCCAATTCCGACCTATTCCATTACAAGGGATTTTGATTGGAGCGACACGGAAAACAACCGCATGCTCTTTGAAATGACCGCGAAGTACGGAACACCGTATTTCTCCAATTACATCAACAGCGACATGCAGCCCAATGACGTTCGCAGCATGTGTTGCCGCCTGCGCCTTGACCTGCGTGAACTGCGCAAAAAGGGTGGCGGTTTCTTCGGCAGTGGCGAAAGCACGGGCTCCATCGGCGTCGTGACGATTAACCTTCCGCGCATCGCTTATCTCGCTGCGGATGAGGCGGACTTTTATCAGCGTTTGGACAAGCTGATGGATATTGCCGCCCGGTCGCTGGACACAAAGCGCACCGTAATTACCAGGCTGATGAACGCCGGGTTATACCCCTATACAAAAAGGTATCTGGGTACCTTCGAAAATCACTTCTCTACCATTGGGCTTATCGGAATGAACGAGGTTGGGCTGAACGCGAAGTGGCTCAGGGAAGATCTGACTCACACGCACATGCAGCAGTTTGCGATAGCTGTGCTCAATCATATGAGAAACCGGCTTGTGGAATATCAGGAGCAGTATGGCGCATTGTTCAATCTTGAGGCGACGCCCGCCGAATCCACCGCCTACCGCCTTGCCAAGCACGATGTGAAGAGATTTCCCGATATCGTTACCGCGGCCAAGTCCGGCGGCTCGCCCTATTATACAAACAGCTCCCATCTCCCGGTGGGAGCTACGGACGATTTGTTTGAGGCGTTGGAGGTGCAGGATGAATTGCAGGTTCTGTATACATCCGGCACGGTATTTCACGCTTATCTTGGGGAGAAGCTGTCAGACTGGAAAGCAGCGGCTTTGCTTGTGCATAAAATCGCGGAAAACTATAGGTTACCTTATTACACGCTCTCTCCCACCTATTCGGTATGCAGGACGCACGGCTATATCAGCGGCGAACATTACGTGTGCCCGGAATGCGGACAGGAAGCGGAAGTGTATAGCCGGATCACAGGTTATTACCGCCCCGTGAAAAACTGGAACGACGGGAAAACGCAGGAGTTTAAAGATCGCAAGGTATACCATGTCGGGGAATCCGCCTCGCAGCTCGCCGGCAGTTCCCCCGAGCGGAATAATGAGTTGCTGTTGTTTACCACTCCCACCTGTGCAAACTGCGCGATGACCAAGAAAGCATTGTCCGAAGCCGGAATTGCCTATCGTGTCATAGACGCGGGCGAGCATCAGGATTTAGTTGAAAAGTATGGGATCCTTCAAGCGCCGACACTCGTGGCGGTCACAGATGACGGCGTAGAAAAATTTTCCGGGCCGGCCAGCGCAAAGGAGTATATCAGCATTCATAACTTATAAACATGACGGTTTGTTCTGCCTGCGATAACGACGGTTTTGAAATAACATTCAAAGCCGTCGTTTGACAGTACAGGATTCTGCATAGATATTGACGACAAGAACGGACTAATACAGGCCATAGAGCAAAAGGCTACCCAGCCTTTTGCTCTATGGTTTTTTTAACGGTTTGCTTAATTTTAACATACCAAAGCGAACTGTATTGAGTCACGGTTTCTCTGGCGCGTTAAGGCCGGGGGCTTTTAGATAGTCTCTGGTAGCGTCTGTAATGAGATGAGGCGTAATGTAAATGATGAATTCAGTTTGGCTCTCTGTTTCCTTGGTATGGCGAAAAAGTTGTCCGATTAAAGGCAGCCTGCCCAGTATTGGTACCCGCTGTTCTTCAGTTTGACTGATGTTCTGGATGAGGCCGCCGATGATATCTTTGTCCATCATAAGCCCTGGGTCTCTGCTTCTGAGGAGATTTTCGTGGAGGTTCAGCCCGAAATCAGCGATTACCTCGGCGATGCTTACGGCATGCCAAAGACCAGCGACCGTTCCGCAAAGACCACCTTGCGCGTTGCTGCGAAGATGAATGAATTATCAATCGTTTATCCTGATAAAGTGGGCTTGGCGAGTATGAGAAGTTTCGTGGATATCGACGGAGAGAGCCGAAAAATGGCTATATCAAGTTAGAAAAAGAGAACCTGTACATTTGTACATTGGGCTCTTTTTAATATGAGTGAATGACAGAAGCCGTATGCACCGTGAGGTTCACGTACGGATCCGAGAGGCCGGTAGGCTAACTTTTCGATAACCTCCTACGTGATCGTTGGAAATGTGCTGTCGGCAACATAGTTTAATGGCACATTTTTTTTTTCGCTGCATATAGTATAAAGAAGGGCTTAAGGGCGTTTCAACCGTGGAAAGGAGGAAAGCAAATTGGCAATTAGTTTAAAGAACGAACAAGTATGGCTATCCATACCAGGTGGACAGCACAGCGCGCAGGCGATTGTGGAAGGCGCGCTTGCCGTGGAGCAAGAGCTGGAAAAAATAGTGGAGCTGAATGTTGTGCCGGTCTTAGAAAACGTCCAGGTGGATGAAGGCAAGGTGACCATAAGAGGTTCGGTGAATGTGGATTTGTTATACCAGAGGGCTAATGGTTGGGGGAGCGCCCTGGAAGCCCAAAGCTGGCAAAGGTGTCTTCCTTTTGAACAAGAGCTGGAGATCAGCGAAGCCAAAGCAGGCATGAACGCCAACGTGCAGCTTGCGGTCAGCGGCTCCAGCCACGAAGGGTTGGGCAAGGAATTGGATCTCAGCGCCATGGTTTCAATTGAGGTGAATTTATCTGAACAAAGGAAAATCGCCCTTGCCACTGACGCTCTTTCCATACCTCCAGGGCAATTATCTTTGGAAAAGAAGATCGTCAGCTTCACGGCGCCGCAAGACAACATAAAACAGCAGACGACGGCAGAAGGGTTGCTGATTCTGCCCCAGCAGCTGCCGGATTTATCCCAGATCATCCAAGGACGGGCAACGGCCAGGGCTACAAACCTTTCGCTGAATTTTAACGGCGGCGTGGCGGAGATTTCAGGGGGAATGGATT
>DIPB01000089.1:6843-6995 GCA_002426275.1 Firmicutes bacterium UBA5499
GCGGAGATTTCAGGGGTAATGGATTTATCATTTTTATATTACACAGTCTCTCCGGAAGGAGTGCCGCCCCAGTTGGGAAGCGTGGATCTGCGCGGCGTCTTACCATTTGAGCTGGCCGTTAATATTCCGGCTCTGGGAGAAAAAGCCCGGGG
>DIPB01000089.1:7132-8319 GCA_002426275.1 Firmicutes bacterium UBA5499
AGGTAACCCTTGCCGTGGAAAAATACCGTTTTCTTCCCCAATCGCCCAGGGAAGTGGTTGTCTCCCTAGAGCTGGTCGTGAGCCTGGATCTTTTCGAGCAGCGCAAGATTCGGCTGCTGACGGATTTAAGCCCCAAAGGCGAGCTTAAAGTTGCCCAGCGTAAGGAAAGCGTGCGGCATGAAGTACTCGTGGGGGAAAATACCAGCCAATTTTCGCTGCAGGGAGGTTTGATCCTGCCGTCCGGAGAATTGCCCATCTCTCAAGTGCTGCGTTTGGCGCCGTTTATCAGCTCGCAGGAAGTGAAGATAGTTGAAGAGCGAGTTGTGGTGGAAGCTCAGGTGGGGTTTGATCTGCTCTACCTGGTGGATGATGCCGCGGCCGATTCTCCCTTCCGGACAGTGACCTGGACTGAAGCTATGCGTTTAGAACAGATGGTCCCCATCGGCGGCGCCCGAGAGGAGATGCAGCCTACCTGTGAATTAGTCTTGAGCGAACTGGGATGGGAGCTACTGGATCCAGCTTCCCTGCGCGTGCATTTGGACGGAAAGGTGCTGGCCCAAGTGACGCAGATTGAGGAATTGGAGTTGGTCGCGGAGGCTACCGACGTTACGCAGCTTTCCGATGAGATCTCCATGGTTTACTACATCGTACAGAGCGGGGATACGCCCTGGAAAGTGGCCAGCCGTTATGGCCAAAGCGTAGATGCGCTTTTGGCGACGAATGATGCGGTTGAATTTGCTCCAGGAAGTCACTTGCTGATTCTCAACGGAGCCAGCTGATTGATGAGAACTGTCGGGAAAACCCCACAGCGCTGAAAGCAGAAAGGCTGCCCACCGGACAGCCTTTCTTGCGATAGATTTTAGCCGAGAGCCCCGTCAGCTTGCTGCGGGAATTCAAGGCTTTACATTGTAGTGATCCGCGATCCCGGCGTAGATATACCAAGCTTCCTTCCAGTTATACTCCGGGTCTTTCAGCCTGGCCTCCTGATACCTGTTGGTCACAAAGCCGGCTTCAACCAAGACTGCCGGCATGTTGGTATTGCGCAACACGTAGAAGTTTGCCGTTTTGGCTCCCAGATCGCCTGTGCCCAGGCCGCCGGCTAGGCGGTCTTGAATTTTATTGCGCAAGTCCCGGCTGGCCCAGCTGGCATTGGGAGCGGAGTAGGTTTCAACTCCGTTCCAGTTGGG
>DIPB01000089.1:8422-13823 GCA_002426275.1 Firmicutes bacterium UBA5499
TGGGGTTGCTAGCCGCATTATGGTGCACGGAGATGAAGCGTTCCGCGCCCCAGCTGTTGGCTTTGGCTGTTCTGCTGGACAAGCTGGCATCCTGATTGGCAGGACGGGTCATGAGCACTTTGGCGTTACCGCGAGTTTCCAGGTAATACTTCAGGCCTTCAGCTACCCGCCAGTTAGCGTCTGATTCCTTAAGCCCCGTGGGCCCGACCGCGCCGGGATTATTGCCGCCGTGACCGGGATCGACGACGATCTTTCTGCCGGAGAGATCCTGGCTTGCCTGATTGGGGCTCACTGCGGACAACAACAGACAAATGCTTAACGCGATGAGATTGTTCATAAACTCCTCCTCAGAATGAAATTTCCCAGCCTGCCTTGAGCCTGGCAGCCTTGGATTCTGCCTTCAGGAAATCCAAGGCGAGAGAAAATTCTCCGCCGCTCTGGGGCAGATATAAGGCAGCGCCGAGGTTTTGCTGCCATGCGTCTTCCACCTTCCGAGCGGCTCCGTGAAGTTCCAGCACGACGTTTCCCAACCGCCTGCCCCAGGATGCCGCAAGGCCGCCGGAACCTGTGGTAAAAGGCAGCGCCTGCTGGGAGAGCAGCTGGTCTGGCGCTTGACCGCTGAGCGATGACAAAATAGGAGCGAATTTTGGATCCGCCATGGCCACGGCCAAGGAAAAGGCGGAGCTTTTCCACTGCCAGTTGCCGGAGAGCATAAAGGCCGGAGCAGCTTTGCCGTCGCCTTGCCAGACGGCAGCCTCGCCTGAGATGACGCCGCCTAAAGCGCCGAAGGACGCCTTTCCGCCCAAAGCCCGGGCAGAGCCAAATTCGTCGGGCACTGCAAGCAGATTCCAAGCCAGGTTTTCCCGCCGCCCGGACAGAGAGAGGCTGAAGAGCGTATCCGTCTCCACCACGTAATCCGTGCCTGGCCAATACAGGGAACTGAGTTGGAACGCGCCCGCCCCCACTGTTATCCCTCCTAGAGGCAAGCCGCCTTCCAAACCTTCCAAGGCAATGGGCGCTCCTCCCAGGAGACTATTGTCCCATGTGGGCTGGAGCCTGCCTGCCCGGACATGCCATTTTTCTTTGGCATAGCTGCCAAAGGCCTGATGGATGAGGAAAGGGCCGAAGGTGCTTTGTCTGCCCCAGCTTCCGTCCGAGGCATAGCCCACTCCCCAGTTGCCGGAATCCATCAGTTCGAGGTTGAAACCAGAGCTGGCTGATGGCTCCCAGGCTAAAGCCAGATTCAGCTTCTGGTTCCAGCCGGGTTTTGTCACCCGCGGCAGTTTCTCCACGCCCGGAGGGTTCTCTTCCTGGGCGGGAGCCGTGAGCTTTCCGCCCCAGATTTCGCCGTCCAGCTGCCACAGACCGTGCACCGTAAGCTCGGAAGCCTGCGCCTCCACAGAAAGCAAGGTGAGTACGAAGATTGCTGCCAAGTAAAGTCGCGTTTTCTGCAAGATCTAACCTCCTTTCCGCCGGCGTCAGCATTGTTTCTTCCTGCCAAAGGTGGAGAAATAAGGCTGACATAGAAATATTCTCTTCCTTCCAGCTTTCTCCCTTTGGGAATGGATGGGAATCATATTGCGGCGCCAGTTAGTTAATAATAGGTGAAAGCGGCTTAGGGGGGATTGACTTGCGCCTGCCTTTTCTGGGGAAAAAAAAGAAAACTCGGGTTTCACCTTTGGATTTGGCGCAACAAGGCAAACAGAGGATTAAGTTTACCGCCTCGGCCCAAGAAAATGCCCAAAGGCTTCGCCGGCTGGCGGGGATTAATAATTATGATTTTAAACAGCGCCAATTGGTTATTTCTACTGAGCCGTCCGTTGCGGCCCAACTGTGTTTTATGGAGACTATGGTAGATTCCACATTGTTCGGCAGGCAGATTCTGCAGCCGCTTTTGCAGAGGGAAAGGCGTATCCCGTTGGCAGAGCTGCCGGGGGATTCGCTCTGTCAAAAGATCGGAGAAAATCTGATTCTATCCGGCAAAATCAAGGAGCTTGAATACGAGGATGAGGCAGTCAGCGCGCTGCTCTACGGCGGCGCGATTTTATTCTTGGAAGGTTCGCGGCGGGCGCTGGCCATAGGGATGAAAATGGTCCCGGAGCGGCCGATGCTGGAGCCGCAAACAGAGGCGGCAAGGCGCGGACCTCATCAAGGCTTCACAGAGTGCATCTCATCTAACGTGGCGCTGCTGCGCATGAGGATGAAAACCGGCACGCTGCGCTTGGATTCGTTTCGGATCGGCCGCATCTCCAAAACAGACGGCGCCGTCATTTACCTGGATGGGATCGCCAATCCGGCTTTGGTTGGGGAGGTCAAAGAAAGAATTCAGAGTCTCGACGTGGATCTGGTCGAAGATAACAGCATTTTGGAGCTTTTAATTCAAGATCATCCCATGACGATCTTTCCCACCACCTTCTTCACGGAAAGGCCGGATTTGGTCTCCAGCGCTTTGGGGGAGGGAAGAGTTGGCATTCTGATGGAAAACTCCCCAAGCTGTCTCATCGTTCCGGTCAATTTTTTTGATTTTTTCAAGACTGCGGAAGACAATTATCTCAGATGGCCGTTTACCTCATTCATCAGGCTCGCCCGTCTGGCGGCGGGCATCGTTTCCCTCTGGGCGCCTGCCGTCTATGTCGCCATTACCACCTTTCATCAGGAAATGCTCCCTACGCCCTTGGCCCTGAACATTGCGGCTGCCAGGGCAAATGTTCCCTTTCCGGCGTTTGTGGAAGTTTTCATCATGGAATTGATTTTAGAGCTGATTTTAGAATCCGGAGTGCGGCTGCCGGCGCCTGAAGGGCAAACCATCGGCATTGTGGGCGCTATTGTGCTGGGAGAGGCGGCGGTTACGGCGCAGCTGGTCAGCCCGCTTTTGGTGATCGTGGTGGCAGTTTCTTCCATCGCTTCCTTCGTGGTCCCGTTATTTGTCGTGGAGCGGGGGGTGAGATTGCTGCGCTTTCCCATCATGATTCTGGGAGCCAGCATGGGGCTGTATGGAATCATGGCTGGAATGGCGGCGGTCGTGGCTGTGCAGTGCGCTCTCACCTCCTTTGGGCAGCCATATATGATCCCGGTGGCGCCGTTTGATCCTGAAGCGTTGAAAGATCTCATCGTCCGCATGCCGCCCTGGAAAAGCGACATGCGGCCTAAGTGGCTGCACACAGGCAATAAAAGACGGCAAGGTCAAATAGTGCGTGATTGGAGCATGGACGGCGAAAATAAAGACGGAGAGGTGGATCTATCAGGGGAATGAAGGTTCTGGAAAAAATAGATCAAGGCCAGTTGACGCTGCTTTTGCTGTACACCATTCCCGCCACCATCCAGCTGACTTTGCCCAGAGTGCTGACCAAAATCGCCCAGGAAGCGAGCTGGCTCTCCGCCGGCTTAGGCTCCGTTTTAGGCTTTCTGGTCCTCGCCATTGCCACTTTGGTGGCGTTGAGGCTGCCTCCGGGTCCCTTGCCGGTCGCCCTTGAGGCTTTGTTGGGAAAGTTTTGGGGTAAAGCCGTGTGCCTGGTTTTCGCCGTGGGGCTCTTCGCTTACGTGCCCTGGCTGCTGAGGATTTTCGGCTCGGCTACAGTCGTGGGCATGATGCCCTACACCCCCCTCAGCGTCCTGCTGCTTGTTTTCAGCCTCAATGTGTTTTTGCTGGCTTCCTTTGGCCTGGAAGCCATCGCCCGCTCAGCCCAGGCGTTTTTTTTCCCGCTGCTGATCATCTTTTTAACGGTCGTCGTCGGGTCCTTGCCGCTGCTGAGCCTGCAAAGGCTTAAACCTTTGCTGGGCGCCGGCTTTTGGCCGATTTTCAGAGGAGCCGAGGCTGTCACTCATTATTTTGGCGAAGGGGTAATCGTTTTAGCTTTAGTTCCCGCGCTTCAGGGGAAAAAGGGGACCTGGAAGAGCGTTATCGTGGCTTCGGCATTAGTCGGCCTGATTTTCACCAGCGTCACCCTGATGGCTGTGGGTTCATTCGGCGCGGTCTGGACGGCCTCTGTGCCCTTCCCCGTCTTGATGCTGGCCAGAAATGTGGCTTTTGGCAGATTCATCCATCGCTTTGAGCCGTTTTTCATGGCCGTATGGTATTTATCTGTCTATGTCAAGACCAGCCTGTTGGTATTTTTGACTGCTAAACTCCTGGCCGCAGTTTTCGACAAAGATAACGCTAAGCTCATTGTGGGAATACTGCTTTCGCTCTCCTTTCCTTTGGCTTTGATCCCAGAGGATATGCTGACTGTGTTTCAATACGTTTTGGCCTTCGGCAAATATTTGGGTTTGTTTTTGGGGTTCGGTTTGCCTCTGGTCTTGCTGCCGTTTACTTTCAAGAAGCGGGGTGAGCGAAAATGAAAAAAGCGCCGCTTTTGCCGTTATTGTTTTGCGCGCTTCTGCTGAGCGGCTGCTGGGACAGGCGGGAAATAGAGGAACTGAAATTCATCACAGTCATGGGCGTAGATCGAGTCCCAGGGAACAAAGTTTTGCTCAGCTTTCAGGTGATCAACACGGATCAGTTGACCTCATCGCAAAGACAAGGCTCCTCTGCCGGCGGAGAACTGTATTATCTGGTCACGGTCCGCGGCCGCAATCTGTACGAGGCTTTTCATAATTATTTCACCAGAAAGCACGGACGGAGAGGAATTTTCAGCCATCTGCAGGCAGTCATGATCGGCGAGGAGTTTGCCAGGCACGGAATGCCGGAATATTTGGACTGGCTCACCCGAGACCGGGAGATCAGCGTTGGCACGGAGGCCTTTTTGGTTAAAGGGCAGGCCTATGAGCTGATGAAGATCAAGCCTCCCCAGGAGAGACTGTCCGGCTCTTATTTGGAAGGCTTGGCGGAGCGGACGGCTGACGTGGGGCTGGCGCCCAATGTGGATATTCCGCAAATGATGATTCTCTTCACAACTCCGGGACGCGACGCGCTGCTGCCGCGTCTGGAAAAAGCCAAATTAGACGTCAAAGGCGATGAAAAGAAAAATGAAACGCTGCAGCTGAATGGCGCGGGGGTATTTCGCGGCGGCAACCTGTGCGGCTGGCTTTCCACCCAGCAGACCCGGGGCTATTTGTGGCTCAAAGAGGAGTTCCGGGATCCCATGGCGGTGGTTGTGCCCAACGAGGGAAGACGCGTCTCTGTGGACGTTCATGGCGTGACCGCTGAAATCAAGCCGCGCGTTAGCGGAAACAAGGTCAGCATTTCCGTGGAGGTATCTGCCAGCGGAGAAATATTGGAAGTCTTCGGACCGGGTCAGAAGGTGGATGAAGCTTTCTTTCTGAAAGTGGGCGGCCTTTTGGCGCAAGAGATCAAAAAAGAAATAACCGACACCATCGCGATTGCCCAGAATTTGGGCAGCGACTTTATCGGCTTTGGAGAGCTTGTGCGAGGAACCGTCTCCGCTGAGCAATGGAAGGCGAT
>DIPB01000089.1:13900-14182 GCA_002426275.1 Firmicutes bacterium UBA5499
GCTGAGCAATGGAAGGCGATGGACTGGCGGCGCCAGTTTAGCCGGGTGCCGATTAAAGTGAAAGTCGCGGGGAGAATCCGCAGAAGCGGCGTTGCCATAGAGCACCTCACCGCTAGGTAACAGCTCTTTAATCTTCGGCCGCGGTATGCTATAATGTGGGAAAAGGGGGTTGGGAATAGTGAAACATATAAAGAGAATTGACGCGGGAACGATTTTGGGCAACGGCAAGCAAATCGGCTGCGGCGAGTGTCAGGCTTCCTGCCAGTCAGCTTGCAAGACTTC
>DIPB01000089.1:14296-18163 GCA_002426275.1 Firmicutes bacterium UBA5499
TGCCAGTCAGCTTGCAAGACTTCCTGCACCGTAGGCAATCAAAATTGTCAGAAAGAGCAATAATAATGGACGAGATCTCTTTTCTCAACGGTGGATCATTCCACCGTTATTCTTTATTTGGAACTAAAATTTTAGTGCACGGCTCAACCGGCGCCATTTGGCAGCTGGACGACACCTGCTGGCGGCTTCTGGCGGGAGAAGATCTGTCATCTGAAAGCAGCGGCGAAGCTCTGGCGGAGCTCGCCGCCATCTGCGAAGAGGCAAGAGCGGCCGAGGCGCGTTTTGCCCAGCAGGCGGCTTTGTTTGCCAGCAAGCTGGAGACAGGACCCATGTACGTCAAATCCTTGTGCTTGAACGTAGCCCATGATTGCAATCTGCGCTGCCGTTATTGCTTTGCGGGCAAAGGCGCTTTCGGCGGCGAGCGGGGGCTGATGAGCGGTCGGGTGGGCAAGGCCGCCTTGGATCTCTTGCTGCAGCTCAGCGGCCCTCGGAAAAACTGTGAAGTGGACTTTTTCGGCGGCGAGCCGCTGCTCAACTGGGAGCTGGTCAAGGAGCTGACAGTCTACGGCAGGGAGAACGCCGCCAAATTGGGGAAGAAGATTAAGTTCACCCTCACCACCAATGGTCTCCTCTTGGACAGCGAAAAAATGGACTTCATCAACAGGGAGCAGTTGGGCCTGATTTTGAGCATCGACGGCAGGCCCGAAATTCACGATCGGATGCGGCCCACAGCCGGCGGCGGCGGCAGCCACAGAGCGGTTTTAGCGAAGCTGAAAGAGGCGGTGGCGCGCAAGACAGACGATAACTGGTGGGTGCGCGGCACTTACACCGGCTACAATCTGGATTTTACGCAGGACGTAAAGTACCTGGCGGAAGCCGGCTTTGCCAACATCTCGCTGGAGCCTGTGGTGACGGACCAGGACTATCGGCTGCGGGAAGAGGAGCTGCCGCTGATTGAGCGAGAGTATGAGCGCCTCGCCTCCTATTATCTGCAGCGCCGAAGGGAAGACCGGCCGTTTTCTTTTTTCCATTTCAATTTCGATCTGGCCAAAGGGCCGTGTCTTGCCAAACGGCTTTTGGGCTGCGGCGCTGGACATGCTTATTTGGCTGTGAGCCCCAAAGGCGATCTGTATCCTTGCCATCAGTTCGTCGGCCAGAGCGCCTACCGGGTGGGCACTGTTTTCAGCGGCGTCGAAAGGCCTGAGATGAGCGAAAAGTTTAGGGCGGCTCATATCCTGAAGAAAGAAAAATGCCGCCTCTGCTGGGCACAGCTGTATTGCAGCGGCGGCTGTCATGCCAATGCGTTAGCGAAGAACGGAGATCTTCTGCTGCCGGATCAATTGGGCTGCAGGATTGAGAAGAAGCGGCTTGAATGCGCCATCGTCATTCACGTTTTAACCGGCGGCCGGGCGCAAATTCCCGTTTGAGTTCCTTGCCGAGGTCTTCATAAGATTGCTTTCCCGCCACAGTGTCAAAATATTGTCCCAAGAGGGATGTGCGGCCTTTCAGCACAGCGTGGGAGAGCTGTGGCCAGAACCAGAATGCTTTCTGCAGCTTAGAGGTGATTTTGAGCTGGGAATAGATTTGTCTCTCCACTAGCGGCTGATAGCTCGCTATGTCTCCGCCTGCCTTCAGGGCAGAGCCGATTGTCTCTGCGGCCAGCGTCCCGCTTTGAAGGGCATAGGCGATCCCTTCGCCGGAGAACCTATCCACAAGCGCCGCGGCATCGCCGGCCAAAAGGCAGCCGCCGATCACCAGTTTCCCGGGCGCCAACGCAGGGAGCGGGTGGGCTAGTGTTTCCGGCTGCGGCAGGCCATAGGTTTGTAAGAAACGCTGAAAATGCTTCTTCAGGGGCGCCGGCTTGCTGCTGAAGCTCACGATTCCCACAGAGAGGCGATCCGCTTTGGGGAAAAGCCAGCAGTAACCGTACGGTACCCCGCTGGGATCGATTAAAGCCGTCTGCTGATATTTTTCCCTGGCCGCAGGCAGGAAGATCTCCCCTTCCAGGCCAATGGCCATGCGCTGCGGCCTGTTTGCGCCAAGGCGGCGGCTGATGCCTGTGGCCCCGTCGGCGCCGATCAAATAGCGGGCTTGGAGTTTGCCGGCAGACGTTTCCACCTCGACTTTGTCTCCCAGCGGGCGAATGTCTGCGGCCGGGGTGTGGTAACGAATTTCAGCGCCGGCTTTTTCCGCGGCCTCGCGCAGGATTTCATCCAGCTTGCCGCGCACCACGAACTTGGCGATGGGATCCGGGGAAGTGTAGGTTAGCTCCTCGCCCTTATAGGCGAGACGCACGGTATGTAAATCGACGCAAGCCGGCAGTTGGATTCCGCGCAGGAATTGCAGGGCTCTGCCGCTCACGGCCCCGGCACAGCATTTGCTCCTTCCGGGCGCGCCTTTCTCCAACATCAGCACTTGAAAGCCTTCTTGAGCCAACAGGCGCGCGGCCTGGCTGCCTGCCGGACCGCCGCCTGTGACGATCACATCGTACATTTTATTTTTCTCCTTGCGTTCCCAGCCACAGGGAGCCGGCTAAAAAACGAGCGCCCAGGCGCGGGCTTTCTCCCTCTTGAGGCAGAACGGTCTCGTCTTGGTAACGCCAGTCGTTCTTGCGGATGAATTCCGCTAAGTCGCCTGTTAAGCTCGCTATTTTCTTTAGCTGCGCCTGCTGAACAATCTGGGCTGGACCGGGTTTGCTTAAAGCCAGGAATTTTTTCCAGTGGGGCAGACAAAAGGCCTCGCTTTCCGCGAGCAGCTCTTGAAAGGCGCCTCGGGCGAGCCCTTCTGCCAAAAGTCCCAGGTATCCTGCTTCAATCTGGGATACCTGCTGGCAGATGGGGCAGGACCGCGCTTTTCTCTGCCGCCTTCTTTCGGGAGGAGTGAGGCTTCCTATCAGGTCCAGATAGAGAATCGCCCGGGGCAAGGGAGGGCCGATTTTCTCCAGCAAGCTGGTATGTTGGGGGCACAGTCCGCCCGCCTCCCGCCACAGGGCTCTGATTTTTACGTCGTTGACGTGTTCTGTAACGAAGCTTTCCAGATGCCAGCGCAGCGCGTCTTCCACGATCTGGCAGATGGGACATTGTTTTGCTTCCCGGAGAGCTTCCCGGAGCTTATGGGAGTCTAAATAGAAATTGTCCGTCACAGTTTGCCACCTCTCAGACAAAGGTTCGACAAATCGGCGGCAACTCCTTTATTTGCCCAGGCGGCTATGTTATACTGGCCTCAATGGAGCAGCAGCCTGGCGCCGATGGCAAGCAAAACGATTCCCACCGCATCCAGAAGCGTGAAAGGGCAGCTTTTCAGGCCCAAGAGGCCAAAGTGATCCAAAAGGCCGGCAGTGGCCACTTGCCCCACGATGATGGCCGTGGTGGCGGTTGTCGCTCCCACCTTGGCAATGCTGCCAGCCACGAAAAAGGTGATGGCCACGCCCAGCAGTCCTCCCAACAGGGAATACCAGGGAGCTCTTCCCAGCTGCAGCAGGTTGCCCTCTCCCAGGCGGAAGACGAACAGAAGCAGTGCCGCGGCAATCGCCCCTATCAGCTGTACCCAGAAGGTGGTCTCCAAAAGGCCGACTGTTTTGCTCAAGAGAGAATTAAGGGTGCCTTGAACTGCCATTGTGATGCCGGCGATTGCGGCGAGAATGATTGAAAGCCAATTGGCAACCAGGAGGCTCACATCCTTTGCGAGATACTCAGATCAATTGTGTCCCCCGGCGAGATTTTTATACCAAAGCGGATTTGGCGCTGCTGGCGTTTTTGGTTTTGTGTCTCTGTGTCGGCTGGATGACCGGCCGGGACTCCGGCCAGACTGCGGTGATTTACGGGCAGGAAGGAAGCTGGCGGTTTCCTTTGCAGGGACCGGAAAGGC